>JBJTPZ010000150.1:0-82766 GCA_046075365.1 Planctomycetaceae bacterium
GTCGTGGCCAGCGTGGCGGTCAGGGTGCTCCCGGCGGCCGCGGAACTCGCCCGCAGACCGAGTGATCCATTTCATGGCGTGGTTCTGAACCGCGCAGGGTAACATACCGCAGGGTGCCGGATTCCACAGGATCCGGCACCCTGTTTTTTTGTGACGCTGCGGCTCGCCCGAGAGCTGGGAAATTATGACCGCCCCTGAGTCCCATCGAGCGCGTGCCGCGAGGGAACATTCTTTTGGGCGATCCGTTGCGAAAAGAACCATCACGGGCTGCCATCACGCGGCAATGAATGCGGGGGACAACGGCTGCAGGATGCTGCGAGGAAGGCGAGCACGAGCAAAAGCACGATTACGATTACGATTACGATTACGATTACGAGCACGAGCACGAGCACGAGCACGAAGCACGAAGCACGAAGTACGAAGGATCAGGGCCGGGGCCGGACTTGCTGGGGCCCTTTGAACAGACTCTGTTGCCTGGAATTCTGAAAGAATTCGCAGCATGGACGACGACCACCACGACTTTCCCCCAACTCCGCCCCGTTTTTGCCTGCCTAATCGTGCTCGTGCTCAATGAAATGGTGCTCGTGCTCGTAATCGAAAAAAAGAGTCCTCGGTCAGGGCGTTTCGATTACGATTACGAGCACGAGCACGAGCACGAAGCACGGGGGGGGGAACAAGGGGAATCTGCCTAACAGCCGCGCTGCGCGGGGGCGACTGGGGAAAACGAGCGGGACAAAAAAGGCTGGGCCGCACCGACGAAAAAGATAATTCCCCCCTCCTGCCGGCATGGCGGCCCCGGATTCCTTGCAGTTGCCCTTCCCGTTGCCTATTCTCATTGCTGCGAAATTCCTGCCACGGGTCGTTCGGGCCCCCGCCCCAGCCCCGCCCCACAAACTGCAACTCCCCCTCCCTCACAAACTCCTCCAAAAGTCCAAGCGATGTCCAGCGCCACCGATTCCCTCTCGGCCGATGACCAGCAGCGCGCACAGCGTCTCGTCGCGGCCTGCAACAAAGTTCGCTCCGAAGTCGCCCGCGTCATCGTCGGGCAGCAGGATGTTGTCGAACAGCTGCTCATCGCGATCCTGGCACGCGGCCACTGTCTGCTGGAGGGCGTCCCGGGACTCGCCAAAACGCTCATGGTCCGCTCCCTCGCCGATGCCATGACCCTGACCTTCCACCGCATCCAGTTCACTCCCGATCTGATGCCCGCTGATATCACCGGGACCGATATCATTCAGGAAAATCGCCAGACCGGGCACCGCGATCTGGTCTTCGATCGCGGCCCCATCTTCACACAAATGCTGCTGGCCGACGAAATCAATCGTACTCCACCCAAAACTCAGGCCGCCCTGCTGGAAGCCATGCAGGAACACAAAGTCACTGTCGGCGGCACGACCTATACACTGGAAGAACCGTTCTTCGTCCTCGCAACACAGAACCCGATCGAACAGGAAGGTACTTACCCGCTGCCCGAAGCCCAGCGCGACCGTTTCCTGCTTAACGTCATCGTCGACTACCCCAGTCGCGATGAAGAAGCTCAAATCATTGATCGCACAACGTCCACACAGTCGGCTGTTCCGGCTCCCGTCGTCAGCGGTCCGGAAATTCTCGAATGCCAGGCCACCGTGCGGCTGGTGCCGCTGCCGGCTCACGTCCGCAATTTCGTGCTGGATCTCGTCCGCGCGGCGCGGCCCAAAGATCCGGCGGCCGCCGCCTGGGTCCGTGAACAGATCGACTGGGGTCCCGGTCCCCGCGCCAGTCAGCAGCTTGTGCTGGCCGCCAAAGCTCGCGCACTGCTGAAAGGCCGCTACCACGTCACTCTGGAAGATGTCGAAGCACTCGCGCTGCCCGTGCTGCGGCACCGGATTGTGCCCACCTTCAGTGCAGAAGCCGAAGGCGTCAGTGTCGATGACCTGATCCGACGCCTGCTGCGTGAAGTTCCTCGCCCCGACCGCAAGCTGCTGTAGGTGCCGGATGTCGTCTGCCCCCAACGTCCTTTCCGCCGGTGACGTCAGTCGCCTCAGCGGTCTGCAGCTGCTGGCAAAGCAGGTGGTCGAAGGCTTTGCCTCCGGACTGCACCGCTCGCCGCACAAAGGTTTCAGCGTCGAATTCCGCGAACATCGCCCCTACGTCCCCGGTGATGATCTGCGGACCATCGACTGGAAACTGTTCGGCAAAACCGACCGGCTGTATATTCGTGAATACGAAGAAGAAACCAACGTCCGCTGCACCCTGCTGGTCGACTGCAGCGGCTCCATGAACTACCGCGGCTCACGCAGCGACGGCCTGTCCAAACACGACTACGCAGTGCGCACTGCCGCCTGCCTGTCATGGCTGATGCTGCAGCAGCAGGACAGCGTCGGACTGGTCACTTTCGATACGGCCATCCGCCGCTACATCCCGCCGCGGGCTCGACCAAGGCACCTGAAACACATCATGACCGAGCTGGCTGCCCAGAAGCCCGGTGCTGAAACATCCCTGGCCGATGTCTTCCACCAGATTGCGTCACGAATTCAGCGGCGGGGACTGGTGATGATCCTGTCGGATCTGTTCGGCGATGTCGATCACCTGATGAAGGCTCTCGCCCACTTTCGCCACGCACGCCACGAAGTCATCATCTTTCAGATCTGGGATCCGGATGAACTGGATTTTCCGTTTCGCCAGTGGACACAGTTCACCAGCCTCGAAAACTCGGCCCAAAAACATCTGGTCGACCCGGCTCAGCTGCGCAAAGCCTATCTGCAGAAGCTGCAGGAATATCGCGACCAGCTGAGTCGCGGCTGCAGCCGCAATCGCATTACCCTCGTCCCGCTCGTCACCAGCCAGCCCACGGCTGATGCCCTGGCAGCATGGCTGGCAATTCGGAGGCGAGTCCGATGAGTCTGCTGAACCCGCTGCTGGCCATCGGGGCCAGTGCTCTGCTGATCCCGCTGCTGATTCATATCTTCAATCGCAGTCGGTTTCGCACGGTTGAGTGGGGTGCGATGCACCTGCTGGAATCCGTCATCAGCCAGAATCGTCGCCGGTTTCGCCTTGATCAGCTGATCCTGCTGCTGATTCGCTGTCTGATCCCGGCCGTGCTGGCAGTCTGCCTTGCGCGCCCTGTGCTGACCGGCAGCGGCCTGCTGGGCGATGCCCCGGTGGCACTGGTGGTGGTGCTGGACAACAGTTATTCGATGGAGGCGGCTGATCCTGGCGGCACTCGATTCACCGCAGCCGTGGAATCTGCCTGCCGCGTGATCGGCGAACTGCCGCGCGGTTCACAGGTGGCGGTCGTCCTGACCGGCGGGCGCCCGACCCCCCTGTTCGAGACTCCGCTGGCCGATCTGCAGACCGTTATCCGGCGGCTGCGACAGCAGCAGGCCGGTCTGGGTGCCAGTGACATGCCAGGTTCGCTGGAACTGGCGGCCGATCTGCTGGAAGGCATGCCGGCCGTCCGCCGACAGATTCTGGTGCTCAGCGACTACCAGCCGGCCGACTGGAATTCGCTGGCCGGCGGACCCGCCGCTGCACTGCAGAAACGCCTGCAGAACTCCGACATCCCCACACAGCTGCTGCTGCTTGCCGGTACACCTCCGCGGCCCGACGCCCGGCCCGACAACATCACCGTGGAAAGCCTGCAGCTGCCGCAGCAGCCGATCGGCGTCGGACAGGAATTTTCCATTCAGGCCCGACTGAAAAGTTACTCCAGCCAGGATCTGGACAACGCCGCCGTCTCGCTGACTTTGGACGGACAGCCGATTTCCACTGTCCAGACGGCACTGAAATCCGGTGGCACGGCCGACGTACTGTTTCGCTGCCGCAGTGAGGTGGCCGGGTCGCACGTACTGACGGTGGCGGTCGCGACTGACGATCTGCTGCCGGCCGACAATCAGCGGTCCGCGGCCATCGACCTGCTGGATACGGTCAGAGTGCTGCTGATCGACGGCGATCCGGGATCACAGCCGCTGCAAAGTGAAACCGATTACCTCGCCGTGGCACTGACGCCCTGGACTTTTGGGCGAGTTCCGCTGACTGATCTGCTGCAGACACAGGTTGTGCCACCGGCTCAGCTGACGGAAGCAGCCCTGCAGTCGGCGCGAGTGGTCGTGCTGGCGAACGTGCCGAAACTGACGGACCCGCAGACCGAATGGCTGACGGCGTGGGTCAAAGGCGGGGGCTCGCTGCTGATCGCAGCCGGCAACCGCATGGATATCGAATGGCATCGCACCAAACTGTGGAACGACGGCGCCGGACTGCTGCCGGCTGCATGGGGCGAGCTGCGGGGAGCGGGCGAGACGGCTCAGACGACTGCTGCTCCGCCCGCAGCGACCGGCCCGCGGACGGCCCGCATTGTGTCGCAGCGGTCCGAACACCCGGCACTTGCCTTCTTCAATGACCCGGCCAACGGAGATCTGTCCACGGCTGAAATTCGACGCTGGCACGTGCTGACCGCAGCCGCTGCCAGCGACTCTCAGCCCGGTACGGCAACCGCCGCAGTCCTCGATTCCGGCGACCCGCTGCTGCTGGAGCGTCGGCTGGGTGATGGCGTCGTGCTGCAGCTGGCCACGGCCGTCGATGCTGACTGGTCCGATCTGCCGCTGCGTCCTTTTTATGTGCCGCTGATGCAGCAGCTGGTGGCCACCCTGGCAGTGCAGATTCAGCCGCCGCGCAATCTGTCAGCCGGTGCCGCGGCCGTCGCTCTGTTCACTCCGCCCGCACCGGCAACACCGCCCGCCACGACTGACACGCCGGCGGCGACGGATCATTCACAGCTGCCGGCTGTCACGCTTGCCGACCCCCTGGGAACTCGCAGCACACTCGCATCCCGCGTGCAGGGACGCTGGCTGGCTGCGGAAACAACTGCTACGCAGCGTCCGGGAATTTACCTGATGACGCTGCCCGACGGACGCCCGGCACACTTCGCCGTACAAACAGAAGCTGCGGAATCTGACCTGCTGCTGCTGGATCCGCTGCAGCAAAAGACCATGGCACAGCAGCTGGGAGCGTCCCTGGTGACGTCCGTGCAGGACTACCTTGAGGCTGACCGGCGGCAGCGGCACGGGACGGAAATCTGGCCGTGGGTGCTGGCCGGAGTGCTGCTGCTGATGTGCCTGGAAGTGATCCTGCAGCAGCGATTTGCGGGAGTCACAGCATGAGCCTGCAATTCAGCGGACTGCTGCCTTTGTGGCTGGGTGTAAGTCTGGCGGCGATCATGTCGCTGCTGTCGTTCCGTTACTACCGCCGTGAAACTCGCACGCTCTCCGGCAGGCTTCGCTGGCTGCTGCCGACGCTGCGATCGCTGGCGTTTTTGCTGACGGTGCTGGTGCTGGCCGGACCGGTGCTGCAGCATCGCACGATTCTGGGTGAGCCTGGCCGTCTGGATCTGTACCTTGATGGTTCCGCCAGCATGCAGCTGACGGACGGCCACATGCCGGTGGCTCGCCGCATTGCGGCTGCGATCAGTCAGGGCTGGCTGGATGCGGCTCAGACCAGTCCGGACGACCCGGCGGTCAAAGCGGCTGTGACACTGTTTGATGCCACCCCGCGCTGGCAGCGGCTGGAACAGGCTTTGACGGGGGGTCAGCCGGCAGTCCTGCAGCAGCTGCAGGAGCTGCATGAAGTGCGAGTCCTGTTGCTGCAGGGGTCGCAGGCGGTCCCGGTGTCTGCCGAATTGTTATCGACGCTGACAGCTCCGGCTGCCGGCACGACGGCGGCCACTGCGGGGAATGTAGCGGCTGCCCCTGCTGCAGCTCAGCCGCCGCAGTCCCTGTTCACAGAGTTTGCTCAGGCGTCGGATCTCAGCACCGGGCTGCAGGCAGCCAGTGGCTCGGGCAGTCGCAAGGATGCGGTGGCTGTTCTGCTGACGGACGGACGGCATACGGAGGGAGCATCACCTGTCGAGACGGCTCGGGAGCTGGCTGCGGCCGGCACGAAGGTGGTCACGGTATCGATTGGTGCTGCCGAGGAACCTCCGGATCTGGCAATTCTGAAACTGGAACATCCGGAGAGTGTTTTTCGGCGGGATCAGGTGCGGGGTGTGGTGGTGCTGCAGGATCGCGGTGCTGCGGGAACTCCGTTTGTGCTGCAGATTCGAAACGGCAACGATGTGCTGTGGCAGAAGCAGGAACTGGCGACGGGTACTGGTGAGCGGCGGCTTGAGTTTTCATTTGGTGTGGAACCGCTGGTGGAGCGTCTGGCCAGTGAGGCAGCGAACGGGGTATCACTGAATGCGGTGCCGTTGTCGCTGACGGCATCGATTGCCCCGCTGGCGGGTGAAGCCAGTACGGCGAACAACGAAGCTGCGCTGCGGCTGGCGGCCGTAGTGCAGCGGCAGCGTGTGCTGCTGCTGGACGGGCGTTCGCGCTGGGAAACTCGTTATTTGCGGAATCTGTTTGAGCGTGACGAGCAGTGGGAGGTGAATGCGGTGCTGGCGGGTCCGGGAGTGCAGCAGCGCGAGCTGCTGCGAGGCACCGAGGCTGGCCGTTTTCCGGAGAACCGCGATCAGTTGTTTGGCTATGATCTTGTGGTGCTGGGTGAACTGGAGCTGTCGCTGCTGTCAGCGGCCGAGCAGCGGTGGCTGCGGGACTTTGTCGAGCTGCGTGGTGGCGGTCTGATTTTGATTGACGGTCAGCGTGGCGAGCTGCGGGCAGCTGCGGCGGATTCGCTGGGAGCCTTGCTGCCGGTGTCGTGGACGGGTGGACCGGCGGCGGCTGCGGTGGGACTGCAGCTGACGGATCGCGGCGCTGCGGATGCCATGCTGAAGCTGGCGGCTGAGGATCCGCAGAACCGGGCCTTCTGGAAACAGCTGCCGCCGCCGCAGGCGCTGATTCCGGTGCAGGCGCTGCCAGGGGCAGAGGTGCTGGTGGAGGCGGAGCTGGGAGGTTCCGTGCAGCCACTGATGGTATCGCGTCGCTATGGTGCCGGTCGGGTCCTGTATCTGGCGGGTGATGAAACCTGGCGGTGGCGTTACAAGACGGCCGATCTGTGGCATCAGCGGATCTGGAATCAGATTGCTCGCAGCGTGATGGCGCGGTCGTTTTCGGTCAGCAGCGAGTTTTTGTCGCTGGATACGGGACCGGTCAGCTATCAGCCGGGTCAGGCTGTGGACGTGCGAATTCGGCTGCAGGATGCGAGCGGGAAGCCGGCCGTGGCGGCCACAGTGGACGCACTGGTCTGGCGTGGCGGGCAGGTGGCTGCTACCGTTTCACTGCAGTCAGACGAGAACGTGCCGGGAATTTACCGTGGTCGGGTGACCGGATTGCCGGCGGGTGACTATGAGGTTTCGGTGCAGGCGGCCGGTTACAGTGCCGAGGCCCTGCAGGCTCGCAGCAGTTTCACAGTCACTGCGGAACTGGGTACTGAGCTGCGGGACGGATCAGCGAATGAGAGTCTGCTGCAGCAGATGGCTGAGGCTGGTGGCGGACAATTTCTGCGAGAAGAAGATTTGCGGCGACTGCCGGAAATCCTCAGTGTTTACAGTAATGGTCGAATTGTGCAGTCGGATAGTCTGCTGTGGCAGAGCTACTGGTGGTTTCTGTCAATTCTGTTGCTGCTGACCTGTGAATGGTTATTGCGGCGGCGAGCGGGCCTGATGTGAGGGCAGAGCTGATGAACATACCTCTGGATCCGGTTGTGGTGCGTCGTCTGCAGCAGTTTGGGCAGCGGCGGCGGATGCTGCTGACTGTTCGCGGTTTCAGCGCCGGGCTCAGCACTTTCCTGCTGTGTCTGGGGTTTGCGGCGGCGGTGGACTGGTACTGGCTGCTGACGGATGTGCAGCGCTGGATTTTGTCGGCCTGCGTGTATGTGCCGGGTCTGCTGGCAGCGTGGCTGGCGTGTGGTCGGCAGTTGTTCCGGGCGCCGGCCAGTGATGAAATCGCGATGCATGTTGAGCAGACGGAACCGCAGCTGCGTGAGAAGCTGCTGGCCGCTGTGGAGCTGGCTGCGGATGATCCGGCAGGCCTGCACGATTCGCCAATGTTCCGCAGTCTGCTGCAGGGTGAAGTGGCAGCCAGAATGGGCAAAGTGCAGCCATCTGCCGTGCTGCCATTTCGCCTGGTGGCGAAGTGGACGGCCGTGGCGCTGGTGATTGCTGCGATCTTTCTGTCTCTGCTGGCGGCACCGGATCCGCGTTTTCGCCAGCTGGCAGTGCGAACGATTCTGCCGATGGCCAATCTGGCCCGAGTGTCGCGTGTGCAGGTGCAGATTCTGCAGCCGATACCGCATTCTTTGCTGCTGCCGGAAGACGAAACTGCGGCCGTGATTGTACAGACCTCCGGCGGTGCGGTCAGTCGGGCGGTGCTGGAGTCAAAGTCCGAGACTGCCGGCGTGGTGCGTTACGACATGCAGCCGCAGGCAGAATCGCGGTTTGCTGCCAATCTGCGACTGGAGCAGGGTGCGGTTGAGTATCGCATACTGGCGGGTGACGCGATCACCCAATGGCATCGCATTACGACTCGACCGCGACCGCGAGTGGAGCAGTTTACAAAGCTGCTGCAGTTTCCGGACTATAGTCAGCTGGAGCCGGTTTCCAGCAGCGGTGAAGATGGTCATCTGCAGGCTTTGCAGGGAACCGTAGCCCGGCTGACGATTCAGCCCAGTCAGCCGGTATCGGCGGCCGAGCTGCGTCTGGACCCGCTGAATTCTGAAGAGCCGGTAGTGATTCCGCTGGTGCCTTTGGAACAGCAGGGCAGTGGTACGAAGCGGGTGGCCGGTGGTCTGTGGACTGCTGCGGTTCCGATTCAGGATCCAGGGACGTATCGGGTGCATCTGGTTTCGCAGGAGACGGGGTTTGAGAATGTGTTTAGTCCGCGGTATGAGATTCGGCCGCAGCCCGACCTGATTCCTCGCACCGGGTTTGTCGATCAGCAGCAGACAACCCTGTTGCTGCCTCCGGACGATATTCTGCAGCTGCGGGCGATGGCGGAGGACGATCTGCCGCTGGTCAGTCTGGAGCAGCAGATTTCGATCAATGGGGAAGAGTGGTTTTCGCTGCCGCTGCAGATGACGGAAGTGGCGGGCAGTGAAGGTCGCAGTGTGACGGTGGAATGGGACTGGGATCTGGTGCCGCACACGCTGCGTCCGGGCGATCAGCTGCTGACCAAACTGTCGGCTGTGGACCGGCGTGGCAGTCGCGGTGAATCGGCTCCGCTGCGAATTGTGATTGCTGATCGTGAATTTGATCCGGACCGTCATACTCAGATGCAGCAGAAACTGCAGCTGCAGCCGCCGCTGAAGAAGCTGGCAGCGCAGCTTGAGGAACAAAAAACGGCGGCTGCGGAAATCCTGGAACGTCTGAAATCGCTGCCGGCAGATGCTCCGCAGGCGGTCACTGATCGCACAGCACTGCAGGATCTGGCGGGACGTCAGCGGCAGGCCGCAGAGGCGGTGCTGCAGCAGACTCAGACACTGCTGCGAAACATGCCTGCCGCAGCGGATGCGACGGATCTGGAACTGACCGGTCGGGTTCTGGCAAAGCTGACCATGGAGCAGCCGAATGCGGTGCTGGCGACGCTGCAGACATTCGCTCAGGCGGCAGACCCCAGGGTCCTGCAGGCAGACCTGAACGAAGTCAAACGCAATTTCGACATGTCGGCAGATGACGCGAAAAATCTGGCTGAGCATTTTTCGTGGCTGGCAGCATGGAATCTGTTTGATGCGGCTTCGCACGATCTGCAGATGATGCTTGAGCATCAGGAATTTGTCGTCAGCAGCCCCACTCAGACCTGGCGACGGCTGCTGCGGCAGCAGTCCCTGCTGGTGACTCAGCTGGAAACATTTGAGCGACTGCTGCAGGATGAGCGAGCGAAGCTGCCGGAACCGATTGTCGGTCATGCCACTCGACTGATTGACTTCAGTGCAGCCAGCCGTGAGCAGCTGCAGCAGGCGATGGAATCTGAGGATCGCCTGCCACAGCTGCAGGCGCTGACGAAGCAGCTGCGTGATCAGTTGCTGCAGTATCAAAAGCTGCAGGTGCTGGACGGGGACATTCCTGGAAGACTGCAGAATGCCTGGCGGGATCTGGAGAATCGCACCGGTCCGCTGGCGGGCCTGATGGATGCCATGACGCAGGCTGCGGCCGAGCGTGCAGCGTTGCTGGCACAGGCGGCCAAACAGCGGGAAGCGGCGGACGATGCTGAGAAAACTCGACAGCTTGAGCAGCAGGCGGCTCGTTCCACAGCCCGCATGCTGCTGCGATTCCAGCCCGGGCTGCAGCAGCTGCGCAGTCGGCAGAAGCTGGCGGAAGCGCGGCCGGATGCGGATCTGCAGTACGCTGCCGATGCGGGCTTAGCGGTCCGAGCCATCGATGCGGTGCTGTATCTGCAGCAGACGGAAGATCCGGATGGTGTGAAGCTGCCTGAGCAGATGCGTGAGATTGCTCCGGCATGGCGGACGCTGGAGGCTGGTCATGAACTGTCGCTGGCACTGGCTGCGATGGCTCGTCTGCAGGAACTGGAACGCTGGGGATCTCGTCAGCGGACGGCCCGCATTAATCAGCCGCGGCACTGGGATCTGCTGCAGCATGCGGCGGACGTGGCGGCACGCCGGCTGGGCGAGGCACGAATTGACGGAACACTCATCAACCGGCTCAATCAGACTCGCTGGTCGGCCGAGGCCCGAGATGCGGGGCGACGTATTTCCGAACGCCGCTGGCGTCGAGATGTGCTGACTTCGACCGGGCATGAGCTGGATAACATGGCGGCGGAAATGGCGGCCGCAGCGGTCGAGCTGCAGCCGGCGATGGCTCAGGCTCGCGCCGTTCTTGCAAAGTATGCACCAACGATTTCACAGCTGGCAGAACGTGCGGCAGAGCAGGTGCGAGCACTGGAAGAACAGACGCTGCAGGCGGCTGATGCCGCCGAGCAGCAGCCACAGCAGCGCGAGGCTGAGCAGCCGCAGCTGGCACAGTTGCAGCAGCAGCAACAGCAGGTCAACGACCAGATTCAGGATCTGCTGCAGGCGCTGGTGGAGGATGCCGAGCGGCAGGATCCTGCCGTGGACGAGCAGCGTGAGCGGGCGCGTGACAGCGACGACAGCATGGCCCTGATTCAGCCGCCGGCAGAACGCATGAATCAGGAGCTGCAGCAGGCGGCCGCAGCAGCGCAGGAGACCCGGCAGCAGGAACTGGCGGAAGCCGCTGAGCAGCAGGAGCAGACAGCGAAGGCACTGGAAACCGTTGCCGAACACTTCAAGGCACTTGAACAGGGTCAGGAAGTGGCGGAAACTCGCGCCGAGCTGCGAAAAGTTGAACAGCAGCAGGGACTGCCCCCGGAACTTGCCGCGCAGTATCAGCAGGCGGAGGCCATGGATCAGGAGCTGGACCGCAGTGCAGAACAGCAGCTGCAGGAACTGGAAGCGGAACTGCAGCGTAATCCGGCCATGCAGGAAGCGTTGTCCGAGATTGCTCGGAACGCCCTGGCAGATGCCGAAAGCGTGCTGCAGGAAGCGGCTGCGGAAGATCAAAGCCTGCAGCAGGCAAATGAACGGTCGGATACGGATTTTCAGAACAGGAAGCGCGAGCTGGCTGAGGATTTGCGGCAGACAGGAACGCAGGCAGCACAGCTTTCCGGCATGCTGGTGGCTCAGGCCGCACAGGCGGCTGCTCAGGGCAAGGCGCCGGAGGCTCAGGCCAAACTGGCGGAAACACAGCAGAAGCTGAATGCCGCGGCCGCAGCAGCCTCCAGTGCTCGTGAAGAGCAGCTGCTGTCCGAACTGCAGCAGACAACGGCAAATGTTAAGCAGGCGATTCAGGAAGCTGCGACGGTACTGAATGAGGGGCGAGCACAAACGGCGGCGGCGAAGGACCAGGTGATCTTCCCGGAAGCCGCTGCTCGCGAAGCTCAGCAAAAGAATTCAGAAAAACAGCGGCAGGCATTTCGTGAGCAGCAGAAACAGACAGCAAACAATAACGCCAAACAGGCGGAAGAGGCGGTCAAGCGGGCGCAGCAGACAGTGAAGAATGTTGAGAATGAAGTGCGGACGGCCGACAAACGCGTCGAACAGGCTCAGCAGCAGCTGAACAGGAAGCCGGCTGATGCCGGGCTGCAGCAGCAGCTGGCCGCTCAGCAGCAGGCCCGACAGCTGGTGCAGGATCGCCTCGACGATGCCCAGCGGCAGCAGGACCGGGCGACTCAGAAAATGCAGGCAGCGCAGCAGAATCGCGACGCTGCAAACAATCCGGCGATGCCGCCGCTGACTGCCAGCAACCCGGCGGCCCAGCTGGCCGAACAGTATGCCGGCGAGGCTGCGGAGTCGCTGGAGAAACTGAAGCAGGCGGCGGAAGCGCTGCAGACCGATTTTGGCAGTCAGCTCACCCCGGCTCAGAATCAGCTGGCTGCGGCCGAACAGCGGCAGCAGGAACTGACCGAGGACGTGCAGCTGGCGGCCGCAGATGTGGCGCGAGCAGCCCGACATGAACGCCGGCTCAACAACCCGGCAGTGGCGGAAACGCTGCAGCAGACCGCTCAGAGCATTCAGCAGGCGGCCAGTCAGGAGTCGACGGCAGCCGAGCAGCAGCTGGAGGCAGCAGCAACGGAAGCCGGGCAGCAGGCTGCACAGCCGCAAACGCCTCCCGCAAACGCTCAGGCCCTCGAGGCTCAGCGGGATCTGGAAGCGGCTGAGCAGGCATTTACAGCTCGCGCTGCTCAGATTGAACAGGCCCTGAATCCGCTGGAACAGGCGGCAGCTGCGGCTGAGGCGGCTGCGGCTGAAGCGGCCGTCGGACCAGACCCGGCCGGCGAGCCGGCGACGGGGCAACAGCCTGCGGGGCAACAACCGGCAGGGCAACAGCCGGCTGGACAACAACCTGCAGGGCAGCAGCCGTCTGGGCAGGCACCGGCAGGAGAACAGCCGGCGGCAGCTCAGCCGGGTGAGCAGCCTGGTAGTCTGCAGGCTGCGGCCGAGGGCCAGGCTGCGGCACTGACTCCGGAACAGCAGGCCCAGGCCGTGCAGCTGGCTCAGACGCTGGACGAGCTGGATCGGCAGCTGGCTGCCGCGCAGGCACAAGCGGCACAGTCCGGACAGCAGCAGGCTCAGCAACAGACCGGATCTCAGCCGGCTCAGCAGCCACTGTCACAGGCTCAGGCGGCTCAGGCTCAGCAGGCGCGGCTGGCAGCAGCCCGGCGTCAGGCTCAACAGCAGGCTCTCAGGTCGCTGGCTCAGTCATCGCAGCAGTCCGCTGACGGTTTTTCGGAACCACCGGATGCCCAGCCATTTGAGGTGTCGCAGATCAGCCGCGCGGAGAACGCCAACTGGGGTCGACTTCGCGGCCAGGCAGCCGAAGACGTGGCTCGCGGTCGCGGTGAGCAGATTTCCGAAGCCTGGCGAAAAAGTGTGGAGACATATTTCCGAGTGTTGTCAGAACGATCCCGAAAGCCACAGTGATGCAAAGCTCTGCAATGAAGAATTCGGGACCATCGACGACTGACTCAGTCATTTATTTCACGCGACAGTGCCTGTCGAGTCTGCTGATGGTGAACCTGTGCTGCTGCACAGTCGTCGGGCAGGAGCCTGCGGCACCTCAGCCCGGTGCAGCAGCTGCAGCAGTCACTGCTGATGCTGCCAGTGTGTTTCAAAAGGATGAGGTGGACCTGGCGATGGATCGAGCTGTTGCCTGGCTGCAGACAAAGCAGCGAGAAGACGGCGCGATCATTGACCGCGGACACGACACCACGATGACTGCACTGGCCATCATGGCGATGGCCAGTGTGGGAGTTCAGCCGGGCAGTCCGACACCGGCCGGCCAGTCGATGCAGCGAGCCCTGGCGTTCGTGCTGAAGGATGATCGAGTCGACGCGAAGGGTTACTTCGGCGATCGTGACGGTTCCCGCATGTATGGTCACGGCATTATTACGCTGATGCTGACTGAAATGCTGGGTATGGGGGTTTCTGACGAACAGGACGTGCTGATTCATGACCGCTGCCAGCGGGCGATTGATGTCATCCTCAGTGCTCAGAAGACTCGCAAACCAGTACAGGCACGTGGTGGCTGGCGGTACACGCCGGCGGCCGCCGATGCAGATCTAAGCGTTTCCGTGTGGCAGCTCATGGCACTGCGTTCCGCAAAAAATGACGGACTGGAAGTACCAGCGGCAGCGATTTCAGATGCCGTGGAATACCTGCGACGCTCCTACGCCTCGCCGCTGGATCGCAACGGGCTGCCCGAGAAGAAGGCCAGCGGTTTCTGTTATGAACCGAATCAGAACAATCCCACTTTCACGATGACAGCCGCCGGCCTGCTCGCCATGCAGGTGTGCGGCGAATATGAATCGCCGCTGACCCTGGGGGCTGCTGACTGGCTGCTGTCCCATCCGCCGCAATGGAAGGAACGCTTCTGCTCGTACGGCACCTACTATTACGCGCAGGGCATGTATCAGCGCGGGGGCGAGCATGCGGAAACAGCCAGGAAACTGGTGCAGGAAATGCTGCTGCCCAAACAGGCTGCCGATGGTTCATGGCTGGCAGAAAACGGTGAGGAACGAAATCACGGGGCAGTCTACTGCACTGCGATGGCAGTGCTCAGCCTGTCAGTGAAGTACCACTTCCTGCCGATCTACCAAAAATAGAGCCTGAGCCCGCCGGCACCGCCCCCCGCAAAATCCCTGCAATCCCTCTAATCGCTCGTATTTCCCTTTCCGAGGAATCAGGCGATCGGATCGTTCTGGCTTTCTTCCCGCTTGACCTGAGAAAGTGTCACAGGGTACATCTGAGATCGGCGTCGTTCTCAGCGAACGAATGTGCCGCTGTTCTGCTGATTTGATGCGATTTCTTGCTGATTCGCACCGATTCAAATAAGCAGGGCTCGGCGCAGCCTGATCTTTCCCTCCCACTTCTTTGCAGAAATCTGCCTGCTGACCGGGAACTTCCCCGGCGGTCCCTCCCGCAGACGACTCCAAAGACCAGACCACGGAGAACGTGGTATGAACGCAGTCCGTTCAGTATTTTCCCAACTGCTGCTGTCAGTCATGCTGTCGGCCGGCCTGATGTCTCAGGCTCTGGCCCAGTCAGCCCCGGATTCGGCCACTGCCGCAGCCCCGGAATCCGTGCGGGCCCTGGTGAATCGACATCTGGCCCTGCCGGCAGGCGTTTCGATACCGCCGGCTGGTGATGCTGAATACCTGCGTCGTGTTTCGCTCGATCTGATCGGCATGCCGCCTTCCGCTGATGAGGCCCGAGCATTTCTGGCGGACACCGACCCGGCCAAACGTGAAAAACTGGTGGACCGACTGCTGGCATCACCGCAGCACACCCGACATCTGGCCGCTGCCCTCGACGTGATGCTGATGGAACGTCGTCCCAACACCAACGTTTCGCAGGACGAATGGATGGCATGGCTGATGAGCTCGGTGCGGGCCAACAAACCATGGAATCTCCTGCTGCGAGAACTCTTGACGGCCGACGGCGAACCAGGTGCGTCGCGTGCTGCGGCCCGCTTCCTGCTGGACCGCGGAGTGGAACCGAATGTCGTGGCTCGGGATATCGGCCGACTGTACTTCGGACGAGATATGCAGTGTGCACAGTGCCACGACTCGCCCCTGACCACCGACTTTCTGCAGCACGACTACCAGGGGCTGCTGGCCGTCTCATCAAGTATCACGTCGGTGGTTCGCAAAATTGATGGCAAGGATGTCACACTGCTGGCAGATCGCGCGGGATCTGATCTGACGTTTGAAAGTGTGTTCATCAAGGGGACGCCCCATCGCACTGGTGCCCGTCTCCCCGGCGGCACAACACTTCGCGAACCATTCCTGATTCCCGGTCAGGAATACACGGTGGCTCCGGCTGACGGCGTCCGCTCTGTTCCGATCAGCAATCGTCGCCAGTGGCTGGCAGATACAGCGACATCCGGGCAACATCGACTGTTCAATGAAAATGCAGCCAATCGCATCTGGTCTTTGATGTTTGGTCGAGGTCTTGTGCAGCCGCTGGACATGCTGCACCCGGACAACCCGGCCGCCAGCCCCGAACTGCTGCAGGAACTTGCTCAGCGATTTGCCGCTGGCGGGTTTGACATTCGCAGCATGCTGCGTGAGCTGGCTCTGAGTGAACCCTGGCAGCGGCCGTTCGACCTGCCTGACTCAGTTGTGCAGCAGCTGCATGCTGCTGCCGAACTTCCGGCTGTCGCTGCAGTCAAGGTCACGGTCGATGCCGCCGCAGCTGAAGCGGGTACGGCCCGCGACTCGATCGATGCTGGCTTCTCTGCTGCTGAGACGGCTCTGATTCCGGCTGCTGCGGAATATGACAAAGCCCGCGCGGCCGCCACAGAAGCCCGCAAGAAACTGACAGAAGCTGAACAGGCGGCGGCCGCCGCCACTGCAGCCTTCAATCAAAAGAAAACGCTCGCCGATACTCTGACTGCCGCCGCAGCAGCCACCGCCAGTGCCGCAGCTGCTCTGCCCGCAGACGAGGCACTTAAAACTGCCGGTCAGACACTGACCGCCCGCGCCACAGCAGTGACCGCCGAATTCCCCGCTCTGGAAAAGGCAGCCGCAGAAAAAACGGCGGCCGTCGCCGCCCCGGCAGAAGCCATGAAAGGCGCCGTCACCACACTGGAGGCAGCCCAACAAAAAACAGCACCGCTGGCTGAAGCCATGTTCAGCGAGGAAGCAAAAGCAACTGCCGCTCGCAGCAGCCACAGCGATCTGCTGCTGAGGCAGTCGTCGCTGACGGCTCGCATGGATGCCGCCGGCCGCGTCAATACACTCGTCGCAGCTCGCACCGCAGAACTGGCCGCACAGCAGAACGTCGCCTCGAAACAGGCAGCGGTGGTTGCCGCCGCTCAGACAGTCACCGACGGCAAGGCGAATGTGCAGTCCATGGAACAGGCTCTGCAACAGGCTGTTGCCGCCCAGACAGCCGCTGCTGAAGCCGACAGAATGGCCGCAGCCACTGCCACTCGCGCGGCGCGCATTCATCAGCTGCTCAAGGAAGCTGATGCCTCGCTCACTCAGGCCAGTGCAGCCACCGCCGCGGCCGTACCCGAGGCTTTGACAACATCTCTGCAGACTCGACTGAAAACCGCCGCCAGCATGTCCGAAAGCCTTGCTGCTGCGGCGGCCGAATCGGCTCGCAGCATGGCGGCAGCTGATGCGGCCCTGCTCAAAGCTCGCGAAACGCTGACCGCAGCTCAGTCAGAACTGACCCGTCGACAGACAGCGGCCGCAGCCGCTGATGCTGAAGTCGCCGCAGCTCAGCAACAGTTCAGTCAGGCCGCAACCGCCACTGCCACCGCAGCCGAACCCATCCCCGCAGATCTCGCCAACAGATTTGCCCTGTCGCCGCTCAAACCACTCTCTCCCGAACAAATGTGCTGGACCGTTTTCAAAGTCACCACAGTCTATGATCGGTACGTCGCAGCCGAAGAAGCTGAGCTCAACAAAACCGAGCCACTCACCGATGAGATCAGGAACAGTCCGACAGCCATGGCAGCGCGAGCAGCCACTCTGGAACAGCGAGCCTGGGACAAACTCAAAGGAAACCTGGGTTCATACGTCTCGATCTATGGCGGAGCACCCGGGCAGCCACAGACAGATTTCTACGCCAGCCCCGATCAGGCTCTGTTCACCGCCAACGGCGGTGCCATCAACAGCTGGGTGGCACCCGCTGGCGGCAACGCCACTGAACGCATCATCAAAACTGCCGATCCTCGCGTGGCAGCCGAAGAACTGTACCTCGGAGTGCTTACCCGCATGCCGACCGAAGACGAGGTGACCGAAGTGACGGCCTTCCTGGCCGCTCGCCCGGATCGCAGTCGTGCCGCTCAGGAACTTGTCTGGGGGCTGCTCAGCAGCGCCGAATTCCGCTTCAATCACTGACTTTTGCCGCTTCGCAGGCACCCCACGCCAACCTTCTCAGGGAATCAGCCATGTCACTTCACTACCCCTGCAATACAGCCGCTCACGGACTCGCTCGCCGCCGCTTCCTCGGAACCGTGGCGGCCGGTGCCGGCACAATGGTCGGTGGTCTCGGAGCTTTTGCAAATCCTGGTATCGCCGCTGCCCTCAAGTCCGACCAGAAACGTATCGTGGTATTCAACATGCACGGCGGTCTTAGTCAGCTGGAAAGCTGGGACCCCAAACCGGGCACTGAAACCGGTGGACCGTTCCTGTCGATACCCACGTCAGTGCCCGGCATTCACATCTGCGAACTGCTGCCGAAAACCGCCCAGCAGATGCAGCACCTGTGCCTGATCCGCGGCGTCAATACGTCAGAAGACGATCACGGCAAAGGTGCCTACCTGATGCTGACCGGTCGGCGACAGACACCCGCCGGCGAATTCCCTCAGCTGGGTGCCGTCGCCGCTAAAACTCTGAATCCCCCGGACAGCTCGCTGCCCGGTCACATCGTTATCACTCCCGGAGGCGGCGGCGGTCGCGGCAATGACTCAGCATGGCTTGGCCCGCGATACTCCAGCGTCCAGCTCGGAAACGGTAACCCGCCTCCAAACACCGTCCGTCCCGACAGCATTCCCGCAGACTCAGATCAGGCACGCCAGGACTTCCGTCGCAAAGTCAGCGAACGCTTTCTCAGCCGACGTCGCACGGCAGTGACCGAAGCTTTCACCTACTCGTTCGAACAGGCTGAGAAGCTGATGAATCAGCGAGATGTGTTTGATGTGTCCAGGGAACCCGCTGCCGCAATTGATCGCTACGGCAAACATGACCTCGGTCGACACTGCCTGCTGGCTCGACGACTGCTGGAAAGCGGCATTTCCTTCGTTCAGCTTTCACATTCCAACTACGACACCCACAACGAAAACTTCAACTTTCACATCGAACAGCTGGGTGAATTCGACTCAGCATTCTCAACCTTTGTCGCTGACCTCGCCGAACGCGGAATGCTGGAAAGCACACTGATCATTGTGCTGAGCGAATTTGGACGCACACCGAATGTTAACCAGTACTACGGACGCGATCACTGGTCGCGAGCCTGGTCGGTGTGCACCGCCGGCTGCCGCATGCCGCGCGGAGCTGCATTTGGGGCAACCAATGACAAAGGTACCGAAGTCGTCGATAAACAGGTCGATCACGGAAACCTGTTCCACACGTGGCTGCAGGCCGTCGGAGTCGACTCGACAGGCAATTTCCTTGTTGATGGACGGGAACTGCCAATCGCCGACCCGGCGTCAAAACCGATCGAAGGCCTGCTGGTCTGAACCACAAACGGACGCCAGATCCTACATCCGAATCACTGGCAGCAGACTCACGCTTCCGTTGGTGACCGTGTTCAGCTGCACCAGGATGTTCGGGTTGGCTTCCAGATTCGTCGGCGGCAGTTCTTTCGCCAGCACGGTTTCTGTAAAGAACCGCAGCAGGTCACGGATCGGCACGTCGGTGATCTCTTCCAGCAACGCATCCGCCTTAGCACGCAGACGCTCGACCAGTACCTCGGCCTTGTCAAATACCTCACACGCCTCGAAGATCTCACGCAGCCGGCGAATACGAGCCTCCGGGCCACCACAGTCCTGCTGACCCGTCAGAATTAACTGCAGCTCGGACCGCTGACTTTCATTGCCGTCCTTCAGCGCCAAAGCCAGCAGAACTGTCGGACGCAGCGCCGCCGCATCCTGACCGGCCACCAGCTTGTTGTCCGTATCACCCTGCCAGTCCTTCAGATCATTCAGAACCTGAAACGCGATGCCCACATGGCGACAGAACTGTGACACCAGTTCCGTACGAGCCAGGGGGTGATCAGCCAGACGCAGACCCGAATACAAAGCAGCCTCAAAAGCCGGCGATGTCTTCAGGGCATAAATCTGCAAGGCATCCAGAGGCGACAGATTCCAGTCAGGAGACTGCTGGAAGGCCATCTCAGCACCCTGGCCGTCGCACAAACGCAAATGAGCAGTCGACATGCTGTTCAAAACGTCCAGTGCCGCCGCCGGATGCTTGTCCGCTGCGCCGTGAATCAGCCTGTAACCAAGACCAATCAGGTAGTCACCAATATTGATCGCCTGCCCGGAACCGTGCTGCCGATGCAGCGTCTGCCGGCCATAACGATACTGGTCATCGTCCTGAATATCATCATGCACCAGAGAAGCCTTGTGGAAAGCTTCAATCGCCATCGCCACCTTCGCGACCTCGTCGGGAATCTGCGGAGTCTGATCGCCGGAAGACAGCATCGGACGACCAGCCGCCGCATACCAGGCAGCAATCGTCATGAACGGACGGAAACGCTTTCCGCCATTCGCCAGCCAGTCGTAAGCCACCCGCTCAGTAAACGCCAGCGCCTGACTGCCCGACTGACCAGGCTTCGTCCGCTGCCGCGGCAACAACCGCTCAATGTCCTGCTCAAACACCTGCGCCGCAGCACGCATCAGCGGCACATAACTGGCCGTAGGCTTCTGCGGCAATGGCTCGTAACGATCCAAAACCTCCCAGACCCACGCCTGATCCAAAGTCGTGTTGAGACAGTCACCCGAATGCAGCGGTACCGCGTAAGACGGCACACCCGCAATCAACACCTTGTCAATCGCCTTTTCAAGCACGTTCAGACACGCCACACCCAGAATTCCGTCAATGTAGCCGGAAACGATGATCTTCAGAACGACCGGCGAACCTTCGGCAACCAGTACCTTGTACCCCAGCTGCTCCGCTCGCACCTTGTAGTCGGCGATGGAACACGCACCGCAACGCTCACAGTCCAGACCAAACTGAGTATACTCGGCAGGACAGCCCTCGGCGTGCTTCAGACAATGCGGCAGCAACAGCATCCGACGATTGAACGGAATTGCCAAAAACTGCTGCTTCCAGAAATAGTTGCCAACCATCACCATGGAAAAGCCCAGATACTTTTCCGGCAACTGCAGCTGGTTCAGCAGCTCACGACCATGATGCTCAAGCTCGTCTCGAGTAAATGCACGAGAACGATCCAGAGATACCGCGTACTGCTCAGCAGCCACCTTCACACGCTCGCGAAGCTCGAGCGTTTCAGGCACGATCTTCAGATGAGTCGTACTGCGTCGACGACCCTTCTTCTTCACCGGCAAAGGATCATCGTCGTCCTGCAAGGTTTCCTGAGGAAACTCAGGACGAATCGGCTCGTCGTCCGAAACATCAGCCTGGGCCTGAGCAATCGACACGGTCAAGGTCTCCGCATTGGTCAAATGCACTTATTCCGCACGCATTCTAGCCATCTTCGTGCGTTTTCGCACGCTGATCCAGCGATTTAACCCCGAGACGGCAAAGATGATCGGGTAGAGAGCTTCAAAATACCAGAGTTTCGCAAAATAAAAGCCAATCGGGCTCGGCTGTTCAACTGTTCCCGCTTCCACCCTCGCCGACAGCCACAATGCCCCGCCCGTCGCAGCAGCCAGCGCCCGCTCTCCCACCTCACCCCCCTGTCCCGCTACCTCACTCAAAACCTCAAGCGCCAAACCCGTCTCCTCCACCGTACTCGGAATCCCACGCACAGCCGACCAGCCACCGTCCGCATTCTGCTGCCGCAATATCCAGCCCACCCCCCGCAACCCTGACTCCGATTCCAGCAGGCCCAAAGCCGCAAATGCCCGCAAAACCCGAGTCGTTCCGTACAACGGATTCTCGTCATCACCGTTGAACTGATTCCCAAACCACAACGGCAGCCACGTACCGTCAGCACGCTGCTGCCGCAGCAAATACCGTACTCCCCGATCCATTGATTTCCTGAATTTCGGATCCGGAAATCCTGCCCGTTGCTCCCACAACTGAAACGCCCGCAGCACATGCGCCGTCAGATCGCTGGAACTGCGGTCAAAGGGCAGGGCACCCCAGCCCCGACAAAATGTCGGCCAGCCACCGTCTCGATTCTGCAGTCCCAGCAGCCAGTCCCCCGCCCGCAATAATGACTCCCGCTCAGCCTGCGAATACTGCTCCCCCTCACCACGCAGATGCAGCAGTGCCAGCATGGCCCCCGGAGTATCGTCGGCGTCCGGCACACCGCCAGGCAGATCCGTCCACGACCAGCCCCCCGGAGCAGCCCCGGTGTAAGGATGCACCACGCGATACTGCTGGCCCAGCAACCACGTCCGCACGGCAGACACATCCACACGCTGTTGCCAATCCTGATCCGCCGCACCCTGCAGTGCATTCACACTCAAGGTTGTCACCCACGTCGTCAGGTTCGTGTCAATGGGCCAGCTGCCGTCACTTCTTGCCGACGTCTCAATGAACTGCAGACAACGAGCCACCACGGGATGCTGCAGCAACCCACACCCTGTCAGACTCATACAGACAAAACTGGTCAGCGGAGTCGCTTCCAGAAAACCGCCGTGCTCAGGCTGGATCGATTCCAGCACCCGCAGGGAACGCCCAACGCTGGCCTTTCGCACCCACCTCAACAGCGGGTTCCAGTGCCCCTGTTTCCGAAAAATCACCTGCCCAATCGCAATCAGCGCAGGCAGCGCATAACTGACGACCGGCAGCCGCAGCGCCGCATAAAACTTCTGCGGCACACAAGCCAGTTCGAACGGCAGCGGAATCACCTCGCGCCAGTCCACGATTCCCGCCAGAGCACAGTGGGTGAGAATCGGCACAGAAAAGGTCCGGTCACGGCCATATCTCTGCAGCAGCGCAGGCACACCGCCGGCGTCCCGCACATAGCGATCTGCCGCAGCACAAACCTGCTGAAAACGACCGGTCTCATCACTGCAGCTCAGCCCGGCGGCAAAGTGGAACACCGCATGCACCAGCATGGTTGTCGAGATATTGCTGATGCTGAGAACTGTGTCACCAAAACCGCCATCCGAATTCTGATGCTCGGACAGCCATCGCAGTCCGCCTGCGGCCAGGTTCCGCCAGCGCTGCACATCCTGCCGGCCATATCGGCCTTCAGCACCCTCTGCAGATGTCAGAGTGCTCTCTGCTGACTGCACAGCCTGCAGCAGTGCCATCACGGCCGTTGCCGTCGAAAGCGCCGACGTCGACAGTTCACCCTCCCACCATCCGCCTGCAGTGCGACGGCTTAGCAGGGTCGCCTGAGCAGCCACGGCAGCAGCTTCAATCCGTTCCGCATCCGCCGCCTGCATGGCACCCCCCTCCCAGATCACTCGGTCCGTTCCACCGGCGGTTCCGTCACAGCCGCCGCTGCTGCATCCGCAGCCTTCAGCTCAGCCAGACGCTGGATGATCTGGCGATTCAGCTCGGGTAAACCGCGACCTGTAACTGCCGAAACAAGCAGCACGTCACGCCCGGTGGTCTCCTGCAGCAGCTCTGCGCAGGCCGCAGCATCGGGCAGTTCTGCCTTTGTGACCACCAAAATCTCAGGGCGTTCAGCCAGCGAAGCATCGTAGAGCCTGAGTTCTTCACGAATCTGAGCATAATTGTCGAGCGGGTCAGAGAGATCCGAAGGAGCCGGCTCGACCAGATGTACCAGCAGGCGAGTCCTTTCGACATGCCGCAGAAATTCATGCCCCAGACCGGCACCCGCATGAGCCCCTTCAATCAGACCCGGAATGTCGGCCAGCACATACTCATGGTCAAAACTGACATGCACCACACCGAGGTTCGGATACTTGGTCGTAAACGGATAGTCGGCAATTTCGGGGGTCGCACGAGACACCCGGCTAAGCAGTGTGGATTTGCCGGCATTCGGCTTTCCGACCAGTCCCACGTCGGCAATCATTTTAAGCTCGAGCTGAATTTGACGGTACTCGCCCGGATGCCCGCCTTCGGATTCCCGCGGTGCCCGATTCACCGAATTGGCAAAACGCTTGTTGCCTTTGCCTCCGCGGCCCCCGCGAGCCACCACGACGGAATCACCGTGATCCTGCAGGTCCTTCAGCAGATGCCCGTGTTCCAGATCCTTCACCAAAGTCCCAGGCGGCACGAGAATCACCGTGGGCTTCCCGCACCGACCGGTACACAAAGCACCCAGACCATGCTCGCCACGCTCTGACTTCCAGTGCCGATGACCGACAAGATTTCCCAGTGAACCCTGATTGCGGTCAGCCTGAATGATGACGTCACCGCCGTCACCGCCATCGCCGCCGTCCGGACCGCCCCGCGGCACAAACGTTTCGCGACGAAAACTGCTGCAGCCGTTGCCGCCGTCACCGGCCCGACAGTAAAGAATTACTCGATCAGCAAACATTCCCGCGTTGTCCTGCAGACTCTGACAGCCACCACTTACGAAAATCCGCGCAAACGCCGAGCATAGCAGAAGCGGGCCGTCACTGCCATACGCCCGGCCTTTCCTGACCACGGCAATATGGCTTTTCTCTTACAGCCGAATGCCACAGCCTCCCGACTTTCGTTTTTTCCCTCAATTCACGTAGAATCGCGGTTCCAAATTCAGCATTCCAGCCTGACCACGGCTGACTGCCCCAACTCTCCTCAGACACTCCACCCGCTGTACCCTGCGGCTAAAAGAAGCATTCGTCATGTCGGATTTCCAGACCGTTGCCAAAGTCGGCGATATCCCCGAAGGCCAGGGCCGCTCTTTTCCTCTGCAGGGCACCATGGTCGGGGTGTTCCTGTCGGCAGGCCGCTACCTTGCAATCAATGACTTCTGCCCGCACATGGGAGCTTCGCTGGCAGACGGACACGTCGAAGACAACGCTGTCATGTGCCCATGGCACGCGTGGCGATTCAGCCTGCAGGACGGCACATGGCTGGACAATTCACGCAGCGGTATTCGCACCGCCTGCTATGAAGTTCGAGTTGAAGGGGATGCAATCCAGGTTCGCATCCCCCCGCCACCCGCTGCCGCCGGCAACCCAACTCCCTCCCCCCCAGCCTCCTGCCAGTCCCCCAGCACAAATGTCGGATGAAACCTTCGACTTCAGCCCGCCCCTGGCACTGCCTGCTGAACAGCTGCTGGAAGTTTTTCGCCAGCTGACCGCAGACGGATCGTGGCAGCGCTATTCCGGACAGCATGGCACCGCACTGCAGCAGGCCCTGCTGACACGCCACAACAGACAACACTGCCACCTGTGCTGCAGCGGCACTGCTGCCATGGAACTGGCCCTGCGGGCCGCCGGAGTCCAGGCTGGCGACGAAGTCATCCTCTGCGCCTACGACTTCAAATCGAACTTCATCAACGTGCTGCAGCTGGGTGCTCGACCGGTACTGGTCGATACTCTTCCCAACCAGCCAGTGCTCGACACCGCAGCAGTCGCAGCAGCCATCACCCCCGCCACTCGAGCCATCATTGCCTCGCACCTGCACGGACTTGCGGCACCGCTTTCGCAGCTGCAGCAAATCACCGGCGAGCGCGGTATTGTCCTGATCGAAGATGCCTGCCAGAACCCCGGAGCCTGCCTTGAGGGACAGCCGGCCGGGGCCCGCGGTGACCTCGCCATACTCAGCTTCGGCGGCAGCAAACTGCTGACCGCCGGACGCGGCGGCGCCGTACTCACCAACAACCCGCAGTTCGCTCAGCGCATCACGCTCTTCACTCAGCGCGGCAACGATGCCTGGCCACTTTCAGAAATGCAGGCAGCAGTCCTCCTGCCACAGCTCCACAGACTCGATCAGCAGAATCACATCCGCGCAGCCGCTGTTCGACAGCTCCAGTCGGCGCTCGCCGGGAGCCCCGCGGTGTCACTGCTGCTGTCTCCCGAATTTCACAGCACACCGCTGACGTCCGACGGCCGCGCCACGGCAGCCTTCTACAAAACCGCACTGCTGCTGAACTCTGGCCCCACAGCCCGCAACGAATTCGCAGCAGCCTGCCTCAAACGCGGCATTCCGCTGCACCCCGGCTTTACCGCCCTGCACACGACTCATGCAAAATCCCGCTTCATCAGCCACGGGTCACTGGAAAATGCTGCCCGCCTCGCTGAACGGCTCCTGGTCCTGCATCACTCGGCCCTGCTGCTGCCCGCCAGCAGCCTGCTGCAGATGGCTCAGGAAATCCGCACTCTGGCAGAACTCCGAAACACGGCCGCATGGTGATCCCGCCGGAACACACCAGTCAGGGCTGCGTCGGATAAGCCTGACGATATCGCTGCAGCCGCCCCTCGCGCTCAGCAGCAGAAACACAGCCCACAGAATCCATGCGAAACAGCATGACTTCCGAAGCCTCCGCCGGCACACCCAGATCCTGCGGATGCCCGCCCCGCAGCACCACTGCTGCGGCCAAAGCTGCATCACCCAGCTGCACCTGAAAGCCTGAGGGCCTGTCTCCGATCGCCGCCGCTGCCGCCGCAGCTCCACGAACAGGCCAGATCACTGCCGCAGAAGAAAATTTCCCTTCCAGCAGACTCAGGTCAGCGCGACTTTCGAGCACAGCCAGACACATGCATGCGTAGTACAGCTGCGGCCCCCGCGCATCAGCCTGCAACACTCGTACAGCCAGCTCACGCCCCGCCGGCAGACGGTGCCGCATCGCAAACAGCAGCGGACGATCAGCACTGATCCCCGGCCGCAGCAGCCACCCTGACACTACTCCACGCACACTCTCTGCATGCACTCCATTCGACACCAGCTCGCTAAACCGCGGATCATCAAAGGCCCTGGAAACGGAGGCAGAAGTGGCTCTCAGCAGTCTGACTGACGAATCGCTGCCAAGCAGCATCAGCGCAAGACCGCTGCCCGCTGAAAATGGACGATCCTCACGACCATCACAACTTTCTGCAAACAACTGCGCTCGAACCTCCAGCAGCCCGGACAGCGACCCAGGCTCAAACGCCCGCGCTGCAAACAGCTCCGGCTCAGACTGAACAAGCTGCAGAAAGATCCCCCGCAGCTGTCTCTGACGATCAGCCGGCTGATCAGCTGCTCCAGACATCTTCACGAAACGCTGCCAGTCCGGCCAGTCAGCAGCCGATACGTCTGCCTCAGCCTGCAACCGCTGCAGCCGACTTTGAAACCAGCGTTCAGTCAGACGCCGCTGCACCTGCCGCAGTCGATCGGCCGCCTCACCCGTGGCGACCGATAAAGCTTCATTCAGGGCCGGCAAGGCCGACTGGTCCAGCCGCAGCAAAGCTGACGTCGCACGCTGCCGCACGGCAAAGGACTGAGCAGACAAATCCCGTACCAGGTCACCGATATTCACAGTGTCCGACGCCGCCGGCGACTGCCCCGCCACATCACGCTGCCCGGTCTGCTGCCCGGATACCCGGTGCGGTGTCAGCATGACACCACACACAAACAGGCACCACAGCAACTTTTGACGCGACAGAGGACACATGACCAGCAGGTTCCCCGAAAAACGGCGAGCACCATGAATTTGACTCTGCCCCGACAGACGAATGCCTCGAAAAATCCTATCACTCACGGTGATTTCGACGTCCGATTCCTGCAAAAATCCTCCTAAAGTCCCCGCGCACTCCACGAAATCCGGCAGATTCAGCCGATTTCGCCCAAATATCAGACCCGGACCGCGGAATTGACTTTCCGCAGTCCCCCACCATCGTTAGCCTGTCTCGCCCTCCGGATTCCAATGCCCGACAGCGGAATCTGGCGTTCAGGCAGTTGAGAAAGCAGAAAAATCCGTCTACAGTTCGGTTCGCTGATGATTCTGCGGGAAATTCACCGTGCCCGGCTAATTGCCGCGCCGATAACGTCTGCGACACCGTTTCAGACTGTTTCTCAGTTCAAACCATCACACCGAACCTCGGTCCTTAGCGTTTTTTGTATATCGGAGTGTTTCAGTGTCTCTGGATAAGACCCTCAAAATTCGTCTCGGCAGCAGCCGCACCCGCAACGTTCTGACCCGTGGCGAACGAATCGCTCGGCTGCAGGAAGAAGACCGCTTCGCCCCCGGACGCAGTCCGCTGGGCCTGCCCAAGGTCCGCGTGCAGAAAGCCCTGTCCGGCAAGAAGAAGAAGAAGACCGCCGAAGAAGGTGCAGCCGCCGCAACTGCTGCTCCGGCAAAAGGCAAGAAATAATCGGCCTGCTCTGATTTTCCGTGCTCAACAGTCACCACGGTCTTCTTCCGAAGACCGTGGTTCTTTGCTTTACAGACCAGGAACGTCAGACAACGCACTTCAGGTACTGAGCACCGGACAACAACCAGACCGGTCCCAGCGTACCCAGCAGCTTCTGCAGCTCTGCCTCACTGCCCAGCGGTATCATTCCCAGCTCTTCCACAACCTCCGCCGGCAGACGACTTAGCAGGTACACCCGAGCACGGCGACAGGCCTCGATCACCTGAATCGCCTGCCGACTGTCATCCAGGGGTTCACGCTGAAACGGTCGCACAAGATTCTCCGGATCCTGAGTCCGCCGTAAAATCTGCATGGCAGGACCTTCCGGGGACTCGACATCCGCCACCACAATCACTCGCCCTCCCTGCTCAACCACTTCAGACAGATTCTCCAGCGCCCGCCCCAGCGCCAGCCAGCCACAAACACCACCATCCACCGCTCCCAGCACCACCTCAGCCGGTGCCTCCGGCTCCAGTTCCCAGACCTCTTCACTCAGCAGACGCCCACGCTCAAGGACCTGCTCAGGGCTGCCGGCCAGTACCTGCAGAACACCCTCAGGTCCAGGCACCGCCTGAACGGCAAACTGAGTCCCCGTCAGCCAGCCCAGCTCGTCAATCAGTCCACGTCGCAGCTGAGCACTGACGTCGGCCAGTCGCCCTGGCACGAATCCGGTCCGCTGCTGAGTCTCACTGTCCGACAGCCCGGGAAACAATGCACTTGAAGTTCCCCGCATTCCCAGATCAGCATCAAAACAGACAACCCCGACCGTCACGATCGTGTCTGCCTCCGACACCTGCCTGTTCAAATACAAACGCTCGCCACCCTCGGAACTGGCCACATATCCCGACTGATTCCTGTCCGCCGGATCATGGTGCTGCACCTGCACTCGCTGCAGCAGTGCTGCCGGCAACTGCTCAAGCAGCCACGCCCACTGCCGACCCGCCGGATCAGGACACAGCACCAGCGTAATATTGGCTGTACCATCCGCAGCCTGCTGCAGCTGCTGCAACACCTCCGTCAGCAACTCTGCCAGCCCCGGCGTTTCCGGATCCGGCACTACAGCGACCGTGTCACCCGGAAAGATGCAGCGCGACAGTTCCGGGTAACCCAGCGGCTCACGCAGCGCTGCAGCACACAGCTCGGTCGGCGACGCACCCGACGCCTGCACAGGGCAGGGCAACTGAAAATTGCCCGTCACCCGCACAGAAATCTCACCACTGACCAGCAACGCCTCACCAATCGACTTCATGTTTCCGTATCCACTGGAACTTATGCTATTCAACGTTATTCAGATCAGCTGCTGACTTGTGATGTCTCTGCCTTCAACGGTCGGTTCATCAGATCCACCGCTGCCTCCAAAGGAGACTTGCCGGCAAACAACACGGCACAAACCTGATCCACAATCGGCATCTCCACCTGAAACTCGGCCGCCAGCTGATGCACACTGCGAGTCGTCAGTACGCCCTCCGCAACAGCCTGCATCGACTGTTCAATCTGCTGCAGCGAATGCCCCCGCCCCAGCTGCTCGCCCACATAACGATTCCGACTGTGCCCGCTGGTGCAGGTTGCCACCAGATCACCAATCCCGGCAAGGCCGAAAAATGTCGCAGACTCTGCCCCCAGCGTCACCCCAAATCGCACCATTTCACTTAACCCGCGAGTGATCACGGCAGCCCGCGCGTTGTCGCCGAAGCCCAGACCATCACAAATGCCGGCTGCAATCGCAATCACATTCTTCAATGCCCCGCCCAGTTCCACACCCAGCAAATCAGCATTCGCGTAAATCCTGAGAAACTCAGTCGCCAGACGCTGCTGGATGCATTCGGCAGCCGCCATGTCCTCAGACGCTGCCACAATCGTTGTCGGCTTGCGCTGCACCAGCTCTTCGGCATGACACGGCCCCCCAAGAGCCACAATCGGCTGCCGCGGAAACAATTGTCGCAGCAGACTGCTGGGACGCTGCAGCGTCGAATTCTCAATCCCCTTGATCGTACTCACCAAAATCGCCGACGACGGAATCGCTGACTGCAAAAATTCACCGGCCTGCCGCAATCCACGCATCGGCACACAAAACAGCACCACCTCGGCACCAGCCAGTGCTGCCACAGGATCGGACGTCACCAGCACCTCAGACGGCAGCTGCACCTGTGGCAATAAACGGTCGTTGCGGCGAGTCTGAGCGATGGCTGCGGCAAATTCGGAATTCCGAGCCCACAGAGACACCTGAGCACCCGTACGCTGCGCAGCCAGCCAGGCGCAGGCCGTACCCATCGCTCCAGCACCCAGCACCGCCGTTCGAGCCATGATCTGATTTCCCGCACCACCCCAGCCAGTCTGAATCGCCACCGCACACAGGATACCTGACCCCTTGCTGCAGCACCCGCTGATAATATAGCAAAATTGCCCCGCAATACCCCGGCAGAATGCCCGGGATTTCAACGGGAATCTCGGCATTCACTTCGACTTCCCGCCCCTATTTCATTACTCTCTTCCGTTCCGGTGCCTCCCACCGCGCATTCGCCCGCCACCCAGTCTGTCCGTCCCGGAAAACAGCCTGCCCATGTCCACCGATCGCTCCCCCGAAGTCCCGCCGGTAACAGAACAGCCCGACTACCCGGATCACCTTGGCTGGGCCGGAGTCGTCTTCGCGATCATCACGGCCCTGCTGTACACAGCACTCAGACAAATGCTGATTCAGCTGCCCACAACACGCGCTCAGCTCAGCGAACTTTCCACCAACGCCCCGGTACTCTCAAGACTCATGATCGTCGCTGCCAGTGCCTCGCTTAGTAACATCGTGGCACTCGTCCTCAGCCTGATCAGCTATGTTTCCGAACGCCGCTCACACACCCTCGCCGTGATCGGCATCACCGTCTCCACTGCCATGCTGCTCGGCTTTTTCTCAATCGTCTTCGTCAGCCTGCTGTTCCCCTGACGGCCGCTGCTTATTCCTGCTGACCCGCAGCCTTGCGCTTTCCCTTGCCAGCCTTGCCTCCCGCCGCCGGTTCAGGCTCACCGGCAAACGGCGGCAGATCAAAAACGCAGGGCTCCGTGGTGACTCGCGGATCACCCGATTCCCTCAAAATCTGCAGCAGTCGCTCACTCTGCTGACGCAGCACCCCGGCATACTCGGCTGCACCCGCAACGTTGTGCAGCTGCTCAGGATCACGCCGCAGATCATACAGCTCCTCGGCCGGTCGTTTTGCAAACGCACGCTCAAAAAACACTCGATACTCCGGCCGCTGCAGCCCCTGCTCAATCACCCACGCCTTGGTCGGGCTCGCATCCATGTCGGCAAACGCCGCAAAAGTATTGGCCGTCAGAGTCTTCTGGTCAGGCCAGCCGCCGTCTTCTGCCCCAAAACCCGGCCCCACACCCATGGGCCAGCGATCCGGAGCAAAATTGCGAATGTACAGAAAATCTGCAGTTCGCAGCCCCCGCTGAGGATAGGGCAGAAAACCAGGCCGAGCTGCCGCTACATGCCGCTCCCGGCCAGTCACGACATGATCACGAGACGCATCTGCGATACCTGCACCGCGGGACTGCAGCATCGTCAGCAGACTCCGCCCCGTCATCACCGCCGGGACCTCCACTCCCGCTGCCTGCAAAACCGTCGGACACACATCAGGCAGACTCACAAAATCATCCAGCACTCGACCAGCAGGAATCCTCGCCGGCCACGAAATCGCAAGTGAGACTCGCGTGCCAGTGTCATACAGATTGCATTTTCCTCCCGGAACTCCCGGCATCCCGTGATCACCGCTGACGATCACCAGGGTGTTGTCACGCTGGCCCGTTTCCTGCAGCACCTCCAGTATCGCCCCCAGCCCCGCATCCACAGCCTGTACTTCACCCAGATAGTCGGCCACATCTTCACGGACTTCAGGCACATCCGGCAGATGCCCCGGCATCCTGCCCTGCAGTCGCTCAGGATCAATGTTCCACAGCCGCTTTCCAGACCCGCGAATCCACGTGCGATGGGTGGTGGTGGGCCCCCACCAGTACAAAAATGGTTTGTCGGGCTGACGCGACTGCAGAAAGCTGCGGAAATTTGCCCGCACTTCCCCCAGCAACTGCTCACCAGCCGCCGCCGGATCCTCGCTGGAAGTCAGTGCCTCTGAGTAATCGTTGAACTTCCCCGTGGCTCCCTTGACCGCCGTGCGTCCGGCACCGATCGGTGCGTTGCCCGGACTCCCAGGACTCCACACCTTCGCCGTATGCCCGATCTGATACCCCGATTTCTCCAGCAGCAGCGGAAACGTCGGAATTCTGTCGTCCCACACCGCCCCCTGCAGAATTGCCCCCCGCCCGGTCCGCCAGAAATACTGGCCCGACAACAGCGAGCTGCGGCAGGGAGTGCACGACGGAGCATTCACAAAAGCCCGCGTAAACAATACGCCGGATGCCGCAAGGCGATCAAAATTCGGAGTCTGCACGATGTCAGACAGACCGCCGGGTTCCAGCCGACCATAGGCACTGGCATAACGCCCCCAGTCGTCGGCAAAAACCACAAGGACATTTGGGCGATCCGCTGTCTGCGCTGCTGCCACCCCGGAAAACAGCAGTACGCAGATCACACACCACAGGACAGTCACCGATGTTTTCCACAGCCAGCTCACAGGTCAGTCCTCCGCTACTGCACAACATAACAACAGCAAACCTCCGCAGCATCGCAGCCGACGTGACATCAGAAAAGTGAGCAGCAGCCAGTTTCGCGGCCACCGGCAAAAACTGGTGGCCCTGTCGCAACTGCAGACATCTGCCCTCCACCGTATTGTTTTTCCCCGTTAATCAGACAAGAATGCGACCCGGCAGTCTCCTGACATTCGTCAAAATCACCTGTCTTATCCGGAAACCAGCCGCCAGCCATGCCTGTGATCACTCGCGATACCGTTCCGGCAATTTCCATCAGCGGCCTGTCACATGCCTTTCGTGGCCATCAGGCACTCAGCAACGTCTCGTTCGCCGTTCTGCCGCAGACACTGCACGCTTTCGTCGGCCCCAACGGAGCCGGCAAGACTACCACCATGCGGATGATCTGCACGCTGCTGCAGCCAAACCGCGGTGAGGTTGAAATCTTCGGCAGCAATGTCAGGCACAATGCAGCCGCAGTTCGCCGACGGATCGGCTACATGCCAGACCACTTCAGCATGTACCGCCAGATGACCGTCGCTGAATACCTCGATTTCTTCGGCACCGCCTACGGACTGACACAGCAGCAGCGGGATCAGGTCATTGGCGATGTACTGACACTGACAGATATGGACGGACGCCGCAACGATCTGATCTCCGGCTTGTCACGCGGCATGCAGCAGCGAGTCAGTCTGGCACGAGTGCTGGTGCATGACCCGGAACTGCTCCTGCTGGATGAACCAGCCAGCGGTCTGGATCCCCGAGCCCGCATCGAACTCATGGAAATCCTGCGGGAACTGCGTCGCATCGGCAAGACCGTTTTTATCAGCTCGCATATCCTTAGTGAACTGGCGGATCTGTGCGATGCCGTAACTGTCATTGATCGTGGCCAGGTGAAATACAGCGGCCCGATGGACCTGCTGCTCGAAACGACCGATCAGCAGCCACTCTGGAATCTGCGGCTGACAACCATCGTCCCGGGCGTCATCGAACGACTCAGAACACTGCCGTGTGTGGCCGAGATTACCGAACCGGAATTCAGCAATGGTCGCGACTTCATCATCCGCGCTGCCGCTGGACTCAGCGGAAATGACCTGCTCCGTGAAATGCTGCCACTGGATCTGCCACTCGCTTCCTTCGGACAGCAGCGACGCCATCTGAATGACGCTTTCATGGACCTGACAACTCGCGGAGTCCCGGCATGATTTCCGGTACAACAGCACTGTTTGTCTGGACATTGAAAAGCGACAACAGATCAGTCTGGCCACATGCAGTGCGCGGTGCTTTTGCCTTTATGATGCTGTTTACGCTCTCACTGGCGTGGACAGATGCATTCGGCACAACTCGCATCGGACTGCGGTTCTTCGAAACCATCTGCGCCCTCAACATCGTCATTATCACTGTTGCGGGCATCAGTTATTTCTCCACAGCCGTCACTGAAGAAAAAGACGCGGGAACTCTGGCTCTGCTGCAGCTGGCCGGTATGTCCCCGCTGGCCATCACTCTCGGAAAGTCCACCTCACGACTCGTCAGCGCACTCCTGCTGCTGGCCGTCCAGGTGCCATTTTCGTTTTTGGCTGTGACTTTAGGCGGAGTCCTCTGGCAGCAGCTGCTGGCCGCGTGGGTCGCCCTCGCGGCATGGCTCATCCTGGTGGCGAATGCAGCCCTCCTGTGCAGTGCTCGCTGCTCCACTTCCGGACGCGCCGCAGCCATCGCCGGATCCATGGCCATCCTCTTCTTTCTGCTGCCTTCAGTCACACGCACAACGGTTGCCGCTGTGCCTCCCGGAATCCTGCCCGCACCGGTCATGACAGTACTCAGTAATCTCCCACCAGCACTTGAGCTGCTCTCACCATGGTGGCGAGTCGACAGCATCCTGAATAATTGGCAGAACACACGATTTCTCGGCAGCCAGTTCACTCTTAGTCTGCTGCTGGCCGCAGCCTGCTTCGCAGTCAGTACGCTGCGGCTGACTGCCTGGGCGCGGCATGCCAGTGACGCCGACAGCCAGTCCGGCCCCCGCACGCGAAGACTGCCTGTTGAACGCTGCTGGAAACTTCCGCTCACCTGGCGTGACTTCCACTTCTACACAGGCGGCTGGCCGTTCTTCCTGCTCAAGTTCACAGCAGGACTCGCTATCTACTCTGCCTTCGTCGTTATTCAACAGGTCGGTACGGGGCAGTGGAGCATCGTTCTGACAGGTGACTTCGGCTGGACCGCCATGCTGGTGTTCTCTGCAGTGCTTACCGTCGAAGTGCTGCTCTACTCGTCCGGCTCCCTGTTCTCTGAACTGCGACAGTCCACCCAGTCCACGATCGCCATGACACCATGTTCCACCGTGTCAATACTGCTGCAAAAAGCGGCCGGCTGCCTCATCGCTGTCCTGCCAGCAGTCTTCTGGTCCGTGTTCACGCTGACCGTGTCACGCAACAGCGTACTGACACTGGTCGATACCAATACGATTGTTGTCTGGGCACTGATGCTGGTCTTCAGCAGCCATGTGGCCGCACTGCTGTCCATGTTCACCCGCTGGGCCGCACTTCCGCTGACCGTGCTCATTTCTTTTTTTGCATTCTTCGTCATTGCCGGCCCCGTACTGACCATCCCCGACGTTGTCGATCGCATCGCAATCACTCACAACTATCAGCCCAGTCGCCTTTTCGCGTGGGCAATCACAGCCTTTTGGACATGGCTTTTTGCCCTGCTGCCCCTGCAACTGTGGATTCGCGATCAATGGGACAAACTAAGTCGCCGGTAAGACAAACATCGCAGCAGCGATGCGGATTCACCGTTCTCCTGTTTGTTCTGACACTGCCGCCACTGCTGGCAGGATGCAGCGCAGAATCGCCGTCTGCTCCGAAAACGATAAAAGATCCTTCGCCATCTGCAGTCACCGCAAAACCCGCCACCGAAACAGGCCCGCCACCGTCACAGATTCGCTTCACTCCTCTGCCAGCCACCAGCTTCCCGGAAATTATTCCCCGGCGCGGCGAGGAGTCCGGGTTTGCCACAATCCTCGAATCACTCGGATCCGGTACCGCAGCCACTGACTTCGATCGCGATGGACTGCCCGACGCCCTGATCGCCGGTGGTGGCTCGTTCAGCAATCAACAGATTCTCGGAAAACCAGTTTTCACGCTCCGCAATCGCCGCCACGCTTTTACGGATCACACACTCCAGTCCGGGCTGGCAGAGATTCCCCTGTATCACCACGGACTCGCCGTTGCAGATGCCGACAACGACGGATTTCCAGATCTGCTGATTACGGGCTATGGCGGAGTCCTTTACTTTCGTAATCAGGGAGACGGCACATTCACAGACGAAACAGCGGCAGCGGGAATTCGCTGCCCCACATGGTGCTCGTCCGCCGCATGGGCAGACTTCAACAATGACGGCAGTCTCGATCTTTACGTGGCCGGTTATGTCGACTGGTCATTTCAGAATGACCCACCGTGCTTCGCTGCTGATGGCGTCACTCGCGACAATTGCTCACCCAAACTCTTCCAGCCCTGTCCGGACTTCCTGTTTATCAGTCAGGCGGACGGAACATGGTCCGACCAGTCCCGATCCTGGGGCGTAAGATCCGATGGAAAAGCACTGGGAGTCGTCGCAGCCGACCTTGATCGCGACGGTCGGACCGACCTGTATGTTGGTAATGATGTCATGATGAACTTCCTGTATCGAAACACCGACGGCAAACGGTTCGAAGATCGTTCGATCTCCAGTGGTGCCGGAGTCAGCAGCCGAGGCTCACCCGATGCCAGCATGGGAGTTGACGCGGCGGATTTCGACAATGATGGCCGCTTTGACCTGTGGGCAGCCAACTTCGAGATGGAAAGCTTTGCTCTGTATCGCAATCAGGGCAGCATGATGTTCCGACACATCAGCGAAGAAACCGGAATCGCCGCCGTCGGTGGACACTACGTCGGCTGGGGAACAGGATTCGCCGATTTCGATCTCGACGGCGACGAAGACCTCACCGTCTGCAATGGCAACGTCGTCCGCTTTCCACAGCACTCGCCCGCAAAACAACGCATGCTGCTGCTGGAAAATATCGACCACACATGGTTTCGCGAATCCACGGAACACGCTGGCCAAATGCTCATGCAGCAGGTGAACGGCCGAGGCCTGGCACTGCTGGACTGGAACCTCGACGGACGACTCGATCTGCTGACAACTCCAGTCGAATCCCCGGCTGTACTGCTGCAAAATGACACACCCACTCGGGGCTCATCACTCACCCTGATCCTTGCCGGAACGCGTTCTTCAAGACACCCGGTTGGCTGCATCGTGGAACTTAAAACCACCACCCGAACCCTGCTGAGACAACTCAAGGGAGGCGGAAGCTACGCATCAACTCATCTGCCATGGCTGCACTTCGGCATGCTGGCCGAGGAACGGCCCCTGGAAATCACCATCCACTGGCCCTCCGGACAAAAACAAACCGTCACCCCCGACCCGCTAAATGCCACCATGTCAATCAAGGAACCGACACCGCCGGCCCCGACACACCAAAACGCAAACTAAACATACGAACACTCAGTCGTATTGCCTGACCCATGCAATCCGAAAAACGCATAATCTCATTCGGATTTGCCAGCACCCCTCAATGGAAATTCATGGAAAACCCTCACTTGAGCCCCCATTTTTCGGGTAGAAACCCGTAGATAGCGAAGAATATTACCAGATGCAGTACCTCGGCCGGTGCCCGAGGGGTGATCTTCAGCGGGGTTCACAGATGTTTTCAAGGGGCCGGATTCCTCTTTTGGTGTTGCTGGCAGCACACGCCCCGCTGCTGCTGGGGTTCCTTTGGAATCGCGTTCAGGACAGTTTTTACTGGCCAGCCCTCGCCGGTACCGGATTCGCCGTTCTGTCTGCAGTGCGAACACCTTCTCTCAAGGCGCGCTGGACGTTTCGCAGTTCACTTCTGATCGCTCTGGACTTGTTGCTGCTGACGGCAGCAGTCATCACGGGATCCCGCTGGCTTTGTGCCGCAGCGGCTTGCAGCCTGCTGTCAGCACTCGCCATTTCCTTTGTCCGCAAATCCGAAACCGCAGACTTCTGTTACCTGCTCACATATCCGTTGCTGCTGCTCTCCTTGCCGCCCACAGTCTCTCAGACAATCTGGCCCCGCCTGCTGAACCTGCAGACATCCCTCACCAGCTTCGCCGCCACTCGGCAGGGGCTGCACCACTTTCGTCAGGACCAGCAGCTATCCGTACTGACCGGTGCTGTGGACATGGATCAAATCACCGGTGGCCTCTTTTCCTGGCAGGCCCTCGCACTGCTGGTACTGCTCTGGGGAAGCCTGCAAAAACGGTCCGGCATTCAGGCCGCTCTGATGATGCCGGTGGTCCTGGTGACTGGGTTCGCAGCGAATATGACCTCCGGGATCGTGCTGCTGGCGATGATGGGTGGTCCAGGCGGGACATCTCCTTCAACAGCCATGTATCTGCTGACTACGCTGCTGATGCTGCTTCCAGCGATCTTCTTTCTGCTCAGCGCCGAAGCAGCCATGGTTGGATTGACGGCACCAATTCCGCTGCAGGAACCGGCAGATTCCGAAGACGGAAAATCCCCGACACTCCGCAGCCTCTGCAGCCCGCTGGTCTACTGGTGGAATGCTCTGGTGGCCGCCATGCCGATGGATCCCTTGCCCTGTGAACCGCGAACCGATTTTCAACTTCCTCGTCCGCTGCAGGCAATTTGTCTGTGGCTGTCACCTGTCGTCATTACAGCCCAGTGCATCAGGCTGATCTTCTAAAGAATCAGGCGGAAACCTGCATGCAAACACCTGCTCACAACACCACAGAACTCGATGACGAATGGGAATCATCGTTAAGCGATGACGTGCGTTTTGGGGATCGCCCCAGCGAACAGTTTTTTCGCGAAATGGTTGAGCGTGAACAGACCCGCGAAACGTCGCCCCTCGCGCTGCTTCGACCCTCCGTACTTGTTCCGCTGCTCACCAGCTGGACGGAAGAATGGTTCATCAGCCGCAACCCGTTCCTGTTGGCAATTGGAATTCCATTCCTCGTGCTCACAGTCTGGCTGGGCATTCAGATTCTGGGTCGCTCCGTTGATCAACAAAAGTCAGTCGATGCCTACCGCACCATTCTGGCGGCAGCTGAACAGGCTTCGGACGTGCAGACTTCTGAACTGTGTGTTCGGGCACTGATTGGGCTGCAGCCGGACGACCTGACCGCCCGCATGCAACTGGCCGAATTGTTGTGGCAAACTGGCCGTGAAGAAGTTGCATGGCAGCAGTTTCATGAACTGACCAAAACCGGTGACCACGGATTTCCAGCAGCCCATATGTGGATTGTCAAAAACGCAATTTCGAAATCCCCATGGAAACAGCTCAGCACCGCGGACTTGATGCAGCATCTGCAGCACGTGGTGGCTGCACAGCCTCGTAACCCCGAGGCTCACGCAATGCTGGCCGAGTTTTACTCAAATGAAAGTGAGTGGCTACTGGCAGAAAAACACCTGCAGTCAGCGGCCGATGTTACTGACGACTGGCTCATTCCACTGGTTGAACTGCAGAAAATGCTTGGAAAACAGCAGACTGCCGTCGACCGACTCAAAGAATATGAACAGAAACTTGCCGCCGGACTCGCTCGTGCCCCCGAAGACACGCCCCTGCGTCTGAAACTGGCTCAATGCATGGCACTGCAAAATCGCACCGCAGAGGCCATACAACTGATTGCAAAACAGCGAATAACTGCCGACAACGATGAACTGAAGCGTTACCAAAGCCAGCTGCTGCTGGCTCAGGCCAGACAACTTCTGGCTACAGGCACAATCAACCGTGACAGCTGCCTCAGCCTCGTGATGCAGTCACTGCAGCTTCGACCAGACAGCCTGAGTTCCCTGCACTTTGCGGTAGACCTGGAAGAAATGGGCGCTCTCTGCCCTCCTGCACAGTCTGCCGAATTGCTGTCCCACTGGAAAAATGCGGTCAACGCACAGCAGCCCACAACTGACCAGCAGCTCGGGCTGGCCCTTGCCGCTGCTTTGGACGGACAATACTCCGAGGCTGCCGACCGCCTGCAACCCATCGCCCAGCAGCAGTCAGAAGAAACACCACGATTAGTTTTCTGGCTCATGCAGGCCGGCCGCACCGATGAAGCGTCCGCAGTCGCAGCACAGATCGCCGACAGCACAAACAAAGAATCGGCTTCTCAGTCTGACCGTATCCTGGCCGCTCGCTGCATGCTCGCAGCTGAACAATATGCTGCAGCTCGCACTTTCCTCGCTGCAGATGGCGAAGTCCCCGCTGGCGAAGAGCTGGAACGACTCTATGGCAGTTCCTGCATTCGTGAATTTGATCAGGCTGCCAGTCGTCCCCCCAGAAATCCGGCCGTTCCCAGCAGCTGGCTGCCCCGCATGCCCGGTGGCAATGCAGATGTCCGACTGCTCATCCTGCTGCGAACAGCAGCCTCCATTCCTGTGACTCGCATGGAAGCCATCGACCGACTGTCGCGCGTCAGCCTGCTGAGTGGCAGTATCGCTGGCCGCGCAGAGGATTTTCTGCTGCAGCTCCGGTCATCCGGAACCGACGCCGAAAATGTTCTCATCATCATGGGTACCACAGCCATACTTAATGAACGCTACGAATCGGCAACAGAGGCATTGCAGCAGGCAAATTCACTCAGTATGGGACGAAATCCCGTTGTCCTGAATAATCTCGCACTGGCCACCGTCCGCAACCCTGCCGGGTCAGCTCAAGATGCCCTCACACTCATCAATCAGGCACTTGAACTGGTGCCTGGAAATCCGGAATTGCTCTCAACTCGCGGCGAAATCTTCGTGACAATGCAGCGCTGGTCCGATGCCCGACGAGACCTTGAAGAGTCTGTCAGCATTCGAGGAGGTCGCCCCAAAGTGCACCGTCTGCTGCAAAAGGTCTGGCTTGGACTCAACGAACCTGACCGCGCCGAAGCACAAAGACAACTGGCAGAACAACAGGAAAACGCCGCAATTCACTGACCCAAACGCCCCTATACAAATCCCCGACTCGTCAGACTGCGTTCCAGCTGATTCAAAGACTCAGCACTGGTATGATCAAGTCGCAGCGCATCATCACAGGTCAGCAAATGGTTGTATTTCACCGCTGCACCGGTGTTAAACAGCACAACCGTCTCATCAGCTTGCAGCCAGCCCGATTCACGCAAGTGCACTGCAGCACGCCAGACGGCACCACCCTCAGGCGCCGCATGCACACCCTGAACACGAGCCAGCTCGTACACGCCCTGCATCAGTTCCTCATCGCTGATTGTGATCGCCGTACCACCGCTCTTCCGCAGAATGTCCAGCATCAGAAAATCACCAACCGCCGCCGGAACACGCAATCCGGAAGCCGCTGTTCTGGCATTGGGAAATAATGGTGCTGAATTCGCACCCTGCTCAAAAGCACGCACAATCGGTGCACACCCCTCGGCCTGCACCACCACCATTCGCGGACGCGCAGAACCAATCCACCCCAGTCGCTCCATTTCATCAAACGCCTTCCACATCCCAATCAAACCGGTTCCGCCACCAGTCGGATACAAAATTACATCCGGCAGCTGCAGGCGATCCGTACCACGAGCATCTGCCAGGTCAAATGCCAGCTCATAGCCCATCGTCTTCTTACCCTCCAGACGAAATGGCTCCTTCAATGTCGACAGATCAAACCAGCCAAATCTGTCGCAGGCCGCTCGACACAGTCGCCCGCAATCACTGATCAACCCATTGACAAGCACGACCTGAGCACCACCACAGGCGGATTCCAGAATATTGGCCGGTGGAGTATCCTCGGGAACAAAAATCACGCACCGCATTCCCGCTCTTGCCGCATAAGCCGTCGCTGCACCCGCAGCATTACCCGCCGATGGCAGCGCAACGGTCCGTACACCGAATGCCGCCGCCCGAGTCATCGCCGCAGACATCCCCCGCGCCTTAAAGCTCTGCGTCGGATTAAATCCCTCATCCTTTAGCCACAACTCACCAAACCCCGCAAACACCCCACGCTCAACACATTTCAAAAATGGTGTCAAACCCTCCCCAAGGCTCACGGCCTCAGACAGCCGGTTAACCGGCAGAACCTCATGAAATCGCCACATCGAACGCTCCCGACGGGCACGCACCACAGCAGGCGTCCAGTCACGCAGCGCCGCCAGATCGTACCGCGCCAGTAACGGCTTCCCGGCTCGACTGAGCCCCTGCAGACAGCCCGCATCATGCATTTCCCCAGTCAAAGAGCATTCCAGAGCCGTATGCATTCCGCTGCTTCCTTCGGTCTTGAGACAAAAACCGGGTTTCCGGTAAAATTCACCCGAATCCTGCCAGACAGGCCCCGGCCTGTCCATTCTCCGGCCAGTCTTCTTACTTCGCCCAACAGACTCTCACGGCAAGGATGCCACGCGAGTGATCAATTTTAGAACTGCTGTTCCCTCACCCCGCCACCTGCTCCCGGCTCTGCATGCAGCAACAGGTGTCTCCACCGTCGTCTTGCTGACCTGCCAGACAGTCGCATTCTGGATTGCACTGTGCGGAAACAGCCTGCCTTCAGTCCTCGCACTGCTCACGGCAATCATCGTCACAGTCACCGTCTCAGCCCTTTTGCAACCGCTGGTCCGGCTGGCTGCCGGGCTGCCGGATTTTGCACTGCCAGCGGCGCTGCTTGCCTGCAGCACAGTCGCTGTCATCGCCATGCCGGTACTGCTGACAGAAACCCTCTCTGCAGCAGCACTCTCCCTCACAGGTGAATCAATCACCACCGCATTCTTCAGGTTTCTCCTGCCTGGTGCCGTCGTCGCCATTGGCATGGTTCCTGTTGCTCTCTGGCTGCAACAGACCTGCAACATCAGTGGCAACTCGAAACCGGGACACGCTGCCGGGATACTCGCAGGAATACTGCTTGTCACCTGCTGCCTGCTGCCCGGAAGTCCGGCAAACTGGGCCGTACTGTGCGGCTTGATTGCCACTGCCACAGCATTCCATCGACCAGCTGAACCTTGCGAATTCAGTCAGTCCCTGCCACTCCAGACAACCACACAAGTCTGGCTCACAGCCATCGTGACCGGAGCCGCACTGGCCTCAACAGCAACCGCCTCCCTCACAATCACGCAGCCTTCACTGACCGGGCTGTTCACGAACTTCGCACTGGCACTCCTCATCGTCTCAGCCATCTCAATGCTGACTCACATCCTGCCCGGACTGCGACTGGTGCTGAAACTCGCCGCCCCGACAGCCCTGATGCTGGCTCCCTCCGCCTTCCCAGGCCTCGTTTACTCGAATCTGACGTGGGCCCCCTCGGCACACGAAGCCGGGCTGCAGACCCTGCAGATCGCTGCTCTCCTGTCCATGGCCTGTACACCACTGGCTCTGTCACTGTCCGCCTGCAGACGCCAGCCAGCACAGCCCACCTCGCTGATTTTGACCGTCGGAATGACCATTGGAGCATCCCTTTCCATACTCAGCTCACAACTGCTGCCGGCTCTGATCCAGATGCAGCTTTTCGCCCTGCTGCTCGCCAGCCTGACACTCTTCAGTCGCCCCGAAATCTCTGCCGCTGGCACTTCAAAACCGCTGCCTCGACCACTGCCACGTATGCACCTGGCTATTATCACAGTCACTGCAGCCATTGCCGCCGCTGTCGGCACGCCCGATGCCGCCCCGCTGCAGCGGTTAATGTTCTCAGAACGCACCCAGGTCGCCCTGCAAAGAAATGTGGACCCGGAACTTATTCCACAGTCAGCCCCCGCCAGACTTGTTGAAGTACTCCCAACTGCTGCAGGTGAAGTCTCACTCTGGAAACTTACCGGAAGTCTGGTGGAATTTCGACGCAATGGGATTCCCCAGGGAGCAGCCAGCAGCAATCCAGAAACAACACCACAGCCACCTGAGGATGTACTGCCACTGATTCTGGCACTCTGTAACCATCCGCAACCCGGACACGTCCTGCTGCTGGGCGATGACGCAGGAGCTGCACTCCGAAGTTGCACTCATTTTCCCGTACAACAAATCACCGCAATACGACAGGATCCACGAATCACCCGACTGGCAGCCGCACACGTCTGGAAACCCAGTCAGCAAAACCCCGAAAATGACACCCGAGTCCGCATCAGTCATCAGCCCGCAGAACTGGCAATTCGCAGTCTGCCACCAGCCAGCATCGATGCCATCGTCTGCAGCGGACCACCGGCTTCCTCAATGTCGGCGGCCTCACTGAACACAGCCGAATTCTACACGGCCGTTCACTCGGCACTCGCCGCCGAAGGAGTTTTTGCGCAGAGATTCCGCAGCAGTGACTTCGGACCGGAACCCCTCCGTCAATGCCTCGCCACACTGAACGCAATCTTTCCGGCCAGCGGCGCCCTGCAGACCATACCGGGCGAAATCGTCCTGCTCGCCACCAACTCGGACAAAGGCCTGATCAGCACCGGTATGCTCGACAGACTTCAGAAGGAACACGTCCGGACTGAGCTTTCACTCAGCGGCTGGGACTGGGCGCAGGTAGCTGTGCTGCCTCTTGCAGATGCCAACGATCCGGTTGGACTCTTCAGCACCGCCAAACGGCCGGCCAGCCTGACCGCCGCTGCCGCACAAACCACACTGAACTGGCCTCGCGAAGCTTCCAGAAATGCTGACAAAGCTCGCGAACTGCAGGCAGCCTTCGCTCCGTGGCAGAAACAACTGGCCTCCGCTCTGCCCGTCACGGAAGCACATCACGAAGCCAAACGTCGCCTTTCATCACTCGCACAACAAGTTGAAATTCTCGCCGGGATGCCCGACCAGCCATGGACCTATCGCAGGTCACTGCGCATGGAAATGCAGCAGCACCCGCGACCGCCCCTTGAAAAGGTGGAAAACGGTCGCATCATCCGCATCTCACATCCGCTCGATCAACAGCGACAACAGTACTTCCAGTCACTGGGAGACGCTCTCATGGCGGCAGCCCGCAACGAACAACAGGCACTGGAACTGGTGCGACGCCTGATCAGCTTTGCACGCTCCGGCGATCCACTTATGGGGCACTTTTCCCACTACGAAATTGTTCGACTCCATGAACTGCTCAAACACCCGGCACCCGCAGAAGAATTGCAGCACCGCCTGCACATTGTGTTTTTTGCCAACCCCTCAGATGCCTCCGTCAGACCCGTCATCTCAGCCCTCGACCAACTGGTGCGACAGCCCGACTTGATCAGCCAGCCAGATGAACGCTTCGACCAGCTCAATGCTCTGCTGCAGAAACTGATCGAACGCTGGGAAGCCAGAACTGCATGGGAACCCAAATCGGCGACACGAGTCCAGAATGATGTCGATCAGTCCGTCCGTATCAGCAACCTGGCCCTGGATCAAATGCAGGAACTGGCCTCCAGTGCCGGCGTCAGCAATCGCGACATCCAAAAACGACGTCGCTACATCAATCAGGCACTCATCGTGCCACTCCGCGACTACCGGGACCAGGTACTGGCACACCGCATGAAAAACAATCCCGCTGCACCCGATGGCGAAGATCCCGATGATCAGCCGCTGCTCGTGCCCGCACCCCAGCCACTCACCACCAACTGACCAGCAAACAGCAACAAGTACCGCCGCTCAGCCAGTCGTCGGAACAGCAGGAGCCGGCGGTGCTGCTGGAGCCGGTGGCTCCGCAGGTGCAGCCGGGTCCGGCGAAACAGGGGTGGCAGGAGCAGCAGGGTCCGCCGGGGCAGGGGTGACGGGTGTCGCAGGAGCCGGTGTCCCCTCAGGGACAACAGGCTCTTCAGCTGCCGGAGCAGGCTTTGGTGCCACGACCGCATCAGCCGCACCCGAAACAGTTTCCGTTTCTGCAGCAGCACCAGCAGCAGTCGGCTCGGCCGGAACCTCCAGCACCCGCTCACGCAGCGTTCCACCCAAAACCAGCTTCCAAATCCCCGCCTGATCCTTCAACAGCACGTGACGCGCTGTAATCTCAGTAATTTCTGCAGCGATCTCAGAGATCCGAACAACTTCGCCAGCCTTCAGTTTCAGCGTTACCCCCGTTGCACGATTTCGCAGCCACGCAAACCAGATACCGTCACGCGCAACAGTGCCGGTCAAGGTCGTCATTGCCGCAAAATCGTCCTGCACATCCAGCGCTACCTTCGCTGACGCTGACTTCGGATCGCGACCGCCGTCCGTCACATTGACCGTGACATCATACTTGCCCGGAGTAAACGAACGCGCCGGCAACCACTTCAATAAGCCCGTTTTTGCGTCAATCCCCAGTCCCTCAGGAGCTCCGCCCCCCAGACTGTACTTCAAGGACTCCGCCGGACCGTCATCAGTCGCTGCCGCCTGCAAGGAAAACTCACGCCCCAGCACCACCGTTGCTGCTGACTGCAGTGTTATTTTCGGAGCGACATTCTGCTCTTGTATCGTAATCGTCAACTTGGTGCTGATCTTCTGATCCGGCTTGCCCGACTGCACTGCCGCTACAACCGCAGAATACTTTCCTGGCTGCAGCGATTCCGCAGGGGACCACGTGAACTGCCCGTTCGTCGCATCAATAGACATCCCCTCCGCTGCGTCCTCCAGCGCAAAAGCAGCCGTACCCAGCTCGGGATCCGCATTGTCCAGTTTCGCCGTCAGACTCACCGTTTCACCAGGACGTATTGTCTTGTCTGACACACCAGCCACACGCGGACTCCAGCTCTTCGCCGCCGCTGGCAGTACAAATGGAGATGCTGCAACCAGTGCCTGATAGTCCTCCAGCCGCTTCTCACGACGATCCCACAGCACCGGAAACAGTTCGACAGTCGAAAGGTCTGCATGCGAGACCGACTTCGTACCTGCATAGCCTCGAACTACCTTCCAGCCCGCCTCACTCACCTCAGTAACCTGCAGCAGCTCACGATCAAGCCGCACCAAAAATGGCTCAAACCCCTCAGACTGAACCGGGAACAACTCGTTCGGTACGGCCTTCAGCAGCAACGCCTTGTCATCAATCGCTCCCGCCAAACGCGTCCGCGGCAATAACTCAGCCCGGTTCTCTGTGCCCGTAACACTCATCCCTTCAACCGTCAGCGTCACTGCCAGACGCGGATTGCCCTGCGCACCCGGGCTGTCCACCTTCATGCCGCTGATCCGATGCAGCAATGCAGACTGATCAAACAGATACAGAAAACGCGCCAGCCCCTGCAGATCAACCTCCGCCTTCTTAATCTCAACCGCCACTGTGTTGAACTCTTTTTGCGCCGATCGAGCACCAGGGATGACTTCAAACCCTGAGCCGGAAAAACCACACTGCCGAGCCAGATCAAAAACCCACTCGCGATACAGCCGCTGAGCACTGTCCAGATCCCCAGGCAGACTGATCGCCTTCCAGTCCTTCAGATTGCGCTGAGCCACATTCAACTGGATCTCCTGATCCGCCAGCTTCTCAGCCTGAGCTTCCGCTGTGGCCACCTTCCGCTCCAGATCGCGAATCGGCCCCATCACCCAGTTGGTCACAACCGAACGGCCAAAATAAACCGCTACGACTGCCCCCAGCCCGGCTGCCAGCAACTTTGTGCGTTTCTGATCGTCCATCGCCCCAGACTTTCCCGCTTGACTCAGAAATTCAGAACAACTCTGACACCCGTACAATCATCAGCTTCAGGATGCACTTTCCGCCGAATCACGCCCCTCAGGCAGAACAAGCTCCATCGTTACCTTGATCTGATACTCCTGAGATGCAGCCGCTGGACGAACATCCGTCTCATACGGCTTCACCCGATAACCGGCCTCCGCCAGTCGACGACTGAAATCATTGATCTCAGACTCAGTCTTCGCCCAGGCGTCAAATCGCACCAGTCCCACACCACCCTGCTGTACTGTCGCAAAGGTCATGTTATCCACAAACAAACGATCGGTCCCCGGCATCAGCCGCCGCAAACGCTCCACTTCGTCCAGCCACTCCACATCACGATCCACCCAGCGACCAATCTTCTCAGCCCACTCAAGATCCTTGCCGCCAGCATCTACCAGCTCCCGAATCTCAGCGTTCTCAGCATCCAAACGCCCCTTCTTACCCGTCAAATCCGTAATCCGCCCCTGACGATACGACCAGATACCGGCAAACAACACCACCGCTGCCAGCGAACCACCCAGAATCTTCACGCGCCGCAAATCACGCTTCGCAGGCGCTTTCCGCGGATTCGCAAAGTCAATCGACTGCACACTGCTGCCCGACCCTGACAACAATGCACCAGCGGCCGCCACAACGTCCACAGCCAGCCCAGCCCCCTCAACACTGACCAGCACAGCCGGATCCACCCGCTCAATCACGGCCCCGTCAAATCGAGCTGATAACTGATCCGTAACTGTTGATGTGATTTCATGAGCCCCCACGAGGACAATGCGGCCGATTTTCAGGTCACCCACCACATCTGCAGCCGACATCCGCGCCCGCGAAAGCTCAGCACGAAGCGTTTTCTCAATCGCATCGGCAGCAGACCACGAAGCCCCACTGTGCGAAAACAACACCGTCCTACCACGCAAAAATGTCAGTTCCAGAAAATCACGCCGCATCACCGCCACAACATCCACACCACCGACATCCGCACCATCACGCAATAACCCGGCTGCCTCAAGTAACTGAGCGACGCAGTAGCCACTCACTCGAGCCTCTGACAGGTCCAGCCCCGCATCACCCAAAGTACGACGCACCAATGACAACTGCTCGTTCGGAACCGTGACCAGCAACACGTCCCGCGTGGCTGCTCCCGCCTGCAGGGGCAGCGGTGTAAAGTCCAGCGACACCGCTTCGACAGGTACCGTCAGCTTTAATGCCGCCTGCATCCGCAGCAAATCCGGCACCTCCGAATCCTGCACAGGAGGCAACTGGACCCGATGAACTGTTACCTGCTGCCGAGGAAACACGATCGTTGCTGCCAGGCGACGCTTCTCATTGCCACCCGGAAACAACTGCCGCAAACGCTGCACGATGTCCAGAGTATCCTCGGCGTTCTCACCACGCGGCAAGGCCTCAGCCAGACTCAACTCGACTCGCTGACCTGCGCTCCGGCCACGCACTACCAGCAGACGCTCACGATCCCACTCAATCACGATCTCTGCCATGGTTGCCACACTCTGGTCCAAATCACTCAAATGAAAACACCACCCAATTCAACACCACCAAACAACAGTCGGTGCCGATCACCCGCAAAATCGGTTCTTCACCCCAAAACCGCGTGTACACCTGATCGTCTGTAGCAAATTTGCGGATTAAAGCACCATCAGTCATCCGGCCTGCCGTCCAGCAAAGCCGGCGGAAAACCACGTCCCAAACCCGTCAAATCCCGCTGAAACACAATACGCGGCGGCTTCTTCGTACCATCCACCATCGCTTCCAGTCGAGTCGTCGGACCACCCTGATCAAAATGCCCCAGTACCTGAAATGAATACACATCCCCCGTCGTCGTCAGCCATGGCCCCAGTCGCTTAAACGCCGGCACATCCACCAGCCCCTCCGTCAATAACCACACAGGGGACCGCCGCATCGACATCACCTGAGCCGCCTGAGCAGAATCCTCACCAGCCGGTGGCCTTGCCCCAAGAATCGCATCCGCAACCGCCTCAGTCATGTCCGGAATCGCCAGCAGTACCTCCCGCGGAGCAATATTCACGTTGATCCGACCGTCCACAAATTCGTCATTCAGCCACGTCAGCTTCTCCTCCAGCACCAGCATCTGCTCCATCAAACCCGCCGGGTCCGTCGATGTCCACGGACTGTTCAGCGTCTGGTCCGCACCATTCACTGTCACTGCCACCTGAGCATCAATCAGGTCGTAAATCGATCGAAAAGATGCCTGCGGCGGATTCGAAAGATCCATGCCCCCGCGAGTCACCTTACCCAGCTCTCCGTTCGCCAGATTCTTCGCTATCCAGTCCACCAGCTGCTGCTGCTCAATCGTCAGCTTCCCCTGTGCCTGCGAATCCGCCAGCTGATCACCCGTCAGCCGATAACCCGTCACAAAAGTCGCTGTCTCCGTATCAAATGACTCCTCCAGCAGATCAAACATCTCCGCCACGATCCCGTTGTTGAGATTGATCTTCTTCTCTCCCGTCGTCTGAATATTCCGCTCCCGACTGGATACCGTCAGATAATCTCGCAAACCAAAATCCAGGACCCCGTCCTGATCGTCCGCCGGAGGACTCTCACCCCCATCATCCTCATTCGGATCCATCCGCCCGTTTCGATTGGCGTCCTCCCCGTAGAACAACTGCGGAGTCACCCCTTGCACCTGCAGCAATTCATCAATCGACTGCATCGGCGCGTTCCGCGCAGAATACGGCACAGCCAGCGATTCATAAGTTGGCGACTCTGCACCTCCCGCCCGAGCCTCCTCGTCAGAATCAATCCAGTCCAAAATCGCGTTGCAGATATCCTCACTCATATTCGGTATGAAACTGACAGCCGTATAGGGATCTGTCGTTTCATCAGTATCGTTCTCCAGCTCCAGCAGACGGTTCAAGTTGAACTTCGCTGTCTCTGTCGTCAGACCGGCCCGCGGCAATGCATCCAGCGAACCCACCATCCCCGGACTCAAGACGGAAAATCGCACCTGCCCCCGCGCTTCTCCGCCACCACCCATCGGCTGCCGGCTAAACATTGCAGAATCATCATATAAATCCAGCGAACTATCCGTCTGCCGCAATGCAATCTGCGCAGCCACATACTCAACACCAGACTCAGCCGCCATGCGAGCCTCGACATCACGGCCAAACATGGAAGCCGCACGGTTCTCCGTGTCCATCTCACCCAGATAACTATACGCCGCCAGTGACAACAGAATCACCACCACCGTTACCACCAGCAGCACAAAACCACGCCGACGAACCCGCTGCTGACGCTGACACTTCGTATGGATCGCAGATGTCTTTCTCACAGGACCTGCTCCGCTACAATCGGCTCCGCAACCGGCAGTGGGACCACGACACGATGAGTCGTTGCTGGCAATGCATAAGGATCCGGCTCATCCAAAAATGACGCATTCGATGCCTCAGCCTCATCCCGCACCGTCAGCACAATCTCAATCGCCTTCGGCAACGCGTTCAACGCCGTACTGTCCCACTCCTCCTGCCAGGCAATTCCATCGAAATATCGAAACTGCACTCCAGAAACTTCCCGCGCCAGCAATTTCGCAGCCGCCAATTGCGGACTGTCCTCCGAATTCTCCATCGCTGTACTCAAGCCATATAAATCGCCAGCCATGCGAGCCAGCCCCACAGGCCCGTCATCCTGCCCCGGAGCCTCCCGATCAGCAATCTCTGAACCCAGACCCGAGCCACTCTTGTCCGCCATCAAATAACGAATAATCACCAAATCGCCAGTCCGCTGATCCAATGTCGATAACTCCTGAGACGACACGTAGGCCAGATTCGGATCCGGACGACTAACAAACAGCTGCAAATCAGTGGCCGTACCCACCAGGCCACTGGTATAGGTGGTGGACACTGTCTCCGGGTCAATCATCGATTCGCCATAAGCATTCCCGTCCAGTCCGCTATCAGTCGACCCGCCAGACGCAGACGTCACACCCCCGCCCGAAGCCGCTGCTCCCGACCCGGAACCAGTACCCCCTGAATTCAGACCGGAAGTCCCGCTGCCAGAGAGTCCACTGGTGCCCGTTCCACTAAGACCAGATGTGCCAGAACCCGACAAACCTGACGAGCCTGAACCGGACGCAGATCCGCTGGCAGAACTCTCGTCCTCCGGTAATGCTTCCTGCTTCGCAAACACCACCGACTGAATATCCCTGGTCATCTGCCGCAACACAGCCCGCGATACCTGCTGGCGAGCGATCTCTTCATGACTGTCCAGCTGCAACTGAAAATAAGTGCTCATCGCGGAATACAGCGCTGCCATCAATAACGATGTCAGTCCCACCGCTATCAACAGTTCAAACAAAGTAAATCCGGCTGCCGGATTGCTGCGCCGAGAGCAGGGCAGGGCTTTCACTGACTGCCTCCTTCAATCGCAGCGTCCAGAAACAACTGCGGATCACGCATGTAACGCACCAGACTGAAAGCTGCATTCGGCTCACCATCCATATCCGGACGATGCTCGACAACCACAGTCACCTGCAACAAACCACTGGCACCACCACTGGTGACATCCGCTGACCAGTACCACGTGCCCGTCTCATCATCAAAAAACGGATTGTCGTCCGACGAAACCGCTTCCGAAACCCCCGAGACAATCTCGCCCATCACAGTTTCACACCGCAACACCGCCTCCGACTGCAGCCTCGCAGAAACCTCGGCACGCTGACCAACATTCAAGGCAAACATAATCGCCGTCATCGCGCCCATGAACACCGCCACCGAGATCAATACCTCCAGCAGCGACAATCCACGACGCCCAGGATCCACACCAGAAAAAACCTCCCTGCCGCCACCATGGACAAGCCTCATCACTCGTCCTCCAGCTCAAAAACCTGCGAGACCCGAATCGCACCCGTCAGCCCGCGAACGGTGATCTCCGCAGTTCGCCCCACTTCGTCCACAACTCGGATCACACGGTCCTCAGCTGTCCCGTCAAACCGAAACAAAATCGGCTTTGACCACGTCTTCCCGGCCAGCTCCCCCGCGTTCGGCAGATCATTAAAAGCCAGTGGCTCAAGCGACTCCCCGCCAGCATCCGCATCATTCGCCGGACGCAAATACAGATTTTCATCAAGCTCGCCTGCTTCCAGCACCACTCGCATGTCGTCGTCTTCACCCGAGTAACTGTTGGCGAGCGTCGGTTCGGGCTCAGCCGGAATCGCAACAAACGACGGACCATTCAGCTCAAATCGGAAGTGATAGTCCACACCCCCGTCGATCGCATACCGCCGCGCATTACCCATCACTTCCCTGACAGACTCAGCGGCGTCCTGCACACGACCGGACTGCAAACGATCCATCAGCGGAGGAACCGCGATCGCCGACACAGCCACCAAAACAGCCAGCGCCAACAACAGCTCCAGCAGCGAAAAACCCGCTGCGGAACACTGTCGTTGCTGCTGCTGACGCTGAATCATAACTCGCTCTGCCAACCTGCACTAAAACGTACAAAACCGATCCGAATCAGCACTCACGGGTGCTGCAGACCGCCTGACACCGGCTCTTCCAGCCGGTACTTCAGACAACCCCAGCACCCGCAGCACTCACACCCGCGATGCAGGCAACAGCATCATTCCGTTGCTGCCAGCGTCTTCCAGCTGGGAATGTCGTCGCCTTCACCGCCCTCGTCATTGCCGTTCGCACCCATCGACCAGATGGCCGGCTTCAAAGCATTCTGCTTCTTGCTGTGGCCGTCACCGTTCCACTCATACTGCAAAGGTCGCCCCCACGCATCCAGCGGCGCTTCCTCAATGTACGGACGCAGCTTGCGGCCTTTGTACGCCTGAGGATTCATCATTTGAGTCCAGGCCTCCTGGCCACTGCTGGCCTTCAGATATGCCCCGTCATGATCAGCCGCCCAGAGCCCAACCGGGTTCTTCTCAATACTTTTAATCGTGGCCAGCGTAACATCCTCGTTGGCCTTCTGCTGACTGCCGATCAGGTTGGGAACCACCATCGCGGCTATCACAACAATGATCGCCAGCACGATCAGCAGCTCAAGCAGAGTAAACCCCGCCCGACGAAACCCACGGTTTCCAACAATGCCACTGCCTGTACTATTCAGTCTTCTCATAATTGCACACTTCCACAGTTTCAACAGACTCAGAAACCAGACTTCAGCAACACAGGAATATTCGCTGATGGCAGCAATTTCCTGGACGACTTTTCCACTTCACCTGTTCGAGGACATGTTCAGCACCGGCAACAACAAAGCCGCAATCACAAATGTCACCACAGCCGCCATCACCAGCAACAGCATCGGCTCCAGCAGACGCACAACCATGTCAATCCGACGACTGGTCCGCTTCTCCAGATTGTCCGCCACATTAATCAACACATTCTCTAAATTATTCGCTTCCTCACCAACTGCAATCATTTCAATCAGATCGCGAGAAAACTGGCCGCTGGCTCGCAGCGGCACAGCCAAAGACTGACCGCTGCTCACGTTCTCCGCCGCATTGCCAATCGCCTCAGACAAAATCACATTGCCACTGGCATCCTTCGCGATTCGCAGCGACTGCAAAATCGGCACTCCATTCTTCAGCAGAGTTCCCAGCATGCGACAAAAACGAGCCACCGCCAGACTCTGCAAAATTCCGCCAAGCCCAGGCAAACGCAGCTTCAGCCGGTCCAGATTGCGAGAACCCTCAGGAGTCCCGATGTAGTAGATGATGCCAAATATCGCCGCCCCCAGCGCCGCCAGCAACAGCACTCCACGCGTCTGAATCAGATCACTGATCGACAACAGTGTCGTCGTCGCCCAGGGCAACGTTCCCTGATCCTGCATCCGATCAAACATCGAAGCAAATTCAGGCACAAACCAGATCATCATCACCGTAACAATGCCCAGCCCCACTGTCATCAGAAACATCGGGTAAACCATCGCACCCGTCACCCGGCCACGCAACTCTTCCTGATGCTCGTTAAACACCGCAATCCGACTCAACACCTCCTCCAGAAATCCACCCTCCTCACCAGCCTTCACCATGCTGATCGACAGGAAATTGAAACTCTTCGGGTGACGCCGCATGGCATCGTTCAGTCGAGTCCCGTCGGCCACCTGCTCACGCACATCCTGAACAACCGACCGCAGCACCGGGTTCGACGTCTGATCTTCCAGCAACTGCAACGACCGCAGCAATGGCACACCGGACTTCAGCAGATCCGCCAGCTGATTGTAAAAAACTGTCAGATACCTTGTAGGTACCCGCTTCGATCCCGCTGCCGCCTGCTGCTTCGACTGCTCAGTCAAAGCTACATTCATCGGAAACAGACTGCGCGATGCCAAAATCGACAGGGCGTCCTTTTCACTGGTCGCCGTCAATACCCCGGATACCTGCTTCCCGGAAAGCTCTCTTGCCTGATACCTGAAATCCGGCATGCTGTCACTGTCACCCGAAAAATCAACTCAACTGTCAACCCACTATGTCGCCGCGAGTCAGCCGGACAACCTCGTCGATGCTGGTGACACCAGCCGCAACCTGCTCCCAGCCACTGCTTCGCAATGTCGTCATCCCAGCCTTCAGGGCATAATCGCGGATCTCCGTGCTGCTCTTCTGCTCCACACACATCCGCTGCACCATCGGATCCGTACGCAGCAGCTCAAACACACCAATTCGCCCCGCAAATCCCGTATCCCGACACTCACGACAACCCTTCGGCTCATACACCACATCACACAAATCCCGAGGGAAATCCGCAGGCAGATCCGCACGGGAAATCGGCACAGCCACCTTGCAGTGCTGACAGAGACGACGCACCAGTCGCTGCGCCAAAATCCCCTCCACCGTACTGGCCACAAGATAAGGCTCGACACCCATGTCCACCAGTCGAGTAAACGAGCTGGGAGCATCGTTGGTGTGTAATGTGCTGAAGACCAGGTGACCCGTCAATGATGCCTGGATGGCCGCCTGTGCTGTCTCGCCGTCTCGAATTTCCCCAATCAACACCACGTCCGGGTCATGTCGCAATATGCTTCGCAGACCCGCCGCAAACGTCAGACCAATCCGACTGTGAACCTGAATCTGACTGATCCCGTCCATCTGATACTCAACCGGATCCTCCACGGTGATGATCTTCACCGACGGATCCTTGATCTCGTTCAGAGCACTATACAGCGTCGTCGACTTACCGCTGCCCGTCGGGCCAGTTACCAGAATAATTCCGTGCGGCAGATCAATCAGCTGACGAAAGATCTTCATGACCGTCGGAGGCATCCCGACGTTCCGCAGGTCAAACGTCATTCGCGCCTTGTCCAGCAGACGCATCACCACGCCCTCACCGTGCAGCATCGGAATGATCGACACACGCACGTCCACCTCACGCCCCGAAACACGCAGCTTGATGCGACCGTCCTGCGGCAAACGCTTCTCTGCGATGTTCAGATGCGACATGATCTTAAGACGAGTCACAATTGCGTTGTAGAACTGAGCAATCTCGGGGGGAGTCGGCTGGATGCGAAGCATCCCGTCCAGACGAAAACGTACACGCATGCCGTTTTCCTGCGGCTCAATGTGCACGTCACTGGTCTGCAGCTTCACAGCCTCCATCAACAGCTCATTCACCAGCTTGATGACGGATGGCGCCTGAGCACCCTCGGCAAGTTCACCAAAATCCTCGTTGATCTCCTCCAGAAGCTCAATGCCCTCGTCCGCCTTGCGACGCACCAGCTCATTGATCGTGTCACCACCCACACCCAGCAGCTCGTGGATTCGACTGCCAAGTTCGCCACTGCGAGTCAACACGGGAGAAAGTCGGAAACCACTGACCGTACTAAGCTCGTCCAGACCCTCCAGATTCAACGGATCCGACGTCGCCACCACTACATGACCGTTCTGACGGTACAGCGGCAACAGCGAATGGCGGTAAATCGATGACGTGGGAAACTTTGCCAGCAAATCCGTGTCAACCTGAACATCCTTCAGGTCCACATACGGCATCCCAAATTCGTCCGACAGCGTCTGCAGCAGCCGGTCTTCCGTCACTACACCCATCCGAATCAGCGCCTGATCGATGCGCGAGCCGGAGTGGGCCTCGCGAGCCGCAGTAATCTGCTCGCGAGTCGCCAGACCTTCACTGATGAGCAACTGTCCGAGTTCCATAGCAGTTCACTAACCCCGTATTGCCTGGTAAATCCGGAAGGGAATCAACGACCGCCACCGCCTCGGCCACCAAATCCGCCACCGCCAAATCCACCACGGCCACCAAAACCACCGCCGCCAAAGGGACTGCCACCACCAAATGGACTGCCACCGCCACCCCCAAAGGGACTGCCTCCACCGCCGCCAAAGGGACTAAAGCCGCCACGTCCACTGCCACTGTCCCCGCCACGCTGACGCATCCGATCCATCATCATCTGCTGAATCGGGTCCTGAGCCTGCTGGCCAGGGCTGCCCGGAGCATTCGAACCGGAACCACCCGAACCACCCTGCGATGAAGATGATGAGGAGGTCGAAGGGCGAGTCGAACTGGTGGTCACTCGCGGAAACAGACTGGTCAGCGAACGCTGCACCGTCGCCGCATCCGAATGCTGCAACTGCACCACTCGCACCGTCCGATTCGCCTGCTGAGCTGTCTGATCCACTTCGTCCACCAGTAACTTCACCTTCTGAAACAAGGCTTCACTGCTGGAAATAATCAACGTGCTGTTCTGGCGATCCACAGCAACCGTCATCTGCACTCCCGTGGGTTCGTTACGAGCACCCCGGCTACCACCGCCAGCTCCACCAAACATCGCCGCCAAAGGATTGTTCTGCTGACCACGACCTCCAGCCGGCTCCATGTACGGCTTGAACGCATCGTTCACAATCGTCACCACCTCATCCACATCCGCATGCTGCACCGCCAGACGACGCGGCTGCAACTCCCGTAAAGACTCAGGCATCTCGTTCGAATCCAGCACCCGCAGCAAAGATTCCGCTTCATCCACAGCAGCCTGAGGACCCGTAATGTACAGGCAGTTTGCACGAGGATCCGGGATGATTCGCAGAGTCTGCGGGTTCGCACCCAGACCCGACAAACCCGTCATACTGGACACTGACTGAGTAATCGGACTGAACATGGAACTCAGACTGAATGACGAATCCGCCGCCGTACTTGTCACACTGCTGCTGGGCATCAGCTGCTCCAGCAACCCAGCAGTCTCCGTCGCATCAGAGGCCTGCAGATAGAACACCGTCCAGCGAGTCCTGAAGGGGATCGACTCCTGCAGAAAATCCATCATTTCTTCCAGACGATCCAGAGCGTCCTCGTCCTTCGAAAGCAACAGCAAATCGTCACCGTCCACCACAATCTGAATGTCCTGAGCCCCGGCAGAAGACTCATCCTGAACCGCCTGGCGAGGTGGCAACGGAGGTGCTGCAGCAGCCTCCTGACGTACCGGATAATAGAAAGTCTCTTTGCGAATTCCCCCCGCCGCCGGCCTGCGGCCACGATAAGTCGTCGTTGGCTGCTGACCGGAAGTGCCCGGAGCAGGAGCTTCGCTGGCAGGAGCACCCTCAGCGGGATCTGCCGACGGCAATGGACCCGTCGGCGTCTTCAGGTCACGAATCGGACCACTCTTCGCCGGAACAACAATCCGAATACTCGACTTCTCCGCAGACTGCCATTCCTTCTGCAAATACTCAAAGAATTCGGCCGGGTCACGGCCCCGCAATGAATACCGCCGAATCGGACCACCCTCGCCCTTGTTCCGCTGCCCCGTGCCCTCCTCACCCAGATCACGCAACACTTGCCGAATCTGCTCCACCTGAGCCGCTGTGCCCTTCACAATAATCCGATTGCCGTAAAGATCCGTTTCCACCGTAGGAGCCGCATTGCCCTCGGCTATGAACAGATTGCGCAAAGTCGCAGCAGCCGTCAGAGGATCCATCTTCACCAGCGGAATCACCGCCACCGAACCCGATGCCCCCGTGCCTTCGGAAAATGACTTCACCCACTCCGCCACCTGATCATGCTGTTTCGTTGTTCCAAAGATGTGCACCGTGCCCGCCTGCCCGTCTTCATTGACAACCACACCCGGCAGCATCGCGTCAATACTCTGAGCCACCTGGTCGGCCCGACCAGAGACTTTGTAGACCTTCAAATACGGACCGCGACGATCCGTTCCGTCCAGAGGATTCCCCTTCGGATCCTTGTCAACATCCAAAGTCTTCACAATCTCTTCCACCAGTTTCTGCTGATCAGGTGATGCCGTCACCAGCAGACTGTTGGTCCGAGTATCCGAGAAGACCTGCAATGTGCTGGTCTTCGCAGGAGCCTGCGGCTGCGGCGGGCCGCCACGACGATCACCACCCGAACCAGCACTCACATTTGTCACGCCCTGACGCATGCCAAACTGAGCCAGCAGCATGAACTCAGCTTCCTCAACGGCAATGTGCTCAAGATAATACGACTTGAAGACCAGTTCGTCCTGCATCCTTCCCAAGGCGGAATCAACATAGCTTTTGATCCGTCGCAGATTCGCTCCCGTGTCAGAAATGATCAGAGTACCCGTCTGAGTAAAGGCAGTCATGGTGCCCAGAGGACCAAGCAACTGCTCGACCTCCTGAGCCATCACGCCGACATCCAGCTTCTCCAGCGGGATCTCAATCCGCACAATCTCGTTTTCGCCAATCGTGCGAGCTCCGCTGTCAACCTTCAGCAGATCGTCCAGGGAAACATCACGGATCAAATTCGGAGGAATCGTCTTGTCGACGTTTACACACACGAGGAAGTTGTCCTTCACTACCAGCGTGTAACCCTTCCGCTGCAGATAACCGTTGATAATGTCCATCGCCTGGGAAATCGTGTACTCAGCCGAATCAATGTGAGTAAACGTGCCCGTGGGCAACTGAGTAATGTCCAGCGTGTAACCACCAGCCGCCGCAAAATCCTGCAGCACCTGATCCCACGGAGCATACCGCATGTTAAATGACAGCTTTTCGGCTCGCTCACCAGGCACCGCCGCAGCGCCAAAACTGGACACCACAACTGCCCCCGGGGGCGCTGCACCCTGAGCCTGCGGATCATAAGCTGCCGCTGCACCACCGGCAGCAGGAGCCATCACGGCACCGGGAGCCGTGACCACGCCAGGTACCGCAGCCACAGCAGCAGCCTGAGGCCCGGCCTGCTCGGTCCACTTCGTCTTCTGCTCCGCAGTCAGTACCGCCTGGTACTTGTCATCCCACTCCTTCGTAAAGGCCGCTCGCTGCTCCTCAGTCGCATTAAAGCCCAGCGCCGCAGACGCCTCACGACGCTGACCCGATAATGTCTCGAGCGATTTTTTCTGCTCGTCCGTTAAGCCCAGATCAGCAGCCACACGAGCATCCGACAGAGCCCTCACGCCAGCCTCTCGGATGTAAATCGTTCGCAACAGCTTCAGCTGACGACTGTCCAGCAACGCCAGAGATTTCCCCGAAACACCCTCTTTCGCCGCAGCCACCGCTGCCTGCATCTCCTCACGAATCTTCGTACGAGCAGCCTCGTCCTTCTCTTCCTTCATCCGCTGCAAAAACGGATCAAAAATCTCACGACCAGGGTTGCCAGCCGCCGCTGCCTCAGACAACTGCGTCTTCTGTGTCTCAGACAGACCCAGCTCCTGCTGGATCTCGTCGCGACGCAAAAGATCAGCCTCAGAACCCGCTCGAGCCTGAGCGCGGACAACCGCCGGGCTGCACACCAGCACCACCAGCAGCAGTCCAGTACACAACAGAGTCCGCCCGACAACCACCGGCAATTTGATCACGGGAATCTTCCATCCAGGTCGCATATTCTGATCCGATACAAATGTACACACACGCACAATTGGGTACATCCTGTTATTCTTCGCAATCACAGACCACCGGCATGAACCGAACCCGGGGAATACCCCCCAACAACAAGAGCTGCCAGTGAAAGTGAAGGTCCTGACGAGAATTCTGCCTGAATCCCCCAGCTTCCTTCGCTCTCAAACCCAGAATTCTCCTGCGAGGGTCTGCAAAAATTCGAAAGATTCCCGAAACGGACAGGGACAATCAGGGTTTGAAGGCATAATAGATCGTTTAGTACACAGGCCAGCTCAACAAATCTTCCGCGTCAGGGCAAATCCATGAAACAAATGTTCACACCCCTGCTCCTGGCGGCGGCTTTGCTGGGATCCGAATCTCTGCTCGCCCAGGATGGCGGATTTGGTCGCGGTGGCCGTGGCGGTGATCGTGGCGGAGATCGCGGCAGCCGCGGCGGAGATTCCGGCGGTCGGGGCGGATTTGGCGGCGGCGGTTTCGGCGGAGGTATGCCGGGCGGTTTCGGCGGCGGGGCACCGAGTGGTTTCGGCGGCGGTCCCCCAGGCGGATTTGGAGGGTTTGGCGGTGGCCCGCCAGGCGGATTTGGCGGATTTGGCGGCGGCCCTCCGGGTGGCGGATTCGGTGGCTTCGGCGGCGGTCCTCCAGGTGGCGGCGACAGCGATCGCGGCAGCCGCTTCACCTCCATGATGGATTCCAACGGCAATGGCAAGATTGATCAGGAAGAACTGGACCGCATGCCGTCTTTCGTCCGCGACATGATGAAGGCCCGCGGAATCGAACTCAAACCCGGCATGTCGCTCGATGACATGCGAAATTCATTCCGCTCCGGATTCAGCGGCGGCCCGCCGGGATCACCCCAAAATCCCGGCCAGCCTCAGGACAACAATAAGCCTAAGGCACTGGCCCCCTACCGCATGAAACCCAAAAAACCAATGATCCTCGAACTGCCGCCGGCCTACGCCGAAGTCGACACTGACTTTGACGGACAACTGGGAATGCACGAATGGATCATGACACGCCGTGCTGATCTCGAACAATTCGAAACGATGGATCTTGATTTCGACGGCTTCCTGACACCCGAAGAACTGCAGGCCGCCGAGTCCGCTGCTGCTGCCGGTCAGAACGTCGCCTCCACAAACGAACGCAAACGGCTCACAATCGTAACAGGTACTCCCGCCAGACCCAAAGATACCCGCAGCAATGACGGGCGGGACAATCGAGGCGGTGACCAGCAGCGATCCGATAATCGCTCGCCATGGGGCGGTGGCGGTGGCAGCCCGTGGGGCGGTCAGCCGGGCGGAGAAGCCGCAATGGCCCAGTCCTATTTCTCACGCCTTGACCAAAATCAGGACGGCCGGGTTGACTCAACAGAGTGGGAACAAAGCCGTCGAGTTCGAGGTATGTTCGAACAGGCCGGTATCCGTCTCGATTCCATGGATCTGGCCACGTTTACAAGGAACCTCGAACGAGCCACTGCAGCTGCAGGACAGCAGCAGGGTGGTCGCTGATCGGGGCACTTCATATTCGCAGCAATCGTTGCGTGACGAGCAAAACTGACGAACTGGGGCATTTCGGGCAATCAGACTGTTGAACCAGGCTTTGCTCCGCCGATCAACAGGTCAACGCTGTGGTACAAGGTACCGCAGCACATGTTACCGTTACATTCGTGTAACGAGTACGCAGGGTGGTCGGTTTACCGGCCACCCTCATTTTTTGCGCCGGCCTAATTCAGCAGTTCTGCGTTGCCTGCTGGCTGTTTGCTGCTGTCAAGCAACTCCAGCTGCAGTGGCTCACTTCGCTGCCCACGGTCGATTGTCACCGTCACAGTGTGACCGCCGGCTGCCAGCACAGTACTGAATTCGGCCGCAGCCGGCATCGGCACTCCGTCAATTCGCACCTCAACCCCAGCTGCAGAATTCAGCCGGAATGCGATTTCACCCGGAGTCGTTACATTCAGCTGCGTCTGCGCGAAACCCACTGACTGGCCCCGCAACTGCATCGCTGGCACATCCTCCAATGGCAAGACCCCACCCACAACGGCATAACGAGGCACAAAGGTGAAGGCCGGATCACTGGCAGCTACCTTGCTGAAACTTGTCCGATTGATCTGATGCATGCCCTCCGGAGTCGGCAGCAGAACCTGCCACGTACGAGCAAAACGCCGACGCGAAAGCGTGTATTCCGGTGTCCGGCCCAGTTCCGAGAGGAACCTCACGAGAGCTGCAATCTCTTTATCCGTCAGAGCATCCACCAGACCCTCAGGCATCAGCGATACTCCCTGACCAACCTCCTCAATCTGATCAGCCGGCACCACAACCACTCGATTCTCGGCCGTCCTCAGCGTAATCGCCTTGTCAGACCGCTGAATCTGCACTCCTGCAATCACCTGACCCTCTACCGTAGCAACCACCGTCGTATGATAGTTCTCCTTCACCTTCGCATTCGGGTTCAGCAACGACTCAAGCAGGTAATCCGGCTGCGCACTGGCACCCAGACTGATCATATCCGGCCCCACCAGCCCGCCAGCAGCTCCCACCGCATGGCACTTCAGGCAGCCCAGAGATTCCGTACGGAAAATTCGCTCACCGTCCGTCGCTTTGGCCTCGGTCATCGCCGTCTTTAAAATCCCGGCCTTCTGCTCGTCGGTCAATGTCTTGCGCGCTGCAATCCTGCCAGCCTTCTTTAGAGCAGCGTCCAGTTCGGCATCCGTCCGCCCGCTCTCTCGCAGCACCCGCAGAACTTCCAGCGCCACGTCGTTTCGCAGCTCACGCTCGGCCAGTGCATCCGCCAGCAGTTTGGGACCGGCTTTCTCATTGAGCAGAGCACGAGTCGCAGTGGCGGCCACCAGCGGATTCTGCAGCTCAGACAGCAGTCCAGCTGTCAGCTTCGCCACTACCGCCGGCCGAACGGCTGCCAGACGCTCCAGCACTGCTGCTCGAGACTCCGCTGATCGCTGACCATCCTCCGCCAGTTGCTGTAATCGATTCAGCAAAGCCGCGTCCCGCCCCTGCACGATACCAGCCATCACAGCCGCAACGTCCGCTGCGTCAGCACCCGCAGACGCCAGCACCTGCTCCAACTCACCCTTGAGAGCCGCGATGTTCCACTGCCCAATCGCCCTTAATCCCAGTCGCCGCAGCACGACATCGTCACTGCCCGACAGCTTCTGCAGTTCTGCTGGCTCCACCACAGGATTCAGCTTGCGACTGGCCGATAAATCGAGCACAGTCGAGATTGTACGAGCATCGCCACTGCCAATTGCCGCTGCCGTTAAACGGCCCAGCTGAGCTGCATCCGCGCCAGTACCGATCAGCTGCACCAGCCGCGCACGCTTTTCTGGCGTCACACTGTCGCCATACAGATCCTTCATCAGCAGCTCTACAGGAGCCCCGGCGCCAATCGCCGAAAATGCAAAGGCCACCTGCTCAGCATCACTGCCGAAGTTCATCTTCCCCGCCTCAAAGGCCGGACGCCAGCTCGTCATCAGCTCCTTCGTTGTCAGCCACAACGCATAGTCAATGTTCACATCCATCGGCTGACGCAGCGGCAGCAGAGCCGTCTCGATCAGCTGTGGATCCTGATACAAAGACACAGTACGCGCCGACTCGGGCGTCGCCCCCTCAACCAATGCACTGCCATCCGCCAGCTGACGCTCAGAATCCTGCAACGGCGAAAAAGAAATTGCACGAATCGCTTCCAGACGCACCCGCGGATGCCCGTCCTGCACCAGCCCGCGCAACAGCTCCAAAGAATCCGGGATCAAAAACTTCCAGTGACTGAGCACCCGCACGGCGGCCGCTCGAATCCTTCCATCCGGACTCTGCAGCAGCTGCTTCAACAGCGCCGGCTGCACAGATCGAGCCGTCTGGTAACACCACAGAGCCTCAAGCTGCACTCGCTCACGCTCTACATCTGACAACTGCACCTGCTGCAGCCATGCTGTGAGCTCGCCAGCAACCTGCGGCCCCCGCTGACGCAAAATCTGCTTCGCATTCTGTCGCTCCACACCGTCGTCAGAACGCAGGGCTTCAAACAGCTCTGGTGTACTGCGAGTCGACATCGGGCGGAACGGACGCTGCGGGGCACCCTTCCAGACCACTCGCCAGATTCTGCCATGAGTCCTGTCGCGACGCTCATCACGAAAATCCACCTCACCGTGCTGAATGATCGGATTGTACCAGTCCGCCACATAGATCGCCCCGTCCGGGCCGATCTTCACGTCAATCGGTCGAAATGCCACGTGATTCGACCAGATCACTTCCTGCTGCTCACGGGATACATAACCCGACGCCTCCTCGGTCAGCACAAAACGCACTACCCGGTGCCCGCGAAAGTCGTTCGTAATCGCATTTCCCTGCCAGTCAGGTGGCAGCATCGGAGTATCCACAAGTTCCAGCCCGCAATGCTTCGGACTGCCCGGATTCAACCCGCGTACCAAACGCTCGGCATCGGCAGCTGTGAAGTAGTAGCCACCCGGAATTACATAGTTGATCCCCTCACCGCCGGCACCGTCAGTCGCAAACGACTGACCGTAGCGGTCGTAATGATGCCCCCACGTATTCACCAGCCCCCGCAGAAACACACCCAGTTCCAGTGTCTCCGGACGGAACTGCCAGATCCCGCCCGCATTCAGACGACGCACGCCCCACGGAGTCTCCACGTGGCTGTGAATATAAATTGACTGATTAAAGTACAGGAAACCGTCGTAGCCCCAACGCAGCGTATGCAGGATATGATGAGTATCCTCGGTGCCAAACCCCGACAGTACGACCCGCTTCGAATCAGCCTTCAGGTCGCCGTTCGTGTCCGCAAAGTGCACCAGCTCCGTGCTGTTGGCTACCCACGCACCACCGTCCCCCGGAGCAACTCCGGTCGGGATCAGCAAACCCTCAGCAAACACATGCGTCTGGTCCGCACGACCATCCCGATCGCGGTCCTCCACCACCAGGATTCGGTCAGTTGCCGGTGCCCCCGGAGTAATCTGGGGGTAGACCTCCGAACTGGCAATCCACAGCCTCCCGTCCTCGTCAAAGTTCATCTGGATCGGCTTGGCGATCGCCGGATCAGCCGCATACAGGGATACTTCGAATCCCTCCGGCACTCGAAATGTCGCCTGCTCAAGCGCAGGATCCGGAGCCGGAATGTCCTTTTTGGCCGGTGGCTGCGCACACACCATACCAGCCGACAGCGGCAACACCGCAAACAATGCCAGAAACCGATTCCGCAACTGATTCATAGCGTGCACTTCAATGACTAAAACACTGGTGGAACTTCACAAAAACCGTGGTTCGAGCAGACTCGCCCGAACCACGTCCATCCATCGTCCTTAACACCCAATCGCAACCCGCGTCACGGCAAAGCCACAGTCTGCAGGTCCTGACGTCCAGAATCACCCTGCACCAGCACCAGCGCCGATGTGGCATTCAGCTTGTCCAGCTGCACAACACCCTTCATCGACTCAACTGTTTCATACTGCTGACCGGCACTGCCCCCACCGGCAACTGGCTCCGTCAAAGCCTTCGCGTCCTTCAAACCGGCAGCCGTAATCTTCATCACGCCGCGAGCACTGTTGCTGAGCAGGAGGAATTCAGCACCACCCTTTGAATACGCCACCATATCCAGCGGACGGTTGCGATTGCCAAGCTCCGCAACCGTTGTACCCTTTACTCGATCGCCCGCCTTCGACAGCTCACCCACTGGAATGCGGACCAGCGGAGTACACACGTAGGCACCCAGAATGGCCGGCTCGCCGTCAATCATCATCGGTACAAAAGTCCGCATCGCAGCGTAGTCTTCCACCTTCCCGTGAGCCGCATGGTAGATTTCTACGCTGATTCCCTTGTCCGCGTCAGCAAATGGAAAATTCAGCTCGCGCACGGTCGACGGTGCAGCAGCGCCGCTGAGCCCGGAAACCAGCAGTTTGTTCTCGAAAAATGCAATGTCCGTGATCGATTCCGCACGGCGATTCTGAGCACGACGACCTTCACCAACGACTTTGTCTTCAGGAGCATCCGACAGAGTCACGCTGGAAAAATTCACGTTTTCCAGTGACAACACTGTCACCTTGCCCACACCATCAACCTGCACAATCGCAGGTGCGCCATCAGCCGAAACGGAGACAAATGCCGCACCCGTTCGAGGATTCACGGCAATATCCGTAATTTCCACGGTCTTCGCCTTCAGCTCACCCGCCAGCACCGCCGGCAAATCCTGAATGCTGATTGACGCAGCCGCTGCATCACCCTGCTTGTTCCCGGTCGCAATTGCATATATTGTGGCGGACTTTGCATCACCCACAAACAGGATGTCTTCAGGACCAAATGCCAGAGTCGTCGCAGATTTCAGTGCCGGCTTGCCAGGCTTCAAACCCCAGACATCTGCCGCCTGAACCGAAGTTGCCAGAGCAGCAGCCACTGCTGCTGTCCCCAAAATACGATGAAACAACATGTTCTCTTCCCCCCAGGTGGTCAGACATTACCAATGGTCTCTGCAGCAGAATCGTCTGCCCCAGGACAAACGGGCAGGTTCAATAAAGCTGCCGGCAGGCAGTCCGTAAGCTTAACGATCACGGGCCAGCGGGGCAAATCAGGAACCTCGCCGAAAAACAAGACCGGGGCAACACCGAAGTGCCCGCGACCGAAAAAGCGTCCAGAACGGCCGCCACAGTCACTGTCTCTTGCCTGATTTCCGACGCCCCGTTAGGGTGCCCGCTGTTATCCCGGATTCGATCCCCGAAATGAGCAGACAATTTCCATGAAAGCAGCCGTCTTCGAATCCTTTCGCTCCCCCATTCAAATTCAACATGTCCCCGACCCGCAGCCACATCCGGATGCGGCAGTCATCGCAGTCAGAGCCTGCGGCCTTTGTCGTAGTGACTGGCATGGCTGGATGGGACACGATTCGGATGTTCACCTGCCGCACGTGCCCGGACACGAACTGGCCGGTGTCGTCACGGCCGTCGGCAGCCACGTGCGGCAGTGGAAAGCAGGTCAGCGAGTCACCGTGCCGTTCTGCTGCGGCTGCGGCTCCTGCCCGCAATGCACCAGCGGCAATCAGCAGATCTGCGACTGCTACACTCAGCCTGGCTTCACTCAATGGGGAGCCTTCGCCGAATACGTTGAAATTCGCCATGCCGATGTCAACCTCGTGGAACTGCCCGAAAACATCGATTTCGTCACCGCCGCCAGCCTCGGCTGCCGCTTCGCCACCTCCTTTCGCGGAGTCGCAGTTCAGGGGAAACTACAGCCCGGCGACTGGCTCGCTGTGCATGGCTGTGGCGGAGTCGGGCTGTCGGCTGTCATGATCGCCGCAGCCCTCGGCGCACAGGTGCTCGCAGTCGATGTCCGCACAGACAGATTACAGCTGGCACAGCAGTGCGGTGCTCTCCACACAATCAACGCCAGCGACACAGATCCGGTCGAAGCAATCCGCAGCCTGACCGATGGCGGAGCCCACGTGTCCGTTGACGCTCTGGGCAGCAAGCGAACCTGCTGGAATTCCATACGCAGCCTGCGCAAACGGGGTCGCCATGTTCAAATCGGGTTGCTGGCCGGGCAGGAATCCAACCCGCCGGTCCCCATGAGTCTCGTGATTGCCGGGGAACTGGAAATTCTCGGCAGCCACGGCATGCAGGCATTTGAATACCCTCGCATGCTCCGAATGATTTCGGCCGGCCAGCTGCAGCCCGAACTGCTGATCAGCGATCGTGTTACACTCTCCGAGGCCGCCGAACTGCTGCCCCGCATGCACGAATTTCCCGGCAGCGGTGTCACAGTCATTGACCGATTCGAATAAACACACGGACTGAATCAGCTGCCGTGAGGGCCGTGCAGTGTCGTGCAGCACGAGTCGTGACTCAGCCCTGCCTCATCGCAATTTCCAGAACAGCGGCGGCCGCCGAGGTCGCAGCGTCTGGAACTGCCAGCCGCGCGGCCGCCACGGACATCCGCTGGCGACGATCTGCATCCCGCGACAAATCCCGCAACAGCCCCCTCAGCTGAACCGCCGCTCCAGTTTTTGAAATGTCAGCAGCGCCGGTATCCACCAGTTCTCCCGCCCCCGCTGACGCAAAATACCGAGCATTCCGCCACTGATGATTGCCTGCCGCTGTCGACAACGGCAGCAGCAAAGCCGGCCGACGGCCACATGCCAGCTCCGCCAGCGTCACCGCACCGGCTCGTGAAACCACCAGCGTCGCTGCACGCAGCTCACTCGACATGTCCCCCAGATATGACTCCACCCGCACACTCAACCCCAGCCGCAAATACCCCTCTCGCACTCGCTCCAGCCCCGACTCTCCTGACTGATGCACAATTTCCCAGTCGTCCGGCAAAACCGGCCCAGTAATTCCATCAGAAGTCAATGCATCCAGCACCAGCTCATTGACCGACTGCGCTCCCTGACTGCCACCCAGTACCAGGAGACGTGGTCGAGCCGGCTCAGCCAGATACAGCTCCCCATGCAGCGCGGAAATCACTCCCCGCACCGGAACTCCCGTCTGCAGCACTGGGCACCGCAGACCCCCAACCGCCGCCGCCTCAACCGGCAGCCCCGTCAGACACGCCAGCGCAAGTCGACTTAAGCAGCGTGTCGCTGCACCGGGAAACACATTGCTTTCCAGCAGGATCAGCGGCAATCCCAGAATCCGGGCGGCCAGACATCCTGCCACACTGGCACGCGCACCAAGCCCAAGAACCGCAACAGGATGCCGACCACGCAGCCGGACGATCGCCCGCAGACACTCCAGACCCAGCCGCAACGGTTCAGTCACACGAGCGATTCCGGATGCCCCGCGCGATCCGGCCACAGCAAACCAGCTGATCCTCGGATTCTGAGCCGCAGCGTGACTCAAGATCCTCAGGTCGACTTCTCGAGCACTGCAGAGAAACAGGAACTCAGCATCAGACACAAGCAACTGCAGCTCAGCAGCCACGGCCAGTGCCGGGTACAAATGACCGCCGGATCCACCGCCGGCAAAAACAAACAGAGGCCTGGTCGATTTCTTCATTCGAGCGTCGTATCGTCCGGAAATTCACTCACACCATCCGGCGACAGCAGCAGCAAACGTCGAGTCAAAGGGTGGTGCATCGTTTGAAAATCCGCGTCAACTCGATCCCGCACGTGCTGGATCAGATCAGGCTGACGCAGCGAAACGGCAACAAAAAAATCTCGATTAGGCATCCCCAGTACGAGCTGCGCTCCAAACATTCCCCGCAGTCGTGAATAAAAACCCTGATCCAGCACCCGCGAACAGTTGTAAGCATCCGGACGCACAGGCATCAGCATCCGCGGCTGCTCTTCTGAGCCCACAACTGTCACCTCCAATGGATGATCCTCAGACCATGCGCGCAGATTTTGCAAACTGACTTCATGGAGTTCATCCAGTGAAACTCCCCAATCGCCCAGCATTCGTTCCTGAATGTACCGGTAGGAATCATCTTCGTCGATGACATAGCCAATCGACAGACCGCCGACCCAGGGCTGACGAACACGACCGTCACTGCACTGCTCATCGTCGGGAGCCAGCATGGGCAGAATTTTTCCCTGCACTTGACTGAACGCAGGAGCCAGCTGGTCTGGTCCAAGTTCCTGCAGCCGGACCATCGCTGTCAGCCCCGGCAGAACAATCCTTCGGAAATGCTCGGGCTGCTGCAGGTAAACACGGTAAAGATTCGACAAAGAGATTTCGCTCTGACCCAGCCTGAGAGTAAACCCGCGTGCGGTGGCAGACAACAACGGATAGTGCTGGCGAGCCAGTGCGAGAACATGCTGCTGAAACACATCCGGCGGCCAGGCAGGAGTCTCTGCGACTTCCATCGTCGTCAGCAACCGCTCGCAGACCATAATCTGCTCACGTGACAATTCTTCGCCCGCAGTACTTTGCGTCGTTGCGACAATCGTCAGACGCCCCTGCCGGAAGACCCACAGCCGCCACGAATAATTGCGACCTCGCGAAAACATCCGCGACAGCCAGCCGCCGGCAACCGGGCGACTGGACTTGCCAGACCAGACTTCGTTGGCCAGTGACATCCGCAGCGGACGCTGGACGCGAACCGAACTGACGCGAGGAAACAGGAGGGTTGGGTCGGGGGCTGATCGAGATTGCTCAGACAGGCCGTCCGCAGGTTCGGATTCATTCCACCATGCCACGACCGACATCAGAGAACGCAGGCTGCCGGCCTCACATTGCGACAATGAGGAACCGGCGGAGGCAACATCCCACAGCAGCTCGAGAACCGTCTGATCCTGACGCACTTCAATGCCGTCGGGGCAGCGAAACGTGAACCAGTTGGCCGGCCCACGACACACCTTCCACGGCTCACGCGCTGAACTTCCGCCTGACTTTTCAACTGACATAAACTGCTCCGACAATGGCTGCCGATATCCTACCGAGCCCACACAGACAGAAGCAATCAACCGCCCGCCGAAACCGCATAAGGCCGATATTCTTCCTGATTCCACGCCGAAAGGTCCGCCAAATCTTCCGGAACCTCGCCATTCCCGCCGCTTCTCTCTCCCCCTTTCCTCACCACGAATTGTTGGCATTCGACGCCCGCCACGGTATGATTCACGAGGCGAATTCAGCCCGCAGAACATGGTACCTCACCCCCTGAAGCCAGGATCCACCCGCCGTGCAGCCCGACTACACCCCGCTTGAACAAGCCACCCGACGGCACTTTCTTTCCGGCTCAGGCGTCGGCTTCGGCGCAATCGCACTCTCGGCCATTTCCGGGGCTGCTGTCTCTCCTCGATCCGCAGTTGCTGATATACCCATCCGTGAATCAGCCCCGCTGGAACAACGCTGGCCACACCATGCCGGCAAAGCCAAACAGGTGATCTATCTGCACCTGACCGGCTCACCGCCCAACCTGGACATCTACGACTACAAACCAGCCCTCGTCGCTCGAACCGGACAGGACTGCCCCGACGAATTCCTGAAAGGACGAACGTTCGCCTTTACTTCCGGCGTCCCAAAACTCCTGGGAACTCCCCGCAAATTCGTGCAGTGCGGACAGTCCGGCTCATGGCTCTCTGATGCAGTCCCGCATCTGCAGTCGGTTGCCGATGACATCTGCTTCATTCACTCCATGAACACAGACCAGTTCAATCACGCGCCAGCCGAACTGCTGCTCTACACAGGTTCGCCACGATCCGGACGTCCTTCCATGGGAGCATGGGTCACCTACGGCCTCGGTACCGAAAACCAGAACCTCCCCGGATTCGTGGTACTGATCAGCAGCGGAGTCCAGCCGAACGGTGGCTCAAATTCTTACGGCAGTGGTTTTCTGCCGTCCGTATTTCAAGGAGTACAGTGTCGCTCGAAAGGCGATCCCGTACTCTATGTTTCTGACCCGCCCGGTATGAACCGCTCCATCCGCCGTCGCTCACTTGACTCACTCAAACGACTGAATGAACTTCAGGCCGGACAGCTCGGACATCCGGAAACCGCTACCCGCATCGCTCAGTACGAACTCGCCTATCGCATGCAGGCGTCTGTCCCCGAAGTGATGGACATCGCTCGCGAATCGAAACAAACCCAGGACGCCTACGGAGCTGTTCCGGGGGAATCCAGTTTCGCCAATAATTGCCTGCTGGCCCGCAGACTGGTGGAACAGGGAGTCCGTTACGTGCAGCTCTTCGACTGGGGCTGGGACTTCCACGGTACTGGCCCAGGGGAAGGACTCACGGACGGACTCACCAACAAATGGGCACGCACCGATCGCCCGATCGCCGCACTGATCAATGACCTGAAAGAACGCGGCATGTTCGAAGAGACCCTGATCATTTGCGGCGGCGAATTTGGACGAACGCCTTTCCGAGAAGGTCGCACCGCCGGCGGAGTTGTCCTGGGACGCGATCACTACCCCGACTGCTTCACGATGTGGATGGCCGGAGGCGGCGTTCGCGGTGGCACAAACTATGGTCAGACTGACGAACTTGGCTTCGGTGTGGTCGAAAACAAAGTCACACCACACGACCTGCAGGCGACTGTGATGCACCTGCTGGGCTTCAATCACGAACAATTGACCTTCCGCTTTCAGGGTCGTGATTACCGCCTGACTGATGTTGATGGACATGTGCTGCATGACGTGCTGGCATAATCCGCCGACACAGAAAACGCCACTGGCTACGACTGCGGCAGCAGTGCCTGCAGTCTGATTGCGCGCTGCTGCAGCTCAGCAACAGGCAAAGCCAGCAATTCAGCCTCCGCTGTAATCGGCTGACGCAGAACTTCCTGCAAAGTCCGAATGCGACCAACAATCAGACCCGTCTCGATACCCTGATCAATCCCTTTCTCAATCCCTTGCTCAATCCCCTTCTCAATCCCCTTCTCAATTCCGCGTTCAATCATCGCTTCAAGACATGTGGGCATCTGCTTCTCCGATTCCGACTGCAGTCCTGTTCTGATTGCCTGCTCAAACCACTCCAGCTTTCGAGCATCAAACACCGCGTACAAGTAAATAATAATATCGTTCACCGCGTCCATTTGCGCATCGATTTCCTGCCACGATCGCAAAAGCCTGAAAATGTTCACCACAGCATCGAACGCAAGTTCAGCCCGACGAACGATTTGCAGAGTACGAATGCGAGCCTCCAGCTCGGGTGCCTCCGGCAGAAACTCAGACGGCAAACGACTCAGATCCACCAGTATCGCCCGCATGTCCGGCACAAATTCCCGCAGCAAATCAACTGCCGGGACCTTGTCCCGCAATGACAACGGTTCATCCCAGTCCTCATCACCGTGATACACCACCAGCGGAATCACAACACACAAAGACTGGCCGTTCCGCTGACGCCATTGCTGTATCTTCACCACATATCTCAGCAACTGCAGCGCAATCCAGCGATCAACACCACTCTTGTGCTCCAGCAGCAAATAAATCAGCAGCTCCTCGCCGCTTCGCTGCTGCACCGAATAGAGCAGATCGAGCCGATTTTCGTGCTCATCAGCCCCCAAAAACGTCTCTTTGGTCGCCGTGAGTGTGTCCAGATTCAGCTCCGCAAGCACCCCTGGAGACAACCGGCTTTTCAACAGCACACGAGCATGCGCTGTGACATCAAACGTGCGACGCACAAAGTGATCGTGTGGGTTTTGTGGGTAAAATTCAAACATACCCCACGGTATACATCACACATCGTACTCGCAGCCAGTGATTCCAGCACAAAGCTGCAACAAAAGTCCCGCCAGCTGCTGATCCTGCCAACAGGTGTCGCAAAAACAACACTTGCTGCCCGGAACAAACACCACAGAAAACCACGCACCCAAACAACTCAACGGCCCAGCACGTCCCGCACCGAACACGGCATCGCATCGCGAAAATCACCCGCCGGACGATAACCCAGCAGCCGCTCCGCTCGATCGATGCTGTAGTCCAGATTCAACCCCAAAAACTTGATCCGAGCACTGTTCAGCAACGGAGCTTCCCGGCGGCCAAGCAGTTTCCAGATCCGCTCCATCAGAGCCGCCAGAAACCTCGCTGCCGGCAACGGCACCACCTTCGTCGGCTTGCGCAAACCTGCCGCTTCACAAACCGTCTCAATAAACTCTCGCTTCGTTACCGCTCGAGGGTCACGTATATTAAACACCCCACCCACCACATCATCACGCTCAATCGCCAGCCAGACTGCACCGCAAAGATTCTCCACCCAGGTGTTGTTCATCAGCTTCTCAGGAGACCCGAGGTAGGCAAATTTCCCAGAACGCAGACGCTCCAGCAGACGAGGCAACACTGTCCGGTCACGCGCCCCATAAATAAAACCGGGCCGCAGCACTACTGCCGGCAAAGAACGTTCCTCAACATACCGCAGCACCAGCTGCTCCGACTCAACTTTTGTCAGCGTATAACCGTCAATCCCCGCAGTACTCGGAGCCGTCGATTCGTCCGTTCCGTAATGATCACGCCCCTCATACACACCCAGCGAACTGATCTGCACCCAGCGGCGCAACACTCCACACGAAAGGGCGGCATCCAGCAGCGATCGAGTCCCCTCGACATTCACACGACGATAATCCTCCGTGGGACCCCAGTCCCCAACCTTCGCCGCACAATGAACAACAACTGTCGCCCCCGCCGCCGCTCGCTGCAGACTCTCCGGCTGATCCAGATCCCCCTCAACCAGCTCACAACCCAGTGACCTTAGATAATCGGCCCCCGCCGCCTGCCGCACCAGACAGCGTACCCGCAATCCACGTGACACCGCCTGACCGGCCACATGACTGCCCACCAGACCCGTCCCGCCAGTCACCAGAACCACATCCGACGCTGTCAGTTGCACCATATCTGCTGCTCACATCCTCGCGACACTTACCGGTCAACAAATCCAGCACAACAGCACCTCAGTCAGTTCTTCTCCGCTGACTTCAGCCGAGCACTCACCTGTTCGGCCTGCCGCAGCACCCGCAACACATTACCCCCTAAAATCCCGTGAATTGCTGCTCGGTCATAACCACGCTCCAGAAGCAGTTGAGTTATCCGAGGGTACGTCGCCACACTCTCCAGCTGATCCGGCAGACGCGGCACGCCGTCGTAATCCGAACCAATCCCGACGTGCTCCACACCACAGTGCTTCGCCAGATAGTCAATGTGGTCCACCACATCATAAATCGTTCCGGCCGCCTCCTTGTTTCGCTTCAACTGCGCCGTCGGAACAATAAACGCTGAATAAAAATTCACCATGATCACTCCCCCGTTCTGCCTGACCAGCGGCAGCACATCATCCGGAACATTCCGCGGATGATCACAAATCGCTCGCGCACTGGAATGCGAAAAAATCACAGGTGCCTGAGTTGTCGCCAGCGACTGCTTCATTGTCTCAGGCGAGACATGCGACAAATCCACCAGCATCCCCAAACGATTCATTTCGCAAATCACTTCCCTGCCAAACTCAGTCAGACCACCATTCCTCGGCTTGTCCGTTGCTGAATCAGCCCACGACAGGGATTTGGAATGAGTCAATGTCATGTAGCGACAGCCTGCCAAATACAGCCGTTCCAGATTCGCCAGATCCTCCTCGATGCTGTAGCCACCCTCGACACCCATCATCGAAGCCACCCGACCAGCACCCACAATCCGCTCCACATCCGCAGCCGTACTCGCCTGCTCAAACGTCTCCGGGTACCGCTTAAGCATCGCTCGCACGATCTCTATCTGCTGCATCGTCTGCAGCAGAGCATCCCCAGTCTCGGCAGTCTCAGCCGGCACGTAAACCGACCAGAACTGAGCCTTAAGTCCACCACGACGCAGTCGCGGTATGTCCGTATGCAGCCCAGGCTGCTCGCGCGCGATATCAAGCTCAGCAAATGACGACTTGCCCTTGTCACGAATCTCCCAGGGCAAGTCATTGTGACCATCAAACAGCATACCGCTGCTGTGAATCTCCGCTGCCTCTGCACTGACAACTACCGGCTTCGAACGCGGCTCGTCCGCACCAGCCGACAAACCGGCAGTAAACAGATACGCTACCAGCAGCAAACAACCCCCCACCCGCTTCGCGAACATCGGTCAACTCCCCCGCTTCCAGAACGGAAACCAGCGTGACCGTCGCGGCGCCGGGGCCGGCGAATCAAATACGGGGTCCTCTGCCAGCTCCGATCGCTCAGCAATCTGCCGCAGCGCTGCATTCGCACGCCGCTCTGAAGATGTATCCGTCTGTTCCACCATCGATTGACCGCCACCCCGTTCAAACTGGGCCAGCACTTCACGCACGTCGAGCCTGACCAGACCCTCCCCGCGCGGTGGTTCCCACAAACGAGCATCCTGAGGACCGTTAACCGATAACCGACCAATCGAAATCGTAAGCTCCGTCTCCGTAGCCGGAAAATTCACCCGAATAATCCGCGGCAGATCCACTGCACCCTGCGGACGATAATCAGACAGCTGAGCCCGCACCTGTACGTTGCCGTATCCATCCCGCAGCACATGCTCACGCGCCTCACCCTTCACCAGATCCACCAGAATACTGCGTTCCAGAGTCCGTCCCTCGGTATCCGTTTCCGTCGATAAAAGTCTCACAGTACGCCCCACATCCTGCTCCAGACGCCACGCTGCCGGATCCAGAGGAGCCACCCCCAGAATCGTCATCAGCCAGTCGGAATCAAGATGCGGCAATCCTCCCGGCAGCATCGACAGAAGCCCCGCGTCTTCATGCTGCCACGTCAGCACCACCGGCTCACCCGGCTTCGCGTACGCCCAGCACAAGTCATCGTTCGAACCAAAATCTGCCAGTCCCACCAGATTTTGAGCGACCAGCCGAAAACTTCGCGGAGCACTGCAGGCAAGGGAACCACTCAGCTTCTGCGGCATCGGCAAGCCTGGCATCCGCACCAGCACCTTGACATCTGTACTGCGCCACGAAGTCAGACCCTCAGTACGACTGTTCAGCCATGCAACGAGCTCCGGACCCTCAATCGTCGCCGGCAACACCGGATCCGGACTGCGACGCTCAGGCCAGAACAGCAGTTTATTCAGCTGGCAGCCGCAAAGGTTCAGCACCAGCAGTGCTGTCAGCAGCGAACGATACCGCAGCATCTGAATCCATCCCTGTCCCGAACTCACGCCGCCACCCGATCCGTCTGAAACAACTGCTGCTGCAGACGACCAATCTCGTCTTCTGTCAATTCCTCTTCCGCCACATCAAACGGCCCCTCGCCGGCACTGCCCACAAGCCGCATCGCCGGTCGATCATCCAGCTCCACAACCTCCTCCAGAACCAGCCGCCGCTTCCTCAGCAACAGCAGTGCCAGCACATATCGATACTGCCTCTGCACAACATTCGGTGACTCTTCAAGCTGCAGGAAATACTCGAACAATGACTCCGCATCCAGCTTTAGACGCTGACTTTCCGGCGCTGCACTGGCTGGGCACCTCCAGTGGCCAATCGCTCCGTCCGGCGGTCCCTGCCAGCATTCCTCTGCAATATCCTGACGAACAATCTCACCGCCCTTTTCAACAAGCACAGACCAGCAGGATTCACCAGGACGAAATGCACGCCCCGAAATCGAACAGTTTCGCCCCGGAGGCCTTACGTTGAATTCCATGCCTTGTCCCATCCATGGACTGTCCCGGCTCTGGCCGGATTCCTCGCGCCGAACCGCCAAATTCAGCCAGTTTCCAACGACAGGCGGCCGGTCACAATACCTTGCTTCACGCCGTATTTTGCCAATTCCCGCAGAATCCGCCAAGATCAGATCCGGACCGGCAGGATGGAAACGAACTCCCGATCAGTTGCCTTCACAGCCATTCCGCACCAGAATCCCACTCGCCGGCAAACTCGCCGACAACCGCCAGTCGCTTACAAAGACCAGTCGTTCTTCGCAGATTCCAGGAATCCCACCGCCATGCGCGCCGTCGTTACAGATTACACGTTCCCCGATCTCAGCATCGAAACTGGCATTCTGCAGGCCTCAGGACACACCCTCGACGCCTGGAAAGAGAAAAAAACGGCCGCCGAACTGCCCGCCCTCGTTGCCGACGCAGACGCAGTCATCACCCAGTTTGCACCGCTGAATGCCGATGTCATCGGCTCCATGACCAAAGCCCGCGTCATCGTCCGCTACGGTATCGGTGTCGACAATGTCGACCTCGCCGCCGCCGCCGCCCGCAAAATCCCGGTCTGCAACGTCCCCGATTACTGCATCGATGAAGTGGCCGACCACACGCTGGCCTTCATTCTCGCCGTCACACGGCAGGTTGTTCCCAATACACAGCACATCGCCGCCGGTAACTGGGGACTCGCTACGCCGCTCGAATCCCTCCGCACGCTGAAACACCTGTCCGCAGGGCTGGTTGGATTCGGCCGCATCGGCCAGGAAGTCGCCGCTCGCCTCCGAGCCTTCAAATGCCGCATCCTCGTTCATGACCCCGTCGTTGCTCCCGAAATCATCGCAGCGGCCGGAGCAGTGCCCGTTTCACTCCACGACCTGCTCGCTCAGGCCGATGTCCTGTCACTGCATTGCCCGTCCACCGCCGGAACTCGCGGCATGCTCAATGAAAACTCACTCAAACTCACCAAACCCGGCGTCGTCGTTGTCAATCTGGCTCGCGGTGACCTCATCGATCCACAGGCTCTCACAAATGCACTGCAGACAGGACACGTAGCTGCCGCTGCACTTGATGTTTTCAACCCGGAACCCATCCCGGCTGACCACCCAATCCGCCGCATGCCGCAGGTTGTCCTCGCATCCCACATCGCTTCTGCCAGCGTCCCGGCCGTCAGAAAACTTCGAGAAACAGCCGCATCGCTGGCACTCGCTGCGCTCCGCGGAGAAAAATTACCCAATGTCGTTAACGGTGTCGGCTAAGTACAACTGTCAGGACCGCACGCGGTCTGCTCACCTCTGACTTCGCCCCTTTTACTCCAGGACTTCACATGACCTGCCGAATGCTGCTCCTGTCTCTGCTCTGTCTGTCCGCTGTCGCGGCCGCCGATGAACCTCACTCCGGACTGGACCCCGATGGCTTCGACAAGTCTGTGCGAGCCCAGGATGACCTGTTCCTGCACGTCAATGGCCGCTGGCTGATGTCCACCGACATCCCGGCAGACAAATCCAACTACGGTTCCTTCACTCGACTCGATGATGAAGCCCGTGAGAACATTCGCACAATTATCGAAGAAGCCGTCAGCAATCCCCAGGATCCAGTCAGCCGCAAAGTCGGCGACTTTTATAAAAGCTACATGAACGAACAGCTTATCGAAGCCCGCGGTCTGGCTCCCATCCGCGAACAACTGGCAGCCATCGACGGACTGGCATCACCTGAAGATGTCACCCGCTTTTTTGCCAGTGCAGGCATCTATGGCATGGCCGGCCCCATCGGTTTCTACGTCTCCGTCGATGACAAAAACTCCCGCCGATACCTCGTGCATGTGGTCCAGAGCGGACTGACGCTGCCCGACCGAGATTACTACCTTGGTGATCGACCAGACTACAAAAATGCCCGCCAGGCACTGAAAACCTACATCACAAAATTGTTCGAACTGGCAGAAATCAGCGACGGAGCAGCAGCAGCCGAGCAAATCATCCAGCTCGAAACCTCACTCGCAGAAATTCAGTGGTCACGCACTGAACTGCGCGACGCCGAAAAACGCTACAACCTGATGACCGCCGAAAAGCTGGCCGCCACTGCACCAGCAATTCCATGGAATGTCTTCCTCGAAGTCTCCGGCGTCCCCGGAGTCAAAGACATTAATGTCGTCACACCCAGCTACTTCGAAAAACTTAGCTCTGTCGCCACTGCGGCCGGTCTCGATGCATGGAAGGCTTACGCTCGCTTTCATCTGCTGGATGCCGCTGCTCCTTACCTCCCCAAACCATTCGTCGATGCCCACTTCGAACTCCATGACAAAGCTGTCTCAGGCATTCCGCAACAAAAACCACGCTGGAAAAAAGCCGTTGATGCCACCTCCGGCGCCGGGGCAGGGGACTTCGGAGTCCTCGGTGAACCGCTCGGACAACTGTATGTCCGTCGCCACTTCCCGCCGGAATCACGCAAACGCATGATCGAACTCGTCGGGAATCTGATGAAAACCTATGAACAAAGCATCCACCAGCTCAAATGGATGACTCCCGAAACCAAACAAAAAGCCCTTGAAAAACTCGGCAAAATCACCACCAAAATCGGTTACCCGGATGTCTGGCGAGATTTCTCAGAGCTGCAGATCGCAGCAGATGATCTGATCGGAAACATCATGCGGTCCCGACGGTTCGAACATTTCCGCCAGGTCAATCGCCTGAATGCACCGGTTGATCGCAATGAATGGGGCATGACTCCGCAGACCGTCAATGCCTACTACAACCCCAGCCTCAACGAAATCGTCTTCCCGGCCGCCATTCTGCAGCCACCATTTTTCGACGCCAGTGCAGACAACGCCGTGAACTACGGTGGTATCGGAGCAGTGATCGGTCACGAAATCAGCCACGGATTTGACGACGAAGGCAGCAAGTACGACGGAGACGGAAATCTCCGCAACTGGTGGACCGAAACAGATCGAAAATCCTTTGAAGAACTGACCGGGAAACTCGTTGCCCAGTATGAATCCTACGAACCGCTGCCAGGTCGCAAACTGAATGGCAAGCTGACACTCGGTGAAAATATCGCAGACCTCAGCGGTATGGCCATTGCCTACAAAGCTTACATGCTGTCACTCGGTGCCAGCGGCGGAAAAACTCTGGACGGCTATACCCCAGGACAGCGGTTCTTCCTCGGCTGGTCACAGATCTGGCGACGCAAGTATCGCGATGACGAAATGGTGCGGCGCCTGCTCACCGATCCACACTCACCATCCGCCTTTCGCGCCAATGGACCGGTTGCCAACCTCGACGCTTTCTACGAGGCCTTCGGCGTGAAACCCGGCGACCGGCTGTATAAGCCACCAGCCGAACGCATCCAGATCTGGTAAGACCCTAAGGACAAAGTCGCAGCTCGGGCTTTCCAGCCCGAGCACACCCCAAAGAACACCCCGTCGAATCTCACGCCGGACGACATCTGCCGCAAACAGAATCTGCACACCCTATGCAAACCACTCCCATTCTTCCCGAACACTTCCATCGGTCAGTACTGGCTGTCCCCCCCCTGGCTCGCGACCGTGCAGAGAAAATCTGTCCGCTGCAGAATGCCAGAATGATTCGCCACCTCGAGCAGGGCGGCGTCTCAATGCTGTTGTACGGTGGCAACGCCAACCTGTACCACGTACGGTACTCCGAATACGCGGCACTGCTGGACATGCTGCAACAGACAGCAGCACCAGAGACCGCTGTCATCCCCTCAGTTGGACCGTCCTTCGGCCTGATGATGGATCAGGCCGAACTGCTGAAGGATTCGCAGTTCCCCACAGCAATGGTGCTGCCAACAAAGGCGATCATGACCGAAGCCGGACTGATGACCGGCTTCCGCAGGTTTGTGGAAGCTTTCGGACGTCCCGCAGTGCTGTACATCAAAGAGGAAGGATACATCAGCCCGGAAGGTGCCGGCGAACTGGTTCGCGACGGACTTGTGTCGTTCATTAAGTACGCGATCGTCCGGCCTGATCCCGCAGTTGATGACTTTCTCAGTCGCCTGACGTCCCTCGTTGACCCAAAGTTGATCTGCAGCGGTATTGGTGAGCAGCCTGCAATCGTCCACCTGCAGAAATTTCGCCTGACCGGATACACCTCCGGCTGCGTCTGCGTCAATCCCGCATTGTCGCAGCGAATGCTCCAGGCCATCCTCGCAGGCGATCTGGCAATGGCGGAAAACATTCGGCAGACCTTTCGCCCCCTTGAAGACCTGCGCAACGACATCAATCCGATTCGTGTACTGCACGAAGCCGTTGCACTGGCGGGAATCGCCGAAACAGGCCGTCATTTGCCGCTTTTATCAGCAGTCCCGCAGACGGCCGTTGACCGTATCAAAGCCGCCGCAGCTGCGCTGCTGCAGGCTTCCGTGCCGGGCTGACGTGCATGACGACAGCACCCGCCCGGTTTCCAATTGTCGCCGTGATCGGCCCGCCGTCGCCAGTTTTTCACCCCCTGCGGCGCTGGCTCGCTGACGCGTTGCCAAAGGGAGTCGCTGGTAGTTTTCGAACCGTTCACGACGCACTCGCATCTTCACTGTTTGCCGCTCAGCCGCCCGATCTGGTAGTAGTACTGCGCGAGTATTCAGATCAGTATCCTCCAGCTGATGTCAGCCTGCTGGTTGGCCGCATGATCTTCAGCCGAGTGCTCTGCTGCAGCACTGCCTGGTGCATTTCGGATGGGCGGACCCACGATGTCTGGCCAGCAGCCTGCAGGACGGAACTCGGCTCCGCCACAGCCCGCATTATGCACGAACTGCAGGGGTTTCTGCAGCTGCAGCAGCCATTGTCCCCAATTGCCGCCGCCGAGGAAGTGTTTGCTCTGCATGCAGCGGCGGTCGAGTCCGTGACAGATGCTGTCAGAACTGGGCAGAGCAGGGCAGTTCGCGCCTTTGTCATGTCGGACGATATCTCACTGCGCAGCACTCTGCAGTCCATCCTGAATGCTGCCGGAATACACGCAGAATCCGGCAGCTTTGAAGTACTGACGAACTTGCTGATACTGGCCTCCGGCCCGGCCCCGCCCGAGATCGTGTTTGTCGATATCGACAGCGGGGAATTCCATTCGGAAGCACTGTCAAAAAAAACAAGCGGCAAAACACTGCGCATCGCTGCGTTAACTGGTTTCCCAGGCACTCCTCGACCACAGTGGGCCGATGAACTGCTCGACAAAAACGAGTTTTCTCTGCAGGCCACCAGTCTGCTGCGCAGGTGGACAGCATGAACCTGCAGAGCTGGCAAACCCGGCAAACACTGCTGCAGGTTGCTCGGTTGTCGGTCCGCCTGGCCGCCGGCTTCCAGCTGCTGCTGATGGCCGCCACATGGCAGCTCTGGCTGGCCCCCGGCCGTTTCCCGGTCGTACCACTGCTGCAACTGAATCTGCGAACCGAGCTGATTCCCGCAGCGACACTGCCTCTGGCCGCCGGATGCCTGCTGCTGGCACTCAACATCGCAGCAAATTCCCGGACTGTGCAGACATGCTTTGTTCTTTTGACACTCGTCGCCGCTGTTCTGCCGGTGGCTGCCAGCCTGCAGTGCCTGCAGGCCTGGCACTGGCTGTTCATTAACGTGTTGCTGCTCAGCCTGCTGCCCCGCTCTGCCTCAAATCTGCGTGCCATCATCGCAGCCCTGTACGTGTGCTCCGGACTGTCACGCATCGCGGAATTCCCCGAGCACGGACCTGCAGGCCTGATCGTTCGCCAGCTGCTGTCCTTCGCCGGACAGTCCGCCGCTGACATTAACACCGTCAGACTGGGCTGTCACATCGCCTGCGGCTGCGAGATTCTGGCAGGTGTGGCCCTGCTGTTTGCTGGATACTTCCCGCGACTTGCCGCCGCCGCTGCCGTTGCCATGCACCTGACTTTGCTGGCAGCGCTGGGGCCCTGGGGGCTGGGACA
>JBJTPZ010000151.1:0-10479 GCA_046075365.1 Planctomycetaceae bacterium
TGCACATCGTTATCTGCCGCGTTGTCGGCCCAGCAGGAAGCGTACCAGTACATCGCCGTAATGTTCGTGCAGCAGGACTCGGTGATATTCCACTGCGGTATCGCGAAACAGCCGGTCCAGTTCGGCCAGCCAGCGCTGCACTGCTTCACGATATTGCAGGGCCATGATGGCCGGATCCGCCAGCAGTGCGGGGGCTCCTTCAAGATCCAAAAACCGCATGGGGCGGTCAAACACAAAGTCAATTTCGTTTTGTTCCAGCAGATGAAACACAGCGACATCGTGCCGCCGGAATCGCAGATGCTGAATCGCATGTTTTAGTTCGGCCGGATCCATCAGCAGGTCCGAAATGACAATCACGAGGGCTCGCTGCGCAATGCGTTCAGCGGCTTCGTGCAGCGCGGCAGGCAGGCCTGTCGGGCCACCGGCTTTCAGCGATCCCAGCTCGTCCAGTACCAGTTTCAGGTGCGCTGCACTGCGACGCGGACGGATCTGCTTTTGAAAACCGTCGCCCGCACAGTACAGCCCCACGGCATCACCCTGCCCTGCCGCCAGACAGCCCAGAGTTCCTCCGAGGCGACGAGCGTAATCGAGGCGAGTTGTGCCGGCATCCCGATTTCCACCCGGGCCAAAATTCATCGACCCGCTGACGTCCACCACCAGACACAGTCGCAGATTGGTATCAGCTTCGAATTCCTTGATGTAGAATCGGTCACTGCGACCCCACGCGCGCCAGTCCAGTCGCCGAGTGTCATCACCCGGCACATACTTGCGGTACTCGCTGAATTCCAGACTGGAGCCGCGGGTGGGACTGCGATGGCGACCGGAAACGCCGCCGATCATCGGCAGTCGCGCGTCCAGGGCCAGCCCCTGCAGCCTGGCGATGACTTTCGGTTCCAGATATTCGTGCAAGTTCCAGCTCCCTCAGCAGGCTTTCACCCGTGCAGATTATGTGCGTTCGCGGCTGAGCTCTGCTGCCAGCCGGCGGACAATGGTCGTGCTGGTGGCGCCCTCAGACTCGGCAGCAAAAGTGGTCAGCACGCGATGCGTCAGCACAGGTTCGGCCACGGCCAGCAGGTCCTCCATCCGCACCATGTAGCTGCCATACAGGGCAGCGCGAGCCCTGGCTCCGAGAATCAGATACTGCGTGGCTCGCGGGCCGGCACCCCAGGCAACCAGCGGCTTGATCCATTCCGGAGCATCCGCGGAGGCCGGGCGAGTTCGTCGGACCAGATCGACCGCGAATTCATAGATATTCTGCGGCACAGGGACGCGCCGCACCAGATCCTGAAATTTCTGCACCAAAGCACCGTCCAGAATATGCTGCAGCGTCGGCAAGCGACCGGAAGTTGTGGTCTTTGCAATCTCCAGCTCTTCGTCACGCGACGGATAGTCCACTCGAATCAGAAACATGAAGCGGTCCAGCTGCGCTTCAGGCAGCGGATAAGTCCCTTCCTGCTCGACCGGGTTCTGTGTGGCCAGCACAAAGAACGGCGGTGACAGCGGATACGGGCGGCCCACCACCGTCACACGGTGCTCCTGCATCGCCTCAAGCATGGCTGCCTGAGTCTTGGCGGGCGCTCGATTGATTTCGTCAGCCAGTACGATATTAGCGAACACCGGCCCCTTCTGAAATTCGAACTGGCGCCGACCTTCCGCTGTCTCCTGCAGAATATCCGTGCCGGTAATGTCCATCGGCATCAGGTCCGGTGTGAACTGGATACGGCTGAAGCTGAGCGACATGGTTTCGGCCAGCCGGCTGATCAGCAGCGTCTTGGCCAGTCCCGGAACCCCCATCAGCAGTGCATGGCCTCGCGCGAACAGGCAGATGGCCAGCTGTTCAATCACCGAGTCCTGCCCCACGATAATCTTTGCCAGCTCAGCCTTCAGCTGCCGCCAGACTTCGCGGAGTTCATCAATTGCCGCCACATCGTCAGCAGCCACGTTGCCGGCGGCTGCCGTCGAGCCATCATTCTGAGCCATGAAGTGCTTAACCCCTTACTGATTCAACTGAAAATTCCACTGGCCCTGGTTCTGCATGTTCAGTTCCACCAGGCGGTTCTGCTTGTTGTAACGAAACAGCTGAGCTGTTCCCTGCCAGACTTCGAACTGTTCTGCGGAAAGGCTCTTTTTGACGTCCTCAGGATCCGCCAGCAGTACCGGATAACAGAACAGAATCAAATCTCTGAAATATTCGTAAGCATCCCACGGATCCTGTTGTGGCAACGTGCCCAGCGTCAGCTGCCGAACCGCCTCACGCTGTTCCGGCAGCAGCCACAGTTCCTGATCCAGAAGTGCCGTCACGCAGTGCGAATCTGCCTGCCGCCGACGCTGTTTTCGCTGATCCTTCAGTGCCACGGCCTGCTGCGGCATGTCCAGCGACTCGACAGCGTTTTGCCAGATCGCTGCTGAGTTTCCCTGGTCACCCTGAAAGTCCGGACGGGACAAACCGAAAGAGAAGTTGCCACCGGCGAACTGCTGCCGATGATTTTCCATCTGGTCAATGGTTGAATAACACTGATCGCGCCAGTCACGCAGGCCATGGCTGGCTGCGCCCAGTGCCGCCAGCTGCAGTGCCGCAGTCTGTTCAGCAGACAGCTGCAGCGATTCACGGTACCACTGTGAACGAGCTCGATAGCCGGCGAGGATCCACGGTTCCAGCTTCTGACTGGATTCTTCAACAAACTTCAGCCACTCTTCCGGAGTCTGTGATGAAGACAGATGCATCTGGTCCAGAGAATCACCCAGCTTCTGAGTCTCAGCCAGATAGCCGGCCTGAGCTTCGTTCAGCACCTGCCGGCGTGCTTCTTCAGGGATGCAGGTCCAGAGATTTTCATAGGGCAGAAAATAAGCATAGGGGGTTGAGGAATACAGCGGGTGCCAGCTTTTTTCACCGGCGACCTGCAGGTACTGATCGACCAGTGCGGTCAGCTTTTCAGCCTGCTGGTCAGTCAGATACAGGCGACGACCGGCCAGCTGAGAAATATAGGCCGCGAACGTGGTACGCTGGTACGCTGATCGTTCCTGCATGGCAGCCTGCAGCTTTTGACGCTGCTGTTCGTCCGCCACATCTTTTAGCACGTCTTCAAAAAGTGCCATCGCCAGGGAACGCCCCATTCCCTGCGGACCGCCGTACAGAATCGGCGCCATGGACTGACCGGCCTGGCCCTGGTTAACCCGCGGCTGCGCATTGGGAGCAGGCTGAGCAGCCAGACGCTGCTTTGTCAGTTCAGTCAGTTTTGTGCGCTGTTCCGGAGTGAATGCGGCCACAGCCTGCATCCAGGCAGCGACGGCATTCAGCAGCCGGTCATTGCGCTGTTCCACAGCCTGCCGGTTTTGTTTGATCACAGCGTTTTCAGCAGGATCGGCTGCTGCATCAATGGCCACACCGATCTGTACCATGTCCGGCATGTCGGCGTCGTGACCGTCGGGCTGCAAACCCTGCAGGGCCAGATCCAGAGCTTCGGTCAGACGCTGCAGCAGCGGCGGCTGCTGGGCGTGGCTGCAGGAGGTTGCGGATGGTGACACGCAGGCCACCACCGCCATGCAGATACTGAGCAGGATCCGGCGAAGGCATCCGGCAGTGCACTGTGCTGCTTTGGGAAAGCTGTCCATGGCGGAGAGAGTCTGCACGACGGGCTGACGGAATTTCGACGGGGCAAAGACTGCCGTGTTATTCTCAGAATCCTGCTGCCTGCTGGCAAGCCGCGGTGCTGATCCTTGCGGCAGAATTGGGGATTTTCTGGTTTCAGCCGGCAAAATTATTGGAAATCGAGGGTATTTCGCCGGAAAACCTGATTCCGCCCGTTTTTTTGTACGGTTTTAGACAGAGAGGGACACTGTTTTTGCTGGTGTTGACGTTTCCACGGTTGCGGGATGCGTTTTCTGCTGGGCTGAAGGGGGTGTGCGATGCGACTGACTCTAAGAACTTTGCTGGCCTACATCGACGATCGTCTGCCCCCCGAGAAAGCTCGCGAAATCGGCCTGAAGATCCAGAAAAGCCCGTTTGCGACTGAGCTGGCGGATCGAGTGCGGGAGGTCAAGCGGCGGCGTCGGATCGCGGCTGATCAGGACAAAGTGCCGCCTGTGGACGCAAACCTCATCGCCGAATATCTTGATGACCAGCTGGCCCCCGATGTCGTGGCCCGACTGGAACAGCGAATTCTGGCCTCGGACGCCCTGCTGGCTGAAGTTGCTGCGGCTCACGAGCTGCTGGGCCTGCTGCGTGAACCGGTTCCTGTGGATCGGCGTCTCCGCGATCGTCTGCTGTCGCAGGATCCAGGGGGAATGACGGCAGCGGCTCAGGTCGAATCGGACGAGAAAGCAGCGGCGGGGGCGAATTCGACCGGCTGGAACGAAACTCCGGCAGCCCCTCGCGGCTGGCTGCGGTGGTCACCGCTGCTGGTCGTTGCGGGTTTGTGTGTCTGGCTGGCCAGCGTTTTTACAGACAGCAGACTGCTGCGGCCGCCGGTGGCCGTGGTGGCAGTGCCCGGGGCTGATCAGCCGGAACCGCCGGCTGCCCAGCCGCCCGTGCCGCAGGTTCCTGCTGAGGCTGCGGCAGCGGCTGTCGCTGCCGGGCCGGCGGAACCGGTGGCCGTCGCTGAGCCTGCTGCTGTCGCCGCGAACGGCGCGGCTGCGAATGCACCGGCAAATCTGCCGGTCAGTCCCCCGGCCGATCCGTTGCCGCCCGCGGCTGCCGCGCCGCCCATGCCCGCAGAGGCTGCTGCGGAGCCAGCTGTGGCGTTCAATGTGCTGCTGCAGTGCGACAATCGCACGCTGCTGCTGGCGAATGAGAAAACGGGGGCGTGGGGGACTCTGCTGCAGATTCCCGGCGGTGACACCGTCACCACTGCTCCAAATATCACCAACAGTGCACCGCTGCTGAAGAATCGCTGGTTCGGAGTACCGCAGCCGTTTGAAATGAAACTGCGGTACGACGGCAGTGGCTGGCTGGTGCGGGCACTGGGTGGATCGCTGCTGCGACTGCCGCCCGGTCAGCCGGGTGTGCAGGCACTTTCCGCCCGACTGCTCGTCCAGTCCGACTCCGCGATGGCCTGGAATGATGAGCAGCGTCCTGTTCTGCCGCTGCTGTGTGATCAGTCGCAGGCGACACTCACACTTCAAACCGCTGCGACTCGTGTTGGGGTGCAGATCATCCCGGCTGCCAGCAGTTCAAAAACTGCTGCAGACGGTTCAGCTGTTCCGGCGGATCCGGCAGCACTGACAGCCGCTCTGCTTTCCGCGAGCTGCGATTACAGCGTTCTGATCACAGTGCTGGAGGGCAGTGTTGCGCTGCAGTTTCCGACCGCCGAGCCTTTGTCTTTGGCTGCAGGAACGCAGGCGGAGTGGCAGGTGCTGGATGGCAGCGAGACTGGCGGTTTGCGGCAATCGGAGTGGACGCCAGCCACGATTCCGGCCTGGATGCTGACGCCGGAGACTGAGCCGGTGCCGGAAGCGGCGAAGATTCGTTCGCAGCTGACAAAGCTGCTGGAAGCCGGCGGCGATCCTCGCGATGTCATCCTGCCGATGGTGACCGACGGCAATCCTGAGGCCGGACTGCTGGCGATTGAAGTCCTTGTGCTGACTCGCAGCGCGGAAGCACTGCTGAATCTGTTCTTTGAGGACCTTGATGAGCCTGTGCAGCGGCGAGTGATTGATGGTCTGCAGGCTCTGGCGTCGTCTTCAGCGGCCGCGCGGCAACAGATTGACGATTCGCTGGCGACTCGGCTGCCGATGGCGGAGGCGATAAATATTCAGAAGCTGCTGGGCGGAGTCTCGGCGACGGCAGCCGCTGCCCCTGAAACGGCCCAGCAGCTGCTGGCGTATCTTGGTGATGAGCGACTGGGCGTCAGGACTCTGGCGATTTACCGTCTGGAGCAGATCACCGGCGACCGTCAGAACTTCTATCCGGCTGCCGATGCATCGCGTCGACGCGATGCCATTCGTCGCTGGCAGAAGTGGCTGGATCGCCAGGGCGGAACGCTGGTGAGTGGTCAGTGATCAGTGGTTAGTGGGCAGTGTTCGGTGTTCGGTGTTCGGTTGGGCGGTCGGGCGAGCCGCGGACGGGAGTCCGCGGGTGTACGGCGTTTCCGTAGCTCGGGCTTTCCAGCCCGAGTTCTGGCCTCTGCGTTTGGAATGTCCGGAGATTGCGGCGCTGGTGTGGGTACTCTGCAGACAGTTGTTCTCACGCGAAGCCGCGAAGTCGCGAAGGGAGACGCAGTGGGGCTGTTGTGGTGTGTGTTGAACTGCCTGCTCTCCTCTCAACTTTCTCGCATCTACTCTCTATGGCATGGATGCCATTGCCCCCTCACCCCCGACCCCTCGCCCCCGTTTCACGGGGGCGAGGGGGGAAATATGTGGTCAGTGGCGAGGGCGCGAACGGCGATGCAACTCGGGCTGGGGAGCTCGAGGTACAATTTTGTTCCTGACGTTATACGAAGCCGTGCAGGGGGCCGCCGGGGGCGCCCAGCTGGTCGACTCGGCGAACGATGGCCGGGTCCGAGATCAGTGGTGGTGCCATATGCGGTTTGATGCGAGCATCAATCACCAGCGGGCCGCGGCAGCCCCAGTGCTTGCTGTCGGTAAAGGATTCGATGCCGTACAGGTCCGCTGCCGGATTGCTGCGAGTGAAGGTGACCCACAGCCAGTTCCGCAACGATTCCGCGCAGAAGGCGCTGTCTTCGGTCAGCACGATCAGCGGCCACTGCGGCCCCCAGCCGGCGGCTGTCAGTTCGCGACAAAATCGCTCGGGAACTCCGTCCGAACTGTTGGGCTGCCCATTGTGCTGCGGTGCTGAGACTGCCAGAACGCCGGGCATGACCACTGCCGGATTGCGGAATCCGGCCGGCATTGACAGATCACTCGGCAGCTCCCGTCCCAGGCTTCTGCGCACGGCGCCGCAGGCTGCCACGACGACTTTGGATCCGGAGTTCAGTCCGGTGCCGGTGTAGTCCAGTGTGTCGATGGTTGTGCAGGTCTGGAAGTGCAGGTCACGCGTCCAGTCAACTCGCTGCAGAATATGTCCGAAGAATGCCGGTATGTCGTGGATGTCCAGATCCGGGCAATCTTCCTTTGCGGTGATCCACAGGTACTTGGCCAGTGACAGCTGCCCCTGGCCGAGGATGGCGTTGGCATTGGTCAGCAGTTCCTGCGGCCTGCGTTCGGGAGCCCACGGTACGTAGCGTTCACTGCCGATGGCCAGCAGCAACGGATGGACTCCGGAGGCATCCACGGCGTGCACCGCATGGACTCCGGGCAGTACGGCCGAGATGGCCGGACTGGTCAGGTCGTGAATGAGTGCTCCGAAGATGGTGTCTTCCTGCGGTGGTCTGCCGACGACGGTGAAGGGCCAGACGGCATCGCGGCGGTGATAGACGGCATCCACTTTCATGACGGGGAAGTCATGAGCGAGACTGTAGTAGCCCAGATGGTCTCCGAAGGGTCCTTCAGGCAGCAGTCGATCGGGATCGACGGTCCCTGAGATGCAGAAGTCGCATTCGGCGCAGATCATTGGCCCGCCGGGTCGGCGGACCATGCGCACGGCGCGCTGCGAGAGGGCTCCGGCAAAAGCCACTTCGGGGAAATTGTCGGGCAGTGGCATGACGGCGGCGACGGCGAGCGAGGGTGGTCCGCCGACGAGCACGTTGACTCGAAACGGGACACCGCGGGCGATGGCGGCCGCGTGATGAAACCCGATGCCGCGGTGCAGCTGGTAGTGCAGTCCGATTTCTTCATTCAGCCGATACTGATTGCCGCTCAGCTGGACTCGATACATACCGACGTTTGAGCCGAGGTAGCCGGGGCGATCGGGGTGTTCGGTGTAGACCTGTGGCAGCGTCACAAAGGCTCCTCCGTCCATCGGCCAGCTTTTCAGCAGCGGCAATTTGTCGATGGTGGTCTGGCATTCCATGACGGGTCCGCTGCGGCGTGGAGCGAACCGCATGGACCAGAGTGTTTTCAGGGTGCCGGGGATGCGGGTGGGGTGTTTCAGCAGCCAGGCGGGGTCTTTTTTGAGCTGTACGAGTGTTTCGACGGAGCGGAGTGCATCGCGGAAGATGAAGCGGGCGCGATCCAGCGTACCGAACAGGTTGCTGGCCATGGGGAACTGACAGCCGCGGACGTTTTCGAACAGCAGTGCCGGCCCGCCCCGCTCACAGACTCGCCGATGAATCTCTGCGGCTTCGAGGCTGGCGTCGATTTCGCAGGAAATTCGCAGCAGCTGGCCGTGTTTTTCCAGATCTCGGAGACATTCCTGCAGATTTCGGTAACCCATCAGTCTGGCTCGGCGGAGAGAAAATCGGTGGTGGTGATGTGCTGGACAGAGACACCATAGGCGAAAACGGGCTGTGGAACACCGGGGTCAGGCAGCATTCCCGCAAAACGGCCGGCTGGTTCACCGTTTCCAGTGGAATTTCCGGGGATCCGCTGATTCTTTGGAAAGGAGGACGGGGTTTTGGGGGTGCTTTGGCGCTATAATCTGCAGTTTGGCAGAGTCTGCGGGTCAGCGGCACCTGAAGTTTTGGTTTTCTGGTGCTGGTGATCGTTGGGGGGTGGGGTGAGTGGCTGGGTTGTATGGCACAGATTGACTGGGACGATTTTTCGGATCGGACAGCGACAGCGGCGGAGGTACGTCTGCTGGGTTGTGCTGATCTGTCGTCTGTGCTGGCGCTGCAGAAGCTGATGGTGCATGAGGTGCGTCAGCAAAGTCGGATGAGTGCGGCGGTACTGTTGTGCGAGCATCCTCCGTGTGTCACGGTGGGTTTGGGTGCCAGCCTGCTGGAGCTCCCTGCGGATGCTCGTGATCTGGAATCTCGTCTGATCAGGGTGCATCGTGTGCGTCGTGACGGTCGAGCGATTCTGCATCAGCCTGGCCAGCTGGCGGCATACGTGGTGGTGTTTCTGCAGGAGTGTGGTCTGGAGGCTGAGCAGTTTCGAGAGCGGCTGCAGCGGGCTGTGGTGCTGGCCTGTCGTGATTTGCAGGTGGTGGCAGTGGTGGATCCTGCGGATCGAACGGCGGTCTCTGGTCGTCACGGTGTGATAGCCGAGGTGGGTATTCACGTGGACCAGGGCGTGACCAGTTTCGGCGTGTATTTGAATGTGTCTTCACGGCTGGACGAAGTGCGTGAGATTGGGCGTGGTCTGGCGGGAGAGCGGGTTTCTTCATTGAATGCCGAGCGTGTCCGCCCGACTCCTATGGCTCAGATTCGTTCGGCATTAGCGGTTCATCTGTGTGAGCAACTGGGGTATCCTGAGTATCATCTGCATACGGGCCATCCATTTCTGACTCGAACGCGAGCGTTGATTCATGACAAGTTTACCGATCATCACTCCTCCGAACTCTGACCTGCTGCCTCCTGTGGCACAGGATCCGGGTGCGGCGGTCCGCCGTTTGCCTCGCTGGCTGAAGCGTCCGCTGCCGCAGCCGGGGATGGCATTTACCAGCGACGTGATAGCTGATCTGCGACTGGAAACGGTCTGTGAGAGTGCGAAGTGTCCGAACAGGACTGAGTGCTGGTCGACAAAGACGGCCACGTTCATGATTGGCGGCAACGTGTGTACTCGGCCCTGCGGTTTCTGTTCGGTGCCGAAGGGCAAGACGGAAGAGCTGGAGCTGGACGAGCCTGAGCGGGTGGCCGAAGCGGCTGCTCGTCTGGGTCTGCGTTACGTCGTCATCACCTCGGTGACTCGTGACGACCTTCCGGACGGCGGTGCAGAGCACTGGTATCAGACGGTGGTCGCAGTGCGTGAGCGTACCGGGGCGCAGATTGAAGTGCTGACTCCGGACTTTCGCGGCAACCGTGCCGCGGTGACTCGAGTGATTCAGTCGCGACCGGATGTTTTCAATCACAACACGGAAACGGTACCTCGGCTGTATCATCGAGTGCGGCGGAATGCTGAGTACCAAAGGACCCTTGACCTGCTGCAGCAGGTTAAGCAGGAAGCTCCTGAGATACCCACCAAAAGTGGCCTGATGCTGGGGCTCGGTGAGACTTTGGATGAGCTTTACGAAGTGCTGGCGGATTTGCGTCGAGTGGGTTGTGACATGCTGACACTGGGTCAGTATTTGCAGCCCAGTGCTGAGCATCTTCCGGTGGAGCGTTTTCTGCCGCCGGAGGAATTTGATGAGATTGGCGAGCTGGCGAAGAAGCTGGGATTCAGTATGGTGGCCAGCGGTCCGTTTGTTCGCAGCAGTTATCATGCTGGAGAGATGGCGGCACAGCTGGTGTGACGCGTCTGCGGGTGAATTTTTGCGGCAGGATGTTCAGGGATGTCATCAGCTGAGAAATACCTGAAGCCTGAAGTGATTCAGAGCATTGGTCGGCTGGACCTGCGCGCCAAGTTCATTGTGGAAGGCCTGCTGTCGGGGCTGCACGCCAGTCCGTTTCAGGGCTTCAGTGTGGAGTTCAGTGAGCATCGGCGTTACGAGCCGGGGGATGATCCGCGGGACATAGACTGGCAGGTGTTTGCTCGAACGGACCGCAT
>JBJTPZ010000152.1:0-14149 GCA_046075365.1 Planctomycetaceae bacterium
GGGAACCTGACGAATTCAGTCCCCCGATAAATTCCGGCTGCACTGTTCCCCCAGACGCCGCTGCACCGGTTGCCCCCGCAACAACAGGTGATACAGGTGGTACCGCTGCCGGAGACACAGTCGGAACGGCTTCAACTCCCCCATCAGCCTCGCAACATCGTCACTGAAAAACTTTCCCAAACGAATTGGGATGGCCTGATAGTCCATCAGCCACTGTATCGATGGCGGCAACTTTTGCTTTTCTGGTTCCTTAACGTCCTGAGCCAGCAAAGGTATCACCAGACGACCATGCCGGCGCGCCGCCTCAAGCTCGAATCGAAGCGACATCCGTAAAGATATTCTCTGCACCAAACTCACTGCACAAACGATCATGCAGTCGCCCCGCAAGGTCCTCAGTGTCTTCACGGCGATAGTTGAAAAACAACTTCATAACTCACGGGCTCTCAGATGAAATTCGGTACACTGGCCAAAGTTCCGTGCCCTGCCCCGACTTCCTGCAGGGGATTTCAAACAAGAACCCCATAGTAAACCGAGCATCTGCACGCCGTTTCAATCACCCACCAGCCTTATTCAGGAATTCATCAAAGCTCACACTCGATAATTCTGCTGAATCCAGCCTCTGCTCCACATCGAAACTCATCCGAAAGAAATTTCATGTTTCGAATCTTCATCTCCTACCGCCGCGGTGATACACGAGACATCACTCAACGCCTGTACGAACGTATCCGACAGCAGTTCGGTTCGGCTGTCTTCTGCGATGTCTCCAGCTTCTGTGCCGGAGATGACTTTCGCCAGCAGATTCTGCAGGCCGCAGAAACCTGCGACGCCATGGTGGTCGTCATCGGGCAGCACTGGTTCGGCTGCAACCCCGATGGCAGCCGCAGAATTGACGACCCCAACGACTGGGTCTTCCAGGAAATCAATCACGCCATTGATCGAAATATCACCGTCCTGCCCGTGCTGATTCATCCGGCTCGGCACCCCGCTGCCGATGAACTTCCCGCAGCCATCCGCGAACTGGCCTTTCGCGAATCACTCACCATCTACAACGACCGTCAGTTCGAAAGCTCCGTACGCACAGTCATAGACTCCCTCGTGGTACGTCAGGAACGTCATGCCGGCAGCCTCGAACGTCTCGCACTGCGAGCAGGAAGATCACTGCGGACACTGCGCCAGCCGTTTGCCCTTACCGCTCTGCTGGCTGCTGTAATCACAGCTGTGTTCCTGACATGGTGGCTGCGTGAAAAATTCGATGGCCGGGGCCGGCGAGTTGACAGCGTTGTGGCCAACACATGGGAACAGGCCGACCGCATGAAGCTCGAAAAGGAAATCGAGGCCATGCGTGCTCGACCTGCTGAACCGGTTACCGAAAGGCCCGCCAATACGGCCGTTGCCGCCTCCCTCGGAAGCCCCGACTACAGCAGCTTCGATATTCTCAGCGACGAACGATTCTGGGATCTTCGTGGCTGGAAAGATCTCTCACAAAAAACCGACAACCTCGAACGCTCACTGGTCGTCATGACGCGCACCGCCCGCATACTCAAGGCCGCACCTGCGCAGGAATTGCGGTTCGAAGCTCGTACAGACGGCACCGACGTATTCCTTACCAGCCTTTCACACCGCAGTAATGCGTTTGAAGTGCTGCAGGAGCAAACCGGATTCGTTGGTGCCCGCTCAACAAAAGTCCGACAGCTGGTCCTCGATGTGGAAGACGTCCCCACAGGCGAAGAATTTCTCGTCCGCACTCGCGCCACTTACGTTGACTCACTCCAGGACCCGCTCGATCGCTGGATCGGAGCCATCGGCTATCCACGATCTGACCGCATTCGCATGATCGTCCTCATGCCTGCTGATCGACCACTGCTGAAATACCGCCTGCAAACCGCTCCCTCCACACGGGACGACCCCGCAGAATACACCGGACCACTCAGACTCATCGAAGCCCCCGATCGGCTCAGCCTGATGTGGGAGATCCCCAATCCGGCTCAGGGCTTCGTCTACAGCATCGTGATGGAATGGTAACCAATACCCGTTCACCCATGACACAACTCAACCTCTCTCACCCTCGTCAACCCGATAGGTCGCCGCAAAAATACTGGCATCAACAATCCAAAGATCTCTCGGATCCTCGCCTGCCCCTTCAGCAAAATCCTGCAACAGATAATCACCAGCCTTGCCTCGCAGAACGCCTCGATCAAGCACCACTGAAAACGGCCGGTCCAGCCGAATTGCCAGCACCCCTCCCGAATCGGGCAAAGGCCGGTATTCCCTCCAGCCACCAGAATCAAACTCGCCCGTTGCCGCATAACGTCGATGCAAAGCTTCTTCCGACTGTGCCCACAACTCGCCCCGCTCCCCCCGGCAAACATACTCCCCTGCATGAACCTGGACCGGTCCCTCCAGCGTCTGCAGCAGCTCTGCCGTCACGGCACAACGAGCCCGGATCGATCGCGTCTTGCGGGCATGCAACCATCCCCCGCTCCGATTCACAGCTTCCAGTAATTCCCGATTAGCCGACATATCCATAAACTCTGCCGATCGCCCAAAATCAGTGCTCGCCATTTTCCGCAAGTTGTCGTGTCGCCAGTTGCCCCGTGGAAATCAGGAATTTCAGCAGCTGGACAATCCGCCGATCCTTCTCCTGCTCCTGCGCACCCGTTTTCCCATACCCCGCCGGCGGTGACCGCAACTCCTCCCACGACGTAATCTGCCACCGCCGCTTATCGCTGCGCTCTTGCGAATCCACAAATGTCCAGCCTGTCAGCAATCGCTCGGCAACCCAGCGGTAATGCTCCATCTTCAACAGCGATTCCTCGAGCCCCTGTTCCAGCACCATGGGCTGCTCCAGTGGCCGCAACCGACCAGCCTCCCCACGACCTGTCAGCACATAACCCAGTGCCGCCGTCTTCACCACCGCATGCACCGCTGCCGCACAATTCGACTGACGCTCCCACTCACTCAAACTCTGCCAGATGCGACTCGACAGCACATCCAGTCGAGCCATCACGCCCAGCTCACCAGCCGACAACACCCACGACTCGCGTCCATCACCCTGAATCAGCTCCACCAGACTCCTGACCAGCCCCCGCTCGCCCTCCGACAAACTCTCGCTCTCTCCCAGCCACAGCAGATGCGTCAATCGACCAAGGTATTCAATCCAGCTCCCGGTGATCTCACGATATCCCACCGTCCCGTGCCCATGACCAAATGGAATCAGACGACTTCCCGTTCCATCATCACGGTTCAGCTCCAGCAACAACTGCCCCAGCTCCTGATCTTCCTCACGCGATACATAACACAACACAGGGCAGTTCATACCGCCCCGGTCGAACGCTGTTTTTAGTCGTTCCGCCAGCAGAAAATTGTCGCGATTTCCCTGCGACGGATCTTCCTTGCTGCCCTCGTGACACACAAACACCGCCGCCAGCTGATTTGGCAGTTTCAAAGCCCCTGTCAGCTCCGTCAGCATCCCCTCCTCCGGTTGAACTCCGGACTGCAGATACCGCGCATTGCATACGTAATGAATGCCGCGATCACTTTTACCAGCCGCAGGCTGTCCATCCGCTGAAGCCAGCTCCTGCGATGACCATTCGTCCGCAGACTCCAAAGTTCCCCAGTCCCGGATCTCGTTCACCGCCGGACCAAATCGCGGAAATCGCTTCGCAAACTCCGCCGCCGCCTGCCCCCCGTCCGCAGCCACAATGGTCATCCGCAACCGCCGACAGTTCGGAAAATGTGCCAACCCCGCCAGCTGCACAGCCAGCTGCTGCGCAAATTCGCCAAATCCAAACAGCACAAAATGTACCACCGTATCCTTCGCATGCAGCTTCGCACGCGGCTGCAGTGACCAGATACGAGTAATCTGCTCCAGAGTCCTCTGAGCTGAGAGAGACGCGGCACTGAACGCCACCACGTCAAAGAAATGCTCGTTCTCGTGATGCTCAAGCTGACTGTTGTGACTGGACAGCACCTCCATCAGCTTCTGATCCCGCAAATGCACATAACATCGCACCGTCTGCCCACGCCGCTTCAACTGCGACGCCGACAGACAACTCGCACGAACATGCACCAGACACTCCACATTCACAACGTCCCGACCCGTGACAATAAAAATCTCACTCGCCGCACTGACCCGCGCCTTGCGCAGTATATCCGCACGCGAAACATCACCCTTTAAGGTCAGCACACCCATTTCCGTGGCCCACGAATACATCTGACTGTCTGCATCCGAGTCAATCGCCACCAGCTGCCGCCCGTCTCGACGCTCCAGCAAATCCCGCAATACCTGACTGCCCACACTGCCCAGACCACACACCACAACGTGCCCGCGAGTGCCTCGCAACGCCAATGTCTGCCAGGACTCGTGAAACCACAGCAAAATTCCGCCGCCCGCCACTGTCAGCGTTAATAAAATGCTCAGCACCGCCGCAGTTTTCAATTGCCAGTTCGCCGTAACAACGTCAGCCTCCATGTTAAACAGCAACAACTGTATCGCTTCGTACATCCGCTGCAGCAGACCCACATCCTGAGACCTTCGCTGCAGGCCCCAGACTGCCAGTGATACCGCACCCGCGCCATACACCAATATCAGCGGTGCAACACACTGCCGCAACCGCTGAGACAGGTCGCGATAGATTCGCGGCTGACGCCGACGCAAAATCGCAGCCGTGCCCACCAGTCCCAGCAAAATTGCAGGTATCAGCCATGGACTGCCAGCCAGTGATCTCCACATTGTCAGACTCCCCTTTGCGTCACTCCGCCTCACCCTGCCGCGTCACAATCGGCACGTAACCAATTTCAAAACCAGCCGGTGGTGTCACAATCAGCGCCGGATCAATGTCCGCCAGACTGCCCCGCGCCGGAGGTGGCAGATACTCCCGATCCTTCGTCCACTCCCGATGCAGCAGCTCCGCGCGACGCTGAATCTCCTCACGCTCAACCTCACTCAAGTCCGCATTCAATAACGCCGGCTGGTCCGCAAACCGATACCAGTAGTACGTCACCACACTGCCATCGCCCGGAAATGCCCGAAACGGTCCAGCCCTGGGACCCGGTACCTTCCAGCAGCTGTCAGACTCTTCCGGCGTCACATACGGTTCAGTCGGCGGACGACTCGCTCGCTCAAATTTAATTCCCGCCAGACCAGTCTCCGCCGGAACGTCAGCAGCCGATACAGCCTGCCACTGAGGTCGACCGTTCCGACCCTCACCCATCCGATAATACTCTGGCAACTGCACCAAAGGTCCGGCACCCCAGCCCGCCTGCACTGTCACCTGCTGATCCCAGCGATAACCAAATGTCTCTGCGTCAAGCGCCGTCGGAGTCGCAAAGGTCGACCAGCCAATCGGTACCTTCTGCTCTCGCGGCACCGGAGGCTTGTAAATCTGCCACGTCGCTCCGCCCTGACCCGTAAACTGATGCACCGCTGCTGCCGTCGGATCAATTCGACCACTGGCCGCTGTACCCCCGTCAAACCACGCCCGCACACCATCCCACAACGCCCGCCGATTGTACGCCGAAATACGATGCACCACCGGCGACGAACCGTCCTCACCACGCGGAAATGCCGTCGGCGCAACTCGAGCATACAGACGGCCACTGCTGTCCACACCCTGCCACGCCGGGACATACTGAGTCTCCATCTGTACGGCCTTGTTCGGCTGAGATGGCTTCTCATCCAAAAACATCCCGCTCACAGCCGGATCCGCTATCCCCGCTCGCGACCAAAAATTCGGAGTAAAAAAAGCCACTGGTCCCCGAAAATTGCCAGCATTCAAAAACAATGTCCACGACTGATTGCCCGTCGGCACCGCCGCTCCGTTCGTCGTCGCCTTCGCCTCAGTCAGCGGCAGCGGCAAATAACCATAACCCAGCAGCTCACCACAGGTGCCCTGCTTCAGATTCAAACCGTCAGGAGGCCACAGAATCCACGGACTCAGCTGCGCTACACCATACTTCCCGCTCGGCTTCTGCCAGTCACGACCTTTGCCCGCCCCCGGTCCATTCGCCCACTCCACAAAATTCCGCGCCACTCCACCCATGATGAACTTCGGAGTCTCCGTGGCGAAGCGAGTATCCCGCCACCAGCCCAGACCACCCTCTATGTCCGAATACTTGTCCTTGTGGTTGTCATCCGGGTACTGAGCAAACATCCAGGTGCCAAACAAACCCGTCTGAAAACGATTGCCCGGATAATGCTGCAGCAAAGGCCACGCTGCCACGTACATCGAAAATCCGGCGTTGTAGTCCTGCGATACCTTCGTGTGCGGCACCAGCAAATAGCCGGCCATCTCACCTTCCTCAGGCTGACCAGGCTGCGGCTGACCCGCACGCACCGGCTCGTCCGCAAACACTGCAGCAACTCCAGACACACAACACACAAACCCGCTCAGCAGCAGGCAACTGCGAAAAACAAAGTTCACAAAGCTGACCTTCAGAAAACGACAGCGGAAATCCCGAGCCACCAACCTGCCCGCATCCTACCCGGAATGTCGATCGCCGCAAAATGCCAGGCCATCCGCACCTCACAACACACCCCATACCCGCACCACAGCCGCTCCGTCTCGCTTCCGAAAATCCCAAAATTCCGCGCACTTTGTTTCAGTGGTCGGACAAAAGGCTGTCCAGCCACCCACGGTACAATTCCGCACACGTCAGCACCCATTCCACGCTGCCCGTTCATCCTGCCGCCCAGGAAATCTACACAGTGTCAAATCAAGATTCCCCGCGACTCAGACGATTACTGCGACTCATCTTCCGACTGTCACAAACACCACTCGGCCTGCCTGTTGCCGATATCGCAGAAGCTGAAGGCTGTACCGAACGCACCTGCCGTCGTGATCTGCTGCTGCTGCGAAAGATCGGGCTGCCACTGCAGGAACACAGCGGCGAACATAACCGCAAATACTGGCGCATCGCACCCAGGGTTCAAAATCTGAAATTCAGCCTGTTCGAACTGCTGTCACTGTATATGGGACGCAGGCTGCTGGAACCTTTCGCCGGTACGCCTTTCTTCGAAGGCATTCACACCGTCTTCCAGCGACTGGAATCCCAGTTGTTCTCCGGAGCCGCACTGTTCCAGGCACAACTGGCTGAAGTTTTCTACCTCAGCTCGCCCGGCAGCAGTGACTACTCAACACGCGCTCAACTGATCGATCTGCTGCTGCAGGCTGTCCAGCAGCGACGCACACTGCTGATGGATTACCGCAAACCCGGCGAAGTCGCAGCCGCACAGTATCGAATTCAGCCCTGGAGCCTCGCAGCACATCACGGATCACTCTATATCATCGCATGGAGCGAATACGCACAGGATGTCCGCCACTTCAAGGTCGATCGCATTGAAGCCCTGCAGCTGCTGCACAAAAAATTTCAGGTCCCCGACAGCTTCAGCGTCCAGGCATGGCTGGAAGGCAGCTTCGGACTGTTCAGTCCCGAAAATCGCAGCTACAGAATCGAAATCGAATTCTACGGCTCCGCCGCCGAAACCGTGCAGGAATCTCGCTGGCACCCCAATCAAAAATTCACCACCAAACCCGACGGACGCACAGTCATGTCACTGAACCTGCGCAGCCTGCACGAGATCAAAAGCTGGGTGCTGAGCTTCGGATCACAGGCCCGCGTACTGAAACCCAGCCTGCTGGTCCGCAAGGTCCGCGAAGAACTGCAGGCCACAGCAAAACTCTACCGCCGCAAAAACGGTAAACACGAAAACTAAAGCCGGAATCCTTAGTCCCGACCCAGCCAGCGCACCGCATTCTCAATCACCTGCAATGGTTCCTTCTGCTGAAACACCGGAAACAGCTCGTGACCCGGACGGAAATAAAACACCCGCCCCGCACCCACACGCCAGACACACCCGCTGCGAAAATACTCGCCCTTGTCCCAGCGCTCCTCAAATACCACCTCATCAGGCTCCGGCACATGAAACGGCTCACCGTACATCTCCGTGTGCGGGATGTCCCACGTCTTAGGCAAACCAGCCGCCAGCGGATGCTCGGGCAGCTTTGTCGTCACATGTGAGGCCGCGCCATCCGGACGCCACGCCGGAAACACACACTGCGGCAGCGTCAGCTTCCAGACATTGCCCGCCCCCCGCTCCAAAAACGGTGTTCGGCGGTCACCATCCTTCACCGCCTTGCCATAAGGAGCATCATTGGCGTACTGCCACACCGCCGACTGCCGTTCAGACTCTGACAGGCCGGCCGCCGCATCCGCTTTCGCTCGCTCCTGCATCAGTCGCACAAAAGCCTTGTGCCAGTGCGCCGAATGAATCGCCACCAGCCCCAGCTTCCCGGACTGCACCCGCTGCACCACACCCTCAATCAGCGCGTCATCCTGCTCACGCACACGGATATGACTCCACACCACCAGCACATCCGTCTGGTCAAGCTGCTCCGCCGAAAGTCCCTGCTGAGCATCACGCAGACTGGCACTGCGAACCTGCAGACCCGGCCGTAATCGCAAAGCGTCTGCTATCGTCTCACCCAAAAAACGATCACCGTACGCCTGCTTCTGCTCCGGCTGCTGCTCGTCCCAGATCAGTACACGAATCGGATCATCCGCCCGCAACACACCCACATGCAGCGAAAACAGAACCACCACAGCAAAGCACACCAGTCGTCGCACTGTCGTCTTCCTTTAACTACAGATTGGTTTCAGAACCGAGTCCCCTGCAGTTCAAAGATCCACTGCAAAGCCCTGTCCATCATCCGCTCACCAGCACCCACTTCAGCCGGTGCCACCTGATTGTCAGCACCGTATCCGCCCTCAGCAGCACCCTCAATCGTCGGAAAATACTGATGATACCCATTGCAGTACCCAAAAAAGAACACGTGCTCGGCACGCGCTCGCTGCCGCAGACGAATCGCATGCTGACAGAAAAACTCGCCCGAGACCCCCACCAGGGCAATTCGCTGATTCAATACAGCCACTGTCAGCCGCGGACGAATCCCGTCTGCATACTCATCCACAAAATTCAGCACCAGCTCAGGGAAAAAAGCCGTCGCATAAACCGCCTGCACCAGCGGATTCCGAAAATCAACCCGCGATGCAAACGTAAAACGCTCCTCCTTCACACGAATCGAAGGCTTCTCAACCGCCTCAGGCTGCAGCTGCTGCAAAACTTTTACGGCCTCTCGACCCAATGCCGCACCGTACTTGTTGTGATCACCAAACGGACCGCGATTCGTCGACAGATCACCAGCCGCTCCCTGCATGAAAATCGCCTGACCACCATGTGATGCCTCGATCTCAGCACGCAGGGCTCCGGCAAAGTCCGAGGAAAACTTCAGCGTCTCCTGCGGCAAACTGGTCGGATGTGCTGCAAAATTCACAACCACCGCAATCGGCTTGCCCGTCTCGGCATCATCCAGTCGCAGCACATTCAGCTTCGCGTCCAGCGGAGCCGGCTGCTGCTTCGCATGCCGGTTCCGATTGAAGTTCTCCAGCTCAGCTCCGCCAGCCGCCAGCTTCGCCGGACGCAGCTCCGCTGCCGCTCGCCCCGCTGCTCCCACAATCGCATCCTCCAGCTGCTGATAATAACGCAGCGTCGCGTCAAACCGACCACGCCCCCGATTCTCTCGATCACTGAGTTCCATGACCGGGCCATGATGCGTGTGCGAACCAGCAAGAAATGAATGCGCAATCCCATGCTGCTCCTGCAGTCGCACCCGAATCCGCTGCAATGACTCCTCTGATGGTGATCGACCCAGATCCAGTCCCACAATCGCCAGACGATCCTGACCTGCCTGCACCACCACCACATTCGCCTGCAAGGGTTCCTGCACACCCTGTGACAGCGCCGCATGACGCGATCCATAACCCCACATCGGAACAGGCTCCTGCGGAGTCACATCGGCTTCTGCCGCACCCGCCAGAAACTGCTCCGCCGCCACCAGACGGTCAGCCGACACACTCAGCAAGACCGCCAGCAGGGCCCCACAGAACCCGACAGCCCGCGATATTCTCAGCAATCCCCGTTCAGCCCGCCCGCACATATCCCGCCACCTTCCCCTAAACTGCTGTCAGCACACAGCACCGGCTGCTCACACAATCGGCTCAGACACCCCGTAAATGCTGACCGCCACGAGCTGCCGACAATCATCTTCCCCGGACACGCGGCAAAACGCAATTGTCAGCGGCCGACAAAGCCACCCGGTTATTCGTCCCGATTCGTGTGGATTCGCGGCTCAAAATCACCCCTGCGTTTCATCCGCGACTCTGCGGCATTATCATTCAGCCGGCCACACCACTGAACTCACGTTCCCGGAGCACCACCATGCCAGTTCCCAAAACAGGTCGCATACTGCGTGAAAAACTGCAGCGCGGCCAAACCGTCTTCGGCACGTTCCTGCAGCACACCACCACGCCCTCCATCGTCGACTTTCTGCCGGAAAATGCACTCGACTTTGTCATTGTCACCTGCGAACACAATGCCCTCGACCTCGCAGAATTTCTCCCCATCCGGTACGCCCTCGCAGCCCGCGGCATCGCCTGTCTCGCCCGCACACACAGCCGCGATCCCGATGATGTCTCCAAAGTCTGCGACTCGTTTGACGGAGTTGTCGTGCCTTATGTCGAAGAGCCCGATCACGCGCGCCGACTGGCCGCCGCCGCCCTCTTTCGCCCGCTCAAAGGAGCGGCCCTGGAAAAAGTCCTTCAAGAAAACCAGTGGCCCAGCCAGAAAACTCGCGACTACATCGAAAATGATCGCTGCGCAGACACCGTCTTCGTACCCATGATTGAATCGCTGCGCGGTATCGAGAACCTGGAAGCCATCTGCGGCATCCCCGGCGTGCACGCCATCTTCGTCGGACCCAACGATCTGACCACCACCATGGGCATCCCCAACGAATATGATCACCCGGATCTGATCGCCCAGCTCCAGAACATCATCAATATCTGCAATCGTTCCCACGTTGCCGCCGGCTGCTGGTTCGGTAAGCGAGATCAGGCGGAACGCACCATTCGCCAGGGTGCACGATTCGTCGTCTATTCCAATGATGGCAGCCTGCTGAAGGACGCCATGGAAAACTCCTTCGGTCACCTCAAAAAGATCTGAAGCAACTCATGAAAACAGCAGCTCTGAAAAAGTTTCGCAGCCGCCTGCAGCAGCAACAGTCGGTCGTCGGACTCTGGGTCACACTCGAATCCGCTTCGCTCACCGAAATGGCGGTGGCACTGGGAGTCGACTGGGTGGTGGTCGACGCCGAACACGGCCACCTCGACTGGAAGGAAATTAACGAACTCATCCGAGCCGCACTCCGCAGCGATACCGTCGTACTTGTACGCCTCGCCGAACGCAGCACCGCGCTCACCAAACGCGCCCTCGACATCGGCGCCGACGGTGTCGTAATCCCCTGGATCGAAACTGCCGAACAGCTGGCCGAAGCCGTGCAGGACTGCCGCTATCCGCCAGCCGGTCGTCGCGGCATCGGGGGTGAGCGAGCCACAGCGTGGGGCCAGTGCATGGCCGAACACACCGCCGAAGCCAATGAACAGGTGCTTGTCGTACCCATTCTCGAAAGCATCCGCGCCGTCCCGCACATTCAGCAGCTGGCAGCGGTTGACGGAGTTGACGTGTTCTTTTTTGGACCGGCCGATTTCTCAGCCTCCGCCGGCTTCCGCGGTCAGTGGGAAGGTCCCGGCATCGCTCAGCAGATTCTGCAGCTGAAAGATGTCCTGCTGCAGGCCGGGCGGCACTGCGGACTGCTCACCACCAGCACAGAAAATCTGCTCCAAAGACAGGCCCAGGGATTCCGCATGCTGGGACTGGGAACCGACTCCGGACTGCTGCTGCGGTCACTGCATCAGACACTGGCCACCGTCGGCCGCGACTGCCTGCCGGCCACCAGTCTCGATGCCCGCGACAGTCGACCGCTGCAGACCGTACTGACAACCAGACCAGCCGAAATGCTGCCCGATCGCGCCGCAGTAATCGCTGACCCGGCCGCTGGATTTGACCTTGAACTGCAGGCCGGAGTCGGCGTGAGACCGCTTGTCGGTGCACATAATTCAGCCCGCCGGCTCACCACCAGCCTCGTGACGCTGCAGCCCGCCGCCAGCCTCGATTACCACACGCACCCGTTCAGCGAATCAATCACTGTCCTCAGCGGTCAGCTGGAAATGCTGGTGGAAGGGCGAGTCTATAAATTGGGGCCGCTGGACAATATCACCATACCACGCTGGCTGCCCCATGCCGCTCACAACCCCGACAGCAGCACACCGGCACGACTGCACACTGCCATGGCATCAGACACCCCGGCTCGCACACTGGTCTCGCAATCCTTTACAGAAGTGGAAATGCCCGCAGATTCCACAGGACTGCCGGGGGCCGAACGAGTCACCAGGATTCGCACGGCGGTTCGAGTTCAGGGTGTCGGACCCAACGCCGCCTTTATCGATCACTTCAACGCTGACCTGCTGCCTGGCCTCGAAATGAGCGGTGGTTATGCATGGTTTCTGCCAGGCGGCAGATTACCCGCTCACCTGCACGACTTCGACGAATCCATCTGCATCATCGAAGGTCAGGCCACCTGCCTCGTCGAAGGACAGTCGCATCAGCTGCAGAACTGCCAGACGGCCATGGTGCCGCGGGGGCGAGTCCACTATTTCCGCAATGATTCCGACATGCCCATGGCCATGCTTTGGGTCTATGCCGGGCCCCGTCCCGAACGCATTCTGGTGGAAGAACGACTGGCAGTCACCGCAGGATCAGAATCAGGATCAGCAACATGACCACAACCGCTGCACACAACTTCCGCGCCGCACTGACCGCCGACTTCTATGACCAGTCCGGACAGGCAAAATTTCGTGATCTGGGACTGGACGAATTCCACGGTCAGCCGCATGTGCTGATTCAGCCCTTTAAAGCACACCAGCCGGTGATTCAGGCCGAGCAACTGGCGGACTGCCATGGAGTCATCGTACTGACGCCAAAGGTCACCGCCCAGTCACTGCAGCAGGCTGCCGATCTCCTCGTCGTGGCCCGTTTCGGCGTCGGGTACGACAGTGTCGATGTGTCGGCCTGCACTGCAGCCGGCGTACTGGTCACAATTACCGCCGGTGCCGTCGATCGCCCTGTGGCAGAAGCCACCATTGGCTGGATGATCGCCCTGTCGCACCACGTACTGGTGAAGGACCGACTGGTACGCTCAGGACAATGGCATGAGCGCACGAAATTTATGGGCCGCGAACTGCGGGAACGACAGCTGGGCGTCATTGGACTGGGTGGCATTGGACGCGAACTGCTGCGCCTGCTGCAGGGCTTTGGCATGCAGCCGCCGCTGGTGTTCGATCCGTTTCTTGCACCGACAGCTGCCGACCAGCTGGGAGTTCGTCTGGTGTCATTGCACGAACTGCTGCAGGCCTCCGATTTTGTCTCCATCCATTGTCCGCTGACCGATCAGACTCGCGGCCTCATCGGTGCGGCCGAGCTGGCACTGATGCGCAGTGATGCCTGGCTGCTGAATACGGCACGCGGTGGAATCATCGACGAAGATGCCCTTGAAGCGGCCCTCGACGCCGGGCAGCTGGCCGGTGCCGCACTGGACTGCTTCACCGAGGAACCAGTTGTGCAGCCCAGCCGCTTCGCCCGCTTTGACAACGTACTGCTGGCCCCGCACTCCATCGCCTGGACCGACGAACTGTTTCGCGACATCGGACGCATGGCCTGCCGCAGCCTGCTGGACGTCTCGCTGGGACGTCGACCACACGGACTGCTGAACCCCGCACTGCTAAGTCAGCCGGACTTTCGCCACCGCTGGTCCCGCATCACCGGAATACCAGAAGCGGCACTGCCTCGCGAATAACAGGTTTCGCAAATCACAACCCCACCACACAACCTCAGCAGACAACGCGCTCATCCTGTGTCGGTTTGCCTTGTTTCAACCGAGCAAACGAATGCAACATCGGGCCTCTTGCAGGACCTCGCAGGCACCTTGTGCGGCCTCCAGGCACAACAACCGTAGCTCGGGCTTTCCAGCCCGAGCCTACCACTCAAAAACACCCCCTTCTCCCCTCCCCCGCCACCACCCCCTCACACCATAATCCCACCATTCCTGGGACCAGCGTCCTGTCACAACAGCCCCAACGGTGGCCCCCTCCATACTCCCGTTGAGTCAGCATCGCAGGCCTGCATCCTCCGTGGACG
>JBJTPZ010000153.1:0-3869 GCA_046075365.1 Planctomycetaceae bacterium
GCCTAAGAGGCCTGGCGTGGGGGCGGTTTAAGGGTGGTGTTGCTCCCTCACCCCCGACCCCTCTCCCCCGTTGCACGGGGGCGAGGGGAGGAATTAGTGTTCGAGCACGAGCACGAGCACGAGCACGAGCACGAGAAATCGCCGGGGGGAAGTCTTCGTAGCTCGGGCTTTCCAGCCCGAGATCTGTACTCTGCGTTTGGGCGCCGTGGAGATCGCCGCACGGGGCTGGGACGCGGTTGGTCTCACGCGAAGCCGCGAAGCCGCGAAGGGAAAGGCAGGGGGCTGCTGTGGTGTGTGGTGAACTGCCTGCTCTCCTTTCAACTTTCTCAAATCTACTCTCTATGGCATGGATGCCATGGCCCGCGGGGCTTCAAGAATTGTTTGATGGAGCAATTTGGGGGCGGGGGGATTGGTGGTCCATTGTCGTGAGGCGGTTTGACTCAGGTGGTTTCTGAGCCGAGGTATTTTTCGAGGCGGGCGGCAATGAGTGACAGTGGATAGCTCATGGCAAGGTAGAGCAGTGCGGTCAGCAGTCCGAGTGAGACGACGGCCTGGGTATCACGGGCGTGGATGTAATATTCTTTGGACAGTTCGACGACGGTGATGACGCTGCAGGCGGCGGTGTCTTTGAAGAGGGCGATGAAGTCGTTGGTGACGGGTGGGATCACGATGCGGGTGGCCTGGGGAATGAGGATTCGTCGGATGGCGGTGTTGCGGGTCATGCCGAGTGCCATGGCGGCTTCCATCTGACCTTTGGGCACGGCCTGCAGGCCGGCGCGGTAGATTTCGGCTTCGTAGGCGGAGTAGTTGATGGCGAGGCCCAGTACGGCGGACCAGAAGGCGGAGATTGAGAACTGGCTGCCGGGGATCAGGAAGGCGGCAAATTCCGGGATGAGGAAGTAGATGACGTAGAGCTGCAGGACCAGTGGCGTGCCGCGGACGATTTCCACCCAGGCTCCGGCCAGTTTTGCCAGCACGGGATGGCCGTAGAGTCGCAGCAGTGTCATGGACAGTCCGATGGCGATGGCCAGCGGCATGGCGAGGCACGAGAGTGCCACGGTGACGGTGGCGGCCTGCGCCAGCAGCCAGCCTCGTTCACGCACGGCGTCCAGTCCGGACGGGGAGGAGGCCTGGGCCAGCAGCGGATCGGGGTTTTCGGTAACGGCCGGGTTTGCGGGGTTGGCCTGCAGCTGTTCCTGAGTGTATTTTGCCTGAGTGGGGTTCCACATGCCGTAGCGGGCGAAGATGTTTTGCAGCTGGCCGGTCTGGCGGCTTTTCAGCAGGGCTTCGTTGGCGGCAGCCAGCAGAGCGGTATCGCTGCGGCGAGTAAGTCCGACGTAGAAGCCCTGACCGACGGGGCCACCGGCGGCTCGCAGGTTTGGAAATGCGTTGCTGTAGAAGTTCCAGATGGGGAGATCCTGGACATTGGCGATGATGTTGTCGGCGCCCAGCTCGGTGGCGCGCATGGCATCGGTGACACCGTCAAACAGTGCCAGCTGGACGCTGTCTCCGAAGTAGTCGGTGGTGAAGGCTTCTGCTGCAGCACCTCCGAGCAGTGAAACCTGCCCGCCGTGCTGCTGCAGGTGCTGTCTGAGATCTTCCCATGAGTTGATGCTGGTGTTGTCTTTGCGGACCAGCAGCTGCAGTTCGTAGAGGTAGTAGGGGGTGGTGGTGCCATAGATGGCGGCTCGTTCTTCACTGTACTCAAAGCCGTTCAGAACGATGTCCATGTCCCCGCGGTCGAGCATATCGGGCAGTTTGTCCCACTGTCCTTGTACGAACCGGGGTTTAACTCCGATGTGTGCGGCGATCAGTGCTGCGATTTCTGATTCGAAGCCGACCAGCTGTTCGGGATTTCCGGGTTTGTGGAAGACGAAAGGTCCGCCGCCTTCCCGATCAGCGCCCCACCGCAGAGTGCCTCGCTGGCGGATCGTGGCGAGTTGGTCGTCGGCGACGGCGGAGGGCAGGATCAGTGGCAGCAGCAGGCACAGCAGGAGAGCTGATATTCGACAGGTGGCTGGCATTGCAGACCCTTGCTGCTGCGAGGATTGACGTGCGGAATGGGCTGATGCGAAGCTGCAGCCGGTGATTTGTGTGTTGAATTTTAGCAACAAAGCGACAAATACGACATGACTGGCGGTGGAACTGGCAAATCGGAGCGGAATTGTGTTGCAATTGGGGCGATTCCGTTGAGGGGCTCAGCCGGGCATGAAGGAATCAAAGAGTGTGGCGGTGGCTGCGGAGGCGTCGCGGGCATCGAGCTGCAGGCTGGTGCCGGCGGCTGTTGCCAGAGTGATCAGCCACAGCAGCACGAATGCCAGCAGGTACCGCAACTGTGCTGGTGACCGCGGCAGCAAAGAGACGCGACTGTAGATGTTCATCATCTCCATGGCTCGCGTTCCCGGCCCGTTACCAGCGGGCTTTGCCGGTCTGGCCAGCCAGTACAGAGTCCAGAGCTGTTGTTCGGACAGTTGTTTAAGTTCTGCGGGAGCATCGGGGTGCTGTTGCTGGAACAGCAGGGCAGCTTTCGCGTCATGGTAACGAACAGGCAGCCAGGCGAATAGCAGCACGGTCATCACGATGAGAAAGGTGGTTCCGCCCTGTGGTGCGAACAGCAGGAAGAACACGCCGACAAAGCTGCAGGCTGAGAGTACAGCCTGAGTGAAAGCGGAATGGCGGGCGAACAGAATCCACACGATGCGTCCACCGTCCAGCGGCCAGACGGGCAGCAGATTCAGCAGGTTGAGTGCCACCAGCCAGATGGCGAACGTGCGGGCAGCCGGTATGGGCTGCAGTGTGTCCAGCCAGTAGATGCTGCAGCCGAGCAGCAGTCCGGGTGCTGGTCCGGCGAGCAGCATCCGCAGTTGTTCGGCGGGTGTTGCATCTGCTTTGGTACCGGCCACAGCTCCGGCAATAAAGGGGATGAAGAACATCTGGAGGTTTGAATATCCCTGCCGGTACATGGCGACAAAGTGCCCGATTTCATGGAGCAGGACGGTCAGGACGATCCAGGTGGTGTTGAGGTCCGGCAGTGCCTCAACAGCGATCGCTGCGTAGAGAGCCAGTGAGACGGCAAAGATCAGACAACGGCGAGCAACAGAAGTCGGAGCCTCGTTGACAGGCGGGGTGTCAGGCCGCAGCGGAAAAACATCAGCCGCAGGTTCAAATTCGTGGCCGGGTTCTGGATTGTCAGCGGGATGGGGTTGATTGCCATGATCTGCTGAGAGCTGGTCGGACTGGCGGGAACTGTCGGTCGGAGCGGGTTCAGAGATGGGAGCGGATGCCGGCGACGCTGGCGGGGGTGTCACTGGTTTTCGGTGGCGAAGTCGGAGAAACAGCAGGGCCAGCATGATGCCGAACACCAGCAGGAGAACAGTTAGTTCCGACTGCTGACTGCTCTGAAGCATCAGGCACACGAACAGCCAGAGAAAGATCGCGACGGCCCAGCCGACGATTTGCAGGACTGCATTTACAGAGTTTCGGATGTGTCGAGAGTACAGCCGTGGGCTGTCGGCATTTCTGGGACGGGAGGGGTAGTGTTTAAGAATCTGCAGAGTTTCTGCGAAGTGGCTTGTGTTCAGACCTGTCGGTTGGCGGGCATTGAAGTTCACGGGCCGACTCCGAGCATTGAAGCAGAAAGCGATCGCAGGAAAGCTTACCCCACTGGAGCAGATTGTGCCAGCACTGCCATGACTCGCGCGTGCACCTGCTGCAGGATTTCAGCGGTTAGCGGGCCGGCGGCGGCAGCGGCGACATTTTCCTGCAGGTGCTGCAGGCTGGCGGTGCCGACAATGACGGAGTGGTGTTGAGTGTGGGACAGTGTGCAGCGGAGAATGAACTGGGCGCGGGTGGTTTTGGGGGGCAGCAGA
>JBJTPZ010000154.1:0-8138 GCA_046075365.1 Planctomycetaceae bacterium
GCGGACTTCCGGCGAAGCTTCGCGACGAAACACGGGATCGGGAGCGAGCGGCGTCACGTGGACGCGTTCGGGGCGCAGTTTCAAAGCTTCGCAGAGTTCGTCGCGCGCCGCGAGACTGATCGTGACCACTTCCGGGGAACCGTCGAGCAATCGCGCGACCGCGTGCGCCATCTTGCGCGACTGCGGAAGATCGACGTGTCCGAGGTGCGGGAGCCACGCGGTGTCGTAAAGAGTCGCCAGTAATCCAGACAGGGCTGCAGTGACCTGGGTGTGATCAGTGCACCGGCCTGGTCAAGCCTGCGGAGCAGTGCGACGGCATCGGTGTTGGCGGGGTTTAGTTCCAGAGCGCGAACCAGCAGAACGGTGCAGGCGTCCTTGTTCTCGAAAGACTGCATCAGGCGGGCGCGGGCCACGAGTGTCTCAAGCTGGCTGAGCGTCTTTTTGACACGCTCATCGTCCCGACGTTCCAGCAGTTCTTCCAAAGTTTCGCGGGCTTCGCCGGGAAGTCCGGCGAGAAACAGGGCTTCGGCCAGGGCACAGGTGAGGTCAACATCGCCCGACTGTTCTTTAAGTTTTTCGCGAAGGGCTTTGATCGCAAGCTGCGCCGTCTGGACTCGGTCAGCCAAATCCTGCTTCCTCCGCAGCCGCATTTCCAGCAGCTGCAGATTGACTTCGGGGTTGATGGCCGCAGCTTCTTCAAGACAGCGTTCGGCCAGCTGCCACTCGGACCGCTGGAACCAGATTTCGGCGAGCTGCATGGCGGCTTTGGGATGACCTTTCTTTTCCTCCAGGATTCGCTGCAGCTGTGTGACTTTTTCGTCTTCAGTCAGAGGCAGAGCGGCACTGTCGGTTTCTGCCAGGTTCAGCAGCCAGAGTCGGACTTCGGGGCTGCCGCTGCGATCCCCGGGCGCATAGGGCTGCAAAACGGAAATGGCCTCATCCAGGCGATTGTTGCTTTTCAGCAGTTCGGCCAGCTGCAGTGCGTAGTCTGAATTAAGCGGCTCAAGGTCACGGAGTGCCCGCAGGCTGAGTTCGTGTTTGCTGGTGTCCTTCTCTGCCACGGATTTCTGCAGCGAGCGAATGAGAAAGATGCGATGTGTGCTGAGATCTGCATGAGTGCCGGCCCAGAGTGCCGTCAGCAGGGCCAGTGTTGAAACGAGGCCGACAGGAGCAGCGGAGTAGCCCAGTTCCCAGTTGCGCGAGTAAAACCAGTTCATCGCGGTTTCGACGATTTCACGGCGACGTCGAAACAGGCTTTTCAGGGGATTCAGGCTGCGGCTGGGATTGATGCCGTCGATAAACGACCGCCCCATCCGCAGATAACTGACGCGACGACGATTCCAGTCACCCTGCGACGAATCATTCTCTGGCAAGTTGTCATTGCTCATTGTTGCACCTCAGATCCGGAGAAATCGCAGGGCCTGAACGATCAGCATCACGACTGCGGCGGTCAAAGCCAGCATCCATGGACCAGCCCCCTGCAGCCGCAGCTCGTCAGGCTGTGTGTCTTCAGCGGCTGCCACCGCGGGTGCAGCAGTTTTGCCCTGAGAATTGCCGGAACTGCTGCGAACGGGCGAAACAACGGCACCAGCAGGAACACCAGCCAGCAATGGCTGTCCGGGACGGGCCGGGGCAATCCAGGTGTTGAAGAAACGCGTCATGCCGTTCGAACGAAACATGGGCCTTTCGAGCATTTCATCGTCGTCGTCATCGTGGCGGCGAATCACTCGACGACCTGACACCACTTCATCCATCACCGGGATGGCATGTGTCAGCACCAGAATGGCCTGGTCGGCACTCCAGACAAACGCCAGGCCCAGCAGCATGACGTCGAAACGCCAGATCAGACCGGCGATGCCAGAGGAGACATCGATACCAGTCCACAGATAAAACCAGACACCCAGCACCGTACCGCCCACCGACATCATCAGTCCGCACCAGACACCAGCCAGCAGCAGCAGCAGCAGATGCAGTGCAGACCGGTGCATGAGCGTTCCCATGATCAGACTGAGCACGACCAGCGAATAACAGGCGGCCAGTCCGCCCCGCAGATCGGTCTCAGCCAGCACCTGCTGCTCAAGGTGCAGACCAGCAGCATCAGAATAATGCAGTACTTCGGAAGCAATCAGTACCGAACCCGCCAGCCTGCTGACGGCCGCATCAAAGCGAGATTCCAGCGGCTTGCTGAACGAAGGCGGCAGACGGACCAGCAGCAGCAGCAGCAGTGCCAGAGAAAAAATGACGCGACCGGCCACATGTCGCCGCCGAGCCAGAATCCAGGCAAAGGCCCCGCAGGCTGCACCGCAGGAAATCAGCCATGCCGACCCCTTCAGGGCACCCAGTGCAAAGGCCGCCAGATTGGCCAAAATCAGCAGGAAACATTCAGGACGCCAGCGTTCCCGGCGACCACCGCATTCACTGACGGCAATCCACAGCCCGCCCAGCAAAAACAGCGGAAAAGCCCGAAACTGAGCACTGGGCCAGCTTTGGTAACCGTACAGCAGCAGCGCCGGCAACTGGGCCAGCAGAAACCAAAACATGGGCTGCTGAACCACAAAACGGGGCCTGAGACCCCCAGCGGTGACCGAAGACATGGGATAAACCTTCAAACAGACCCTTTGAAACAAAGGTTCAATCTTCAGGATTATCGGTAGAATCCCACTTCATCGACAGATCAGGTACGGGGAACTCCGGTCATTTTTGCCGGTCGATGCCAAAAAGTATCAGGGAAAACGATGAGTCCTAAGGCGATTATTATTCACTGACTGCTGCTGCAGTGCAGGAAATCACCATCCCCCTGTGTGAAAACGCCACAGTGTGGTGCAGCGGCAGCAGGCCGAGGCGTCCGGGCAGCACTACCGGGCCGGATTTTCCGTCTGCTGCACTTCGATCTGCCGATCGACCGCTCCCGGTTCAACCAGCTGCTGCTGTCCGCCCGGCCACGTAATCCGCAGCTCCTTCACGGTCGTATTTTTACCCAGCCCGAAGGTCACCGGCAGCTCGACCTGCGACTGGTAACTGCGAGTTGGCATGACGGTGCGGTACTGAGTCGTGCCGTCGGGCAGCAGCAGCTGAAGCTGGGCCCCGATGGCATCGCGATTTACAGTCACCCCCCGCAGACGAACTCGCAGCCAGTGATGGCCTGCCGCCTGGTCATTGCGGAGCAGCCTTGGGCGGGCACCGGATGCGAAGAGGGCGAGGTCCAGATCACCGTCGGCATCGATATCGGCCATGGTGGCTCCGCGGCCGACCATTCTTTTGGCGAAGTCGGCACTGGTTTTCTGCTCCGACAGCATCACAAATTCGGTTTCTTCCTCGGGGCCGCAGTTCCACAGCAGATGCGGAGGCTGTTCGTACTGCTGGCTGGACTGGACGATGCTGATGTCTTCTTCGAGGTGTCCGTTGTTTTCGAACAGGTCGAGTCGTCCGTCGAGATCTGCATCGAGGAACAGCACGCCGAATTTCAGGTCCGTTCTGGTAACGGGACCGATCCCGTTGGAAACGGCTTCGTCACGAAAGACGGGCATGGCCATGCCGGGGTTTTGACAGACGTACAGGGCCGTCATTTCGGTGGCGAAGTTCCCGATGGCAATGCCGACCGCTGCGGAATTGCGGAAGCTGCCGAAGTCCAGTCCCATGGCTCCGCGAGCGGCTCCGGCGTTATCGAAGGCTACTCCGGAGCCGGCAGCAGATTCCTGGAACCCGCCGCCAGGCTGACTGAGAAACAGCAGGTTCTGAACGGTGTCATTGGCAACCATGATATCAGGTCGGCCATCAGCATTGAGATCGGGAAAAGTCACACCGAGGGATTTGGACAGGGGTGCACCGGTATTCGGGTCACGCACCTGAACACCAAGCTGCACCGAGGCATCGGTGAACACACCTTTGCCATCATTCAGATACAGCATGGGGAAGGCTCCCTTGAAATCGGTGGGCCTGCCGTAGGCTCGCAGCTGACCATCGAGCGTGAAATTCATGCCCTTATCGGTGTCACGATCCCACTGAATGTAGTTGCAGACGAACAGGTCGAGGTCACCATCATTTTCGATATCAATGAAGCCGCAGCTGGTGCTCCATGCCGCAGCATCCCCGGCAACCTGAGCCATTTCTGTGACATCGCGGAAGTGCCCCTGTCCTTCATTAAGGAACAGGTGGTTGGGTCCGAGGCAGCTGATGAACAGGTCGACATCACCGTCGTTGTCAACATCCCCGCAGGCGACTCCGTTGCCGTACATTGCGACGTCGATGCCGGACCCGGCAGTGACATTGGTGAAGCGGCCCGCGCCGTCATTTGCATAGAGGGCTGAAACGGGAGTCTGTGCCGGTTTTTGGGCGGCCCACGGCCAGATGCCGGAGTTGACGCAGAGCAGATCCTGGTCACCATCGTTGTCGAAATCGAAGAAGGCACCTCCGCCACCCATCGTTTCAGGCAGCAGTTTTTCACCTTCCGCCCCGTTTTCGTGGACGAAATCAATGCCTGCAGCCTGAGTAATCTCAGTGAAAGGGATGGCGGGGATTTCGATCTGCGGTCCCGAGCGAGCTGCCGGCAAAGCAGTTTTGGTGGCCGGTCCGGCAACTGGCGCGACTTTTGGTCGGGTCAGCCACCAGCCGACACCTGCACCGGCTGCCAGCAGCACAAATACGGCCAGTGACATGCGAATTGCGCGACCGACGACTTCGTCGTTTTGAATTTCTTCGGTCTGGTCGCTGTCCTGATTCCTGCGTTCTGCCATCGGAAGTCTTTCACCGGTAACTGTCGGATTTATTCTTCTGCACTGCCGTCCGGGGTGACGGGCTGCGCATCGGCAGCCTGCTGCTGTGACACCTGAGTTCGCTGCAGATCGTAAACGACCAGCGGTTCAGATGCGAAGTCGGCTGCGGGATATTTCCGGCGAGCTGCAGCGACAGCCTCGCCGCGGGCCGTGTCATCGATTTTGTACTTTTCGTGAGCCGCCTGATGTACAGCGGCCTGTTCTGTCTTGCCCAGCTGCTGAAAGAGCTGAGCGAGGTTGTAGTGGGCATCCACATTTTCGCTGTCGATCTCAAGTGTGCGACTGAAGACCTGTGCGGCTTCCTGCAGCCGAGCCTGACGTCTGGCCTTTGCCTCGTCATCACTGCCGCGAATCTGCTGAGCACGGTCGAAGATGGTCTGTCCGAGCAGATTATTGACGACGTAGTCGCGGCTGAAGTCAAATTTGCGGCGGACCATTTCGTCAGTTTTCTGTTCCACGACCTGGCGGAAATTGTCTTCGGCGTCTGCCAGTCGTCCCTGCTGCCGATTGATGACTCCGCTGAGCCACGCGACGGTCCATGGCGGAGCAGCCGGCTCTTTGTACGCAGCGGCTCGCTGCAGTGCGGCAGCCGCCTGATCCAGCTGTCCTGGTCCGGCTTCTTCGACGAGTGCGCGAGCGAGGTTGAGGGGGCCGTCATATCGCCCCAGCTCTTCGACGCGGCGGAATGCTTCCATGGCCTGCCGCAGCTCGGCCTTGCCTTTCAGCAGCATGCCGATGCCGTAATCATTCCATCGCTGCCACTCCGGAATCTCGCGCACCGCATTTTCAACGGCCGCTCCGCCGGCGATCGGGAACACAACACTGTCTTCCGCGACCACCAGGACTGGAAGTTCATTGCGATACGGCTGATCCTGCTGGTGGCCGCGAATCGGGCGGCCCAGTTCGGCCGTCTTCCGATCGACGTAATTCATGTAGATCGAGTCGAATTTGCGGTACAGCAGTCGTACTTTGACCTGCAGGGGCTCTGACACATCCGCGGGCAGCCGGAAGCTGTAGTGTACGGTCTGCCCGGAACCTGGCGGAATCTGGTGCTGGTACAGCGGGACGAAGATGTCCTGAGCATTGCGACGATCGATGCGATCACCGTTCTTATCCAGCATGAAATTATTGACGAAGTGAGACCATTCATCGACCGAGCCATCCGGACCGATCAGCCCGCTGGCTCCCAGTGTGCGGTCACCGCTGGTGAGCGTGACTTCCAGCCAGACTTCGTTTGAGTCGGTGGTGCCCTGAGTAAAGTGGTGGCCGACCTTCAGCGTGCGAATGACTGTTTCCAGCAGGTAGGCTGAGCCTGGTTTCAGTGCGGGAACCTGCGGTCTGAGTGGCGCGGTGAGTTGCCCTTCGAGTGTGCCGCCCTCACGAACTCCAAAAACGTCAACTCGCATCGTGCCCTTCAGCATCGCCTTATGGCGTTCGATGTGTCGATCATTTCCGGTCATCCAGTTCATGGCCGAATTGGCTGAAGGGAAGAAATGATCGTGAGTTTTGAGCTGGCCTGAGTCATCAAAAATGCGGGCTCCGAAATCTTCTGATTCCTTCAGCGGCATGTGGCAGCCATTGCAGTCAGTCTGTGCAGTTTCCGGATAGTAGAAGCTGCGGGCACCGTGCCCGGAAACACCGCTGAGCAGCCAGCTGTCATAGTGATTCTGTCCGCGGAGCCATTCCTTGTAGTGATTGAGTGCGAACGGCAGGTGGACCTTGTGACAGGCGCCGCAGAATTCGGCCGATTTGTGCAGGGGTTTGAGAAACGTTTTCTTGTGGAATGACGGCTTGGCCTTCACCAGCTGATTGTTGATCCACTGCAGCACAGCGTTGTCGCTGCTGGCAAAGGGATAATGTTCCGGCTCTTCAATGGTGTAATCGGCATTGCCCAGGTTGCTGTTGACGTGTGTGATGGCGTGGCAGACGGTACAGGTAATGCCGGCCTGCGACGTGGGGTGATTGAGCATGTCGAATTTCGGATCATCGAAGGCCCCGCTAAAGAACGGTACGGGGTCATGGCAACCGGCACAGAAGCGTGAGCCCTGCACATTGCCATCACGTTTCAGGCTGACTTCGCGAGTTTCCGCAACGCTGGCCAGGTAGGCAGGGTTATTGAAAGAACTGAAGTGATGAGCACTGGCCACCCAGTCATCATGAGCATCCTGGTGGCATTTGCGGCAGTAGTCATCCATCTGCAGAGTTTTGGCGGAAATGAAGTTGCCGGTGGAAGTGCGGGCCAGTGACGGGAAGTAGTACTGTTCACCGGCCTCGGGCCCGGCGACGTTCCATTCGCGGGGGTCGGTGGACTGCCACCAGACCATCCCGGCGGCGGATGCGGCTGCGACGCCGGCCCAGATCAGTCCGGACCGCCAGCGAATTTTAGGCCCCACGAGGCGATGCATCCAGTACAGCCAGCCCCCTGCCAGCGGCCCGGCAACGTGCAGCCAGTAAACCAGCGAACGCAGGGCCGGCTGTTTCAGATCCACGAAGCTGCGGAACAGCAGGAATCCGGTAATCAGCACCACGAGGCAGACGCCGAAGAGTGCGTACCCGATCATCACTGTGCGGCGAATCTTGCGGTCCTTCGTGTTCCGCATATGAATGATGCCAAAGATCAGGAACGGCGTAACGATCAGCAGCCCGAGCACGATGTGGACGAGGAACATCCAGTTGTAGAAGTAGTCTTCGTAAGTTTGTCCGGTCCAGAATGCCAGAAAGGTGACTCCGGCCAGATACAGACTGTTGGCACCGATCATCGCCAGCAGAGCCAGCACGATGAAGAAGATAATTCTGAGTCGCGGGCCGATGGCCTTTTTCACGACGGGCCTGTTGGCTCGAGTCTCAGCAGAGGCAGTGGACATGACAGAAACTTTCGGATGGCTGATTGGTTGAATGCGAAGTTCCGACTGCGACTGTGCAACGGGGTTCGGAGAGCCTGTCAGTCGGTGGGCCGCGGGTCAGAATCGCTGACGCACGGCGTGTGGCGGGCGGTCTGAGACTGCCGGCGAAATCAGGGCGGGCCGGATGTCAGCCAGCCGTGCGGCAGCATTCCGGGGGATAGTCGATGCCTGCAGCCGGCGCAGAGCGGGCCGGGAGTGGTTCGGGGGTGCAGAGGGGACAGCCCGGGTAGAAAGTTATTAACTGACTGGCGTTACAGATAGAACTTCAACGCCACCGATGGCATTTAATACATTGATTAGGTCGGCTGGATCGGTTCCGGGGAATGCAACTGTGATGTCATCGATTCCGCGTCCACCCTCAGATGAAAGGACCACTAAGCCTCTAATGTCGCCGCCGGCAAAACCAATTGCTGATGCGACTGCGCCAAGGGAGCCAGGGCGATCAGGAAGTGCTACTCGGATT
>JBJTPZ010000155.1:0-8503 GCA_046075365.1 Planctomycetaceae bacterium
CCTGTCGCCGGCCTTTTGCCAGCCCTCGCCGCGGGTTATCAATTCATGACCTTCCTGCAGTTTTCAATTCTCTACGCTTTTCCGCTGATTTTGCTGCCGATTGTGATTCATCTGATCAATCAGAATCGGCATAAAACAGTGCAGTGGGCGGCGACCATGTTTTTGCTGCAGGCAAAACGCATGGTGCGCGGCATGGCTAAGCTGCGTTACGTGCTGATCCTGATTGCTCGCATGCTGGCCATTGCCGGCCTGCTGCTGGCGCTCAGTCGCCCCATGTCAGGCGGCTGGCTGGGGCTGGCCGGCGGCGGGGCTCCGGAACTGACGGTCATCATTCTGGACCGTTCTGCCAGCATGGAGCTGCAGGATCCGCAAAGTGGTTTGTCGCGTCGCGACACCGCGCTCGAAAAAGTTTCCGGGCTGTTCCGTGATCTGGGCCGCAATTCCAGAACAGTGCTGTTCGACACAGCAACCGGTCGGCAAGTCGACCTGGCGGATGCAGCCTCACTGTCTGAACTCGCCGAAACATCCACCACAGCGACGGCCGCAGATCTGTCATCGGTGATGCAGTCGGCAGCCGAATTCATCGCCACCAGCGAAGCCGGGCGAACGGATGTCTGGGTTTGTTCCGATCTGCAGCGCAGTGGCTGGCAGCCTGCCAGTGGACGCTGGAACGACGTGCGCCAGCAGCTGTCGCAGCGTCAGGGGCTGCGGCTGTATCTGCTGCTGTATGGCGATGACGGCCCAGAGAACCTCGCGGTGCAGGTCAGTAACATCCAGCGGCGTGAGACGGAATCCGCAGCCGAACTGCTGCTGGACGTTGAAGTTCAGCAGACGTCAGGAGTCATCTCTGAGCAGACTCGTCGCGTTCCGCTGACGCTGGTGATCAACGGCGCGCGTTCCACATTTGAAGTCGAGCTGTCAGCCGGCTCGGCCAGACTAAGCGGTCACGCCATCCCGGTTGACCGGGATGCAATTCGCGGCTGGGGACGACTTGAGCTGCCGCGTGACGGCAATCCGCAGGACAATGTCTGGAACTTTGTCTACGCTGAACCGCCGGTGCAAAAAACGGTCATTGTCTCGGATGACGAAGCTTCCGCCGAGCTGCTGCGACTGGCGGCTGCCGTGCCGTCTGAGCGTGGTGTTGTCGTGGAAGCCAGCATCGTGAAATCAGCGGCTGCCGAAACGATTGACCTGCAGACGACGGCCCTGATTTTATGGCAGGCGGAACTGCCTGCCGGTCAGATGCAGCAGCAGCTGGAGGCGTGGGTAAGGCGTGGGGGAGCGTTGATCTGTTTCCCGCCGCCTGCACCTTCCTCCGCCACCGCTTTTGGCCTTGGCTGGTCCGGCTGGGCTGCTCCTGAGCAGGGTGAACAGTTTGCGATCAGCGGCTGGCGGACCGACTCCGGACTGCTCGCAAACACCCGCAGTGGCTCCCCGCTGCCGCTCGGACAAATCCCAGTCTTTCAGGCATGTCGGATTACCGGGGAACCGGCAGCGGAGCTGGCGGGCCTGGGGAACGGGATGCCGCTGCTGGTACGAGCCCAGGTGGAATCCGGCAGTGTCTGGTTTTGTGCCACTTTGCCGGGGCCGCAATATTCCGGTCTGGCCAGCAATGGGATTGTGTTCTACGTCCTGGTGCAGCGTGCCCTGGCGACGGGACTGCAGGGCCAGGGAAATGCTCGCCTGTATCCCTGTGGCTCCCTTGAAAGCTCGGCCACAGCCGACTGGGTGCCGCTGGACCCTGAATCTCAGCCTGTGTTGTCGGTGAACCGACCGCTGGTCCCGGGGGTCTGGCAGTCGGAGGACCGTCTGCTTGCTTTAAACAGGCCACTGCAGGAAGACGATGTTGAGCGACTGCGGGATGAAGAGCTGCAGCAGACTCTGAGCGGGCTGAATTTCACCGTGATCCGCGATTCGGCCGGCAGCAGCGACTCGCTGGCAGCAGAAGTCTGGCGTGCGTTCCTGATCCTGATGATTGCGGCACTGATGGCTGAAGCGTTGCTGTGTTTGCCTCAGCCAGCCGTGATCAGCGGCGCTGCCAAAGGGCTCGGTAGATAGGGAATCCCAGTTTCCGTTTCTTGCGTTCGAAACTGGTCTGGTAGTCCATATCGTTTGCGGCATCGCGTTCTTCCGGCGGCGTGCAGACGTGAAACTCGGGATGAACGTCCATCAGGCCGCGAACCATCTGGAAGTAGTCGGCCACATCGGTCCAGTGGTGCACCCAGCCTCCGGGCTTCACAACTCGGGCCAGCAGCTGAGTAAATTCGGGGTTGAAAATGCGGCGTTTGTGGTGGCGAGTCTTCCACCACGGATCCGGGAAATACACGTGGGCCGCATCGACACTGGCGGGAGCGATCATTTCAGCCAGCATGCGGTTGGCATCGCCACCGATGACTCGAGCATTCGGGAGGCTGCGTTTCAGCAGTCTCTCGGCGGCTCGGCGACCTTCGGTGAAGTCTATTTCCAGCCCGGCGAAATTGCGTTCGGGGTGCTGCACGGCGGCGGTCAGCAAAAACAGCCCGCGTCCGGAACCGATATCAATCTCGACCGGCTGCTCTTTTTCGAACAAATGCGACCAGTTGATGACCGAACCGACATCGCCGACGGTCTGGAACCAGGGCTGCAGCGATTTTCCGGGGGGCAGTGTCATGGGCGGGAGGATGCCGGTAATTTGAAAAATGGGAACCGTCAGAATGTTCGTTTTCCGGCCCGATTATCCGCAGCACCGTACCTGGAATTCAAGACATGTCACATTTTCCGGCAAACGCGACTGGAAAACAGGCGGTCTGCGAAAACGGCCAGCTTTCTGATTCATGAAAATCCACCGTTTTCATTCCCAGTTGCCGGGAAGGCTTCATTGTATCAGCCATTTGCATTTATGATTCACCCGCACCAGCCCGTGCGCGCATCCGCCACGTTGCTGGCACATATCAGTTTCAGCAGGCAAAACATTTCGGAACGCAGTTCCGAGCGGAGACAGTTGAGAGATGGGCAAGCCAACGGGCTTCAAAGAGTTTTCACGCAAGGTGCCGGCAGACCGTGAGCCAATGCTGCGGATTCTGGACTGGAAAGAATTTCACGAGCATCTTCCTGAAGTGGATCTGAAAATCCAGGGCGCCCGCTGCATGGACTGCGGCGTTCCGTTCTGTCACACGGGCGACATGATGGCCAACATGGCCTCGGGCTGCCCGATCAACAATCTGATCCCCGAGTGGAACGATCTGGTCTATCAGGGTCGCTGGCGTGAGGCGCTGGATCGCCTGCACCGCACGAACAATTTCCCTGAATTCACTGGTCGTGTCTGCCCGGCTCCCTGCGAAGGTTCCTGCTGTCTCGGCGTGACTGATCCGCCGGTGGCCATCAAGACCATTGAGTGCGCCATCATCGACCATGCCTTTGAAATGGGCTGGGTAGTCCCGGAACCTCCGCAGCAGCGTACCGGCAAGAAGGTGGCCGTCGTGGGTTCGGGGCCTGCCGGTCTGGCCGCAGCCGCTCAATTGAACAAAGCGGGCCATTTCGTAACTGTGTACGAGCGTGACGATCGCGTGGGGGGGCTGCTGATGTACGGCATCCCCAACATGAAGCTCGACAAAAAGCAGGTGGTCGATCGTCGTGTGCGGATTATGGAACAGGAAGGCATTACCTTCTTCACGGGGATGTCTGTGGGCACAGATGTGCCTGGCACGCAGCTGCTGGAAGATTTTGATGCGGTCGTCCTGGCCACCGGATCAACTCGCCCGCGTGATCTGCCGGTTCCAGGCAGGCAGCTGCAGGGCGTCCATTTTGCCATGGATTTCCTCCGCCCGAATACTCGCAGCCTGCTGGACAGCAGTCTGCGTGACAGTCGCCACATCAGTGCCAAAGACAAGCACGTTGTGGTGATTGGTGGCGGGGACACGGGCAACGACTGTCTGGGCACTTCGCTGCGTCACGGCTGCCGTTCGCTGGTGAACTTCGAGATTGTCGAGCAGCCGCCGATGCAGCGTTCTTCGAACAATCCGTGGCCGCAGTGGCCGCGAGTATTTCGGGTGGATTACGGCCACGAGGAAGCAGCCGCCAAATTCGGCTCGGATCCTCGCGAATTCTGCGTGCAGACAGTTGAATTCGTCGATGACGGTCATGGCCATGTGAAGGCTGTGAAAACCATTGATGTTGACTGGCAGACAATGACCGAAGGCGGTCCGCCGTTTACTCCGATTCCAGGTTCGGAACGCGAGTACCCTGCAGACCTCGTCTTCCTGGCACTCGGTTTCCTGGGCCCGGAACATCCGGTGGCGGATCAGCTGGGAGTCCGGATCCGTGAGGCTCGTGGCGGCATGAGCTGGTACGAAGGTGAGCACGAGAAATACCGCACCAGCAATGAAAAGGTCTTTGTGGCGGGTGACTGTCGGCGCGGACAAAGTCTGGTGGTCTGGGCCATCAATGAGGGACGCGGAGCAGCTCGCGAAGTTGACCGTTTCCTCATGGGTGCCACGGACCTGCCGTGATATTCGGACGTACCAGCACAGCAGAACACCCAGCAGTTCACACAGCGACAGTCAGGTGACTTTCAATGAACGATGCAGCGGATACACACCGGGATTTCGTGCGGCAGATCGTGGAGGATGACCTGCGTACGGGCAAGTGGGAAGGTCGAGTCCAGACTCGCTTTCCCCCTGAACCCAACGGCTACCTGCACATCGGGCACGCCAAAAGCATCTGTCTGAACTTCGGCATCGCCGCACAGTACGGCGGGCAGTGCAACCTGCGATTTGACGACACGAATCCTGAAAAGGAGGATACCGAGTATGTCGAGTCGATCATGGAAGACGTCCGCTGGCTCGGATTTGACTGGGACGACCGGCTGTACTACGCGTCAGACTATTTTGAGCAGTTATACCAGTGGGCTGAAGAGCTGATTCGCCGGGGGCAGGCCTATGTCTGCAGTCTGCCGCTTGAGGAAATTCGCGCCGGTCGCGGAACTCCGGTTATTCCGGGTGTTGCCAGTCCTTACCGTGATCGCAGCGCTGCCGAGAATCTGGATTTGTTCCGTCGCATGCGGGCCGGTGAATTTGGTGACGGTGCCCATGTGCTGCGAGCCAAAATCGACATGGCACATCCGCATATGCTGCTGCGGGACCCGATTATGTATCGCATTCGCCATGCGGAACATCATCGCACCGGCAGCACGTGGTGCATCTATCCCACCTACGACTATGCTCATGGCCAGTCAGACTCGATCGAACGCATCACGCACTCGATCTGCACGCTGGAATTTGAAAACCATCGCCCGCTTTATGACTGGTACTGTCAGGCACTGGGGATTCATCATCCGCAGCAAATCGAATTCAATCGACTCAATCTGACATACACGATGATGAGCAAGCGGCGGCTGCTGGAACTGGTGAAGGGTGGTTACGTCACCGGCTGGGACGATCCGCGAATTCCCACCTTACGAGGTCTCCGCCGCCGCGGATATACTCCTGAAGCTATCCGCGCCTTCTGTGCTCACGTCGGCGTCACCAAACACAATGCCACCATGGACATGGGGGTTCTGGAAAACCATATTCGTGAAGATCTGAACCGTCGTGCTGAACGTCGCATGGCTGTTCTGGATCCCGTCAAAGTAGTGATCACAAATTATCCGGTCGGCCAGACGGAAGAGCTGTCTGCGGTCAACAATCCGGAAGATGCCGCGGCAGGGTCTCGTCTGGTTCCGTTCAGCCGCGAGCTGTGGATTGAGCGCGAAGACTTCATGGAGGATCCTCCGAAGAAGTTCTTCCGACTTTCCCCCGGCCGTGAAGTGCGGCTCCGCTGGGCCTACTTCATCACCTGCACGAATGTCGTGAAGGATGCCGACGGAAAAGTGACCGAGATTCACTGCACGTATGACCCGGCAACAAAGGGCGGCGATGCACCCGATGGTCGCAAGGTGAAAGCCACCCTGCACTGGGTTTCGGTGGCCCATGCCGTAACTGCTGAAGTGCGACTATACGATCATCTGTTCCGCTGCGAAGATCCGGACGAAGTGGCCGATCCGACGCTGGACTGGAAGTCGAACCTGAACCCGGCATCGCTGGTGCTGGCACAGCAGGCGCGCCTGGAACCGTCACTGGGTTCGGCCCCCGTCAATACTCGTTTTCAGTTCGAACGCCTGGGATATTTCTGCGTTGATGCGGATTCCCGGCCCGGCCAGCCTGTGTTCAACAGGACGGTCACCCTGAAGGATACCTGGGCAAAGGAACAGTCGAAGGGCTGACGTTTTGGAACATTTCATTCGACGCAGGTTTGATTTCATGTCACGGATCTGTTTTTTCCTTGCACAGTCTGCTGCGGTACTGACCGCAGTTGTTCTGACGGTCGGTGTGACAACTCCGCTGTCAGCCCAGGTAGCTCGCCCGGAACCTCTGAAGGTTCCAGATGCTGCAGCGACTTCGGAAGCTGAAATGAAGCCTTACACGGAACCCCTGGAACATACCACGTTCAAACTGGAAATGGTGCCGGTCCGCGGGGGGAAAGTCGTAATGGGCAGTCCCGCCTCAGAAGCGGACCGAGCCGAAGACGAGGGGCCTCAGCATGAGGTCCAGATTTCACCGTTCTGGATGAGCAAATACGAGATCACGTGGAACCAGTACGAGGTGTGGGGTGACCGCGTCGATTCGCTTCGCCGCGCCGCCTACAACAAGCCGGCAACGCCGCGAGACAAAGTGGCCGACTCTGTGACTCGCCCAACACCCCCGTACACCGACATGAGTTTTGGCATGGGACGGGAAAACAACCCGGCCATCTGCATGACTCAGCACTCAGCCCGCATGTACTGCACCTGGCTGTCTGCCAAAACCGGACGTTTTTACCGGCTGCCGACGGAAGCCGAGTGGGAATATGCCTGCCGCGCCGGCACGACCACCGCATATTCTTTTGGCGATGACGCGGCCGCGCTGGGTGACTACGCCTGGTACGAAGCCAACAGCGACGGCAAATATCAGCCTGTCGGAAAAAAGAAGCCCAACCCGTGGGGCCTGTATGACATGCACGGAAACGTGGCGGAATGGGTACTGGATCAGTATTCCGCAGACACCTACAGCCAGCGCAAAGAATTGCTTGTCGATCCGCTTGTGGTACCCCTGACCGAATACCCGCGAATCGTCAGGGGCGGTGGCTGGGATGATACTCCCAATCTGCTCCGCAGTGCCGTTCGTGAAGGCTCCAGCCTGGAATGGAAACAGCAGGACCCCCAGATTCCTCAAAGCATCTGGTACTTCACCGATGCACTTGGGGTGGGATTCCGAGTTGTTCGCCCTCTGACGGAACCGTCAGACGAAGAGAAGGCTGTCAAGTGGGACAAGAGTGAACCACCGCAGAAGGATCCGGAAGAAGGCGTCTCTGTCGAATAACACCTGACCAGCGAAAGCCCCTTCGATGCATCATCCTGCCCCCTGGGAACAACCGACCGAACGACTTGATCAGCCCGGTCAGGGGTTAAACCGCGAACAGGCTTTTCGCCGCATTCTGGACGGCCACTGGCGTTACCTGCAGAACGAGCGCCAGCAGATCCAGGTAACTCACGAAGATCGCCGCCGACACGCTGAAGGTCAGTACCCGTTTGCCGCGATTCTTGGCTGCGCCGATTCCCGCGTTTCGCCGGAAGTCATTTTCGACCAGGGTCAGGGTGACTTGTTTGTGATCCGCGTGGCCGGCAATGTGCTGGGTGATTTTGAACAGGCCAGTCTTGAGTACGCAGTACAGAATCTTGGAGTCAGGCTGGTGCTGGTGATGGGACACGAACAGTGCGGAGCCGTCAAAGCAGCACTCAGCGGCAACCCGCTTCCCGGCTCAATTGGTCGCCTGATTGAAGAAATCCGGCCTGCTGTCGAGCAGGCACAGCTGCTGGAGGGCGACCTGCTGAACAATGCGATTCGTCGCAACGTCTGCCATACAGTTGACGTCATCCTCGAACGCAGCGAAGCAATACGGAATCTGGTGCATGCGGACGAAGTACGAGTCATCGGGCTGGTCTACGACCTGTCGTCGGGTGACCTGCAGTTTCTGAACGCTGTTGGTTAAGAGACCAAAGCCCAATTCCGCTGCCACTCGACACACGCCCAACGCAGCTCGGGCTTTCCAGCCCGAGCACACACCCTGCAGCCACACCGGCGGCCTCTGGGCAGAACTCGGGCAAGAATGCCCGAGCTACGAAACACACACTCTACGCCCAGCGTAGCTCGGGCTTTCCAGCCCGAGCCCCCCAAAACACTCCGCCTGCACCTGCCACCTGCCCCGGTGCCAGCACGTTGGTTACTGCCGAAACGTGGAAGGCTGGCCGCCCCGCTGGTTATCACCGTCCGCCACTGGCCTGCAAATGCCGCTGCACTGCAGACAGCAGAGGATCGATGGTCCATTCCTGAATGCGATGCGGAGGACTCCAGTCGAACCAGCGGTAGTCATCGTGCTCGGTCACCACAATCGGGACCGGCTTGAGCAGAAAGCCCAGAAACACCAGCAGCCGCTTCTCGATCAGCCCCTT
>JBJTPZ010000156.1:0-3238 GCA_046075365.1 Planctomycetaceae bacterium
ATTCCATTTCCAGGACAAAAGCCCCTTCCTCCCGGCGGCAGTCAACCGGTGAGTCGTGCGAACAGCCAAACACGCGGTAAAGATCTCTCGTGGACATCTCAGCCCCCTGATGTTGGTGTCCTGGTAACCACACATCTATCAGACTAAGATGACCACTTTCTGCCCCCCCAAATCCCTTGTTCCCATCCCGCGCACGCTATTCGGCGTTGAACATTTATTTCTGATTCGACTCAGTCAAATCACTCATGGCAAGCATCTCGTTCTTCCAACGCAAATTACAATGCCGCGGCGGTGCTTCTTCAGTTTTCGAAGGGATATCCAGGGGTCTGAACATGTATGATCGCTCGACAGTAAGAATCTTCATTGCCTCGATCTTCGGCGGTGCGACTCTGGGATTCATTTCCTATGTCCTTACCGATTTTCTCGCTGAAGCTGCAGATCACTTTGTGCCGGGCAGGAGTCCACACAGTGGGAGCCTTGGACTGGCAATCCGAATCGTGGTGAACCCTCCTCTAACTGTGATCAGTGGATTAATCGGTGGACTTCTTATATTTCGGTGGATGCGAAAGTGCCGGTGAGGAAAGTTGATCACCATGTGGCTGGAGTTGTTGCGATGCAAAAACCGTTGTTTTGCTGATTTTCGTCCCACGGGCTGCAAAGAGTGCGGGAGTTTGGCAATTACAGAAAGGTTGTCGCGAATGTCCAATCATAGGAAACGTGTCAATGATTCCGGCGAGGAGAAGGCCGCCATTCTCGGAGCCCGCTTCGTTGAGGGGCTGCTGAGAAAGAAGTCGAAGCTCTGGAGGCAAAGCTCGTTCAGAAAAACGAGGTCATCGCTGAGCTGCTGCAGGAGCATGTGCAGCTGAAAACAGCCAATGGGGAGCCTTGAGTCGACCCGGGGGCCCCCACGACACCCGTGATCAGATTGTCGACTCCGTCAATCGCTGGACAGAGAAAACTGAAATCTCTGCTCAGCAAATCCTTGGTTGGGCCGGCATTCCGATTCCAACATTTACCGGCTGGAGAAAAAACTACGGCCGTGAGTACGAGCACAACGGCTGGATTCCGCGTGACAACTGGCTGACCGACGACGAGAAGCAGGCAATCATCAAGTTCCACTACGACCATCCACTCGAAGGCTATCGACGCCTGACATGGATGATGATGGATGCCGACATCGTGGCCTGCAGTCCCGGCACCGTTTACAACGTGCTGCGGCAGGCAGATGTGCTGCGCCCCCGCGGCAAAGAGTCACGCAAAGGCAAAGGTTTCGTTCAGCCAATCAAGGCACATGAGCATTGGCATATCGATGTGGCTTACATCAACATCGCCGGCACTTTCGTGTTCATGGCCACAATCGTCGATGGCTTTTCGCGACTGGTTGTCGCCTGGGATATCGCGCCCAAAATGGGTGAAAAGGAGATCGAGATCCTGCTGCAGCAGGGTCTCGAGCGATTCCCGCACGCTCGACCGCGTATCATTTCTGACAACGGCCCGCAGTTCATCGCGAACGACTTCAAGCAGTTCGTGAAGATTTCCGGGATGACCCACGTCCGCACCAGCCCGTTCTATCCTCAGAGCAATGGCAAGATTGAACGCTATCACCGGACTATCAAGAGCCAGTGTATTCGGCCTTCGACGCCGCTCACGATCGACGATACGAAGAGGGCTGTTGGCAGTTTCGTGGACCATTACAACACTGAGCGACTGCATTCGGCAATCGGCTACGTCACGCCGCTGGACATGCTCGAGGGCCGCCAGCAGGCGATCCATGATGAGCGTGATCGGAAGCTCGAAGAGGCGCGACAGGCGCGAGCAGAACGCAGAAGGAAGGAAAAATCTGCGATGCCCCGAAAAGCCTCGCGACAATTGCCTAATCCTGACATAGACTCAACTGTCTTACAGGAGGACAGGGCTCTGCTGGGAAGCAACCCGAGCGCCTGAGAGATGCCGTCGACAGATCCTCTGAACCAAATACTACTGGGTTCCAATTTAGAACCGTGGCTGCATTCAGCAGCCACCCGTGTTCCCATTATCGCCCGGCCAGCAAACAGCCTGCCCAAACAAAGCAAAACTGTTGATGGCCAAAAGCGATAAATCCCGGGGGGGCTGGGGGCTGGCCCCCGGCATTCTTCAAAATAGCTCACCAAAAATTCGTCCGCCGTTCCTCAACATCTCTCCACAGGCCAAACTCTGAGTCCCGTCTGACCAGTACAGAAGGGAACGCAGATTAAACTCGATCGAAATATTTTGTCATTGTTGAAGGGACGCAAGATCAAAAGAATCTGACATGAATATCAACGAGCTTAAAAACAAACTCATCGAAAACAACATATCTAATAGCGAATATAGCTTAAATGGAGGACTACCCAGTGAGGCATTCTGTCTGGAGCGTGTATCCAAAACAGAATGGAGGACATATTACAGTGAGCGTGGCACGCGAGTTGCGATAAAGACCTTTGTGTCCGAAGAAGAAGCCTGCAAGGATCTCTGGAAGCGTCTTCGGCAAGGAATGTAGCGGCCCTTGCGACCGTTCACCGTCGACAGACTGAGGGAAGCAGGACCACAACAGCGGGGACCAAAACAGCAAGCATAACGGTGCCACCCATCCTGACTGACGCAGTAGCTGTCCATTTCCAAGTGAAAACTTGTGGAAGCATGGGGCCATCCAAACCTGAAACTGGATCTGTATTGTCCGGGGTGAATTCTCTACAGTTTTCTCTCGAGCTGGACTCGCCGTGGCGTTTATTCTCGAGGCGGGAGTGATTCGATTCGCGGCCCTGCGTCTGCCGAAGTGTTCGACGGCGTGAAACCAGAGTTCCCCCGACAGATTCCATCGGGCGGATTCACGATTTGTTGGAAATTTTTTTCGTAGATCCTGATTGAACCGCGAATCATTATGCGTCTTGCCGTTCAGGCTCGATAGGGCCGACATGTCTTCTGCCGGGGCCTTTCCTTACAAGCCCGAAGCGCCAGAGAGTGCGTTCTGCCTTAGCAACGGCTTCCCGCGAGCCTTCAAATCGAAGTCCGGGAGCATAAAAGGGGGCAGGTCTCTTTTTATGCAAATGTGACGAAAACAGACCTGACCCCTTTTGTACGCCCCCACGGCATCGTGCAAAGCGAGACGTTCGCTCGACGTAGAACCACTGACCCGGGAAAGGTCCGTTGATTCTCCTGGAATGAAGTCTCTTACCGCAATTGATACATTCGTCACGTGACTGTTAAGGATCACTCAATC
>JBJTPZ010000157.1:0-2838 GCA_046075365.1 Planctomycetaceae bacterium
CACGCGCACGTTGCCGGCCGTCAGACCTGCAAACAGGTACTTGCCATTCGCATCGGTAGCCGTCACCTGCTCGCCGGATGTCAGCAGACCATCACCGCTGGAATCAATGAACACCGGCCAGCCGGCCAGACTGCGTTCACCGGCATCGTTGCGACCGTTGGCGATCGAATCGACCCAGATCTGCCCATTGATATCACCCACCAAAAGCAGACGCTGTTCCAGCTTTTCAGTGAAAGCCGGACGGCGCAGCGAATGCCGCCGATCTGACACCCGAAAGACTCTGTCAAAAATCCGGGAGACAAGACTATTGCTGCGCATCATGGTTTTCTGCAGGTGAACGGTGGATCAGCCGAACGAACTTTCCAAAACACCGGCAAAGACCGGGTCCGCGGCGGTTTGCGGAAAGCGCGATGGTGTCTGAAGCATTGAGGCTCCAGCGAAATTGCCCAGCAAGTCCCCTGCCGTTCGAACCGGCAAAACAAAGGTAAAACCTATGAAAACCACAGCCTGGACTGATACATTACCGAAATTCCCGGCCCCGGAACCAGGAATAGCAGCCCTGTCGGTCCGAAATTCAGCTGCAGAGTTTGCGATGATTAACACTGCTGCGGTTCTCGATGTTCAGGTCTCTTAGCATGGAATGGGACACTGTGTGGTGTTTTCGCTGCGTGTGATTGTTCCGAATGCCTGGTGAGTACAAATGAGGAGTCGGGAATGGACCAGTCGAGTGCAGTGTTGCGAGAGGAATCCGACGGCCCGTCCGTTTCGCCGCGGCTGACGCTGGCGATTGTGGCAGCTGCTGGTGCGGTGTTGTTGTTGCCGACACCGGCCGGCATGACCGCAGCGGCTCACCGTTTGATTGCCGTTGCGGTGCTGATGGCCGGATTGTGGATGACGCAGGCGATTCCGCTTGCGGCCGCCAGTTTGTTGCCGCTGGCGATCTTCCCGCTGCTGGGTATTCAAAGTGCGAAAGAGACGGCGAAGACATATGCCGAGGACAGTTTGTTTCTTTACATTGGCGGTATGGTGATTGCGCTGGGGATTGAGCGCTGGCAGCTGCATCGACGGATTGCGCTGACGGTGGTCAGTGTTGTGGGGGCCAGTCCGCGGCGTCTGGTGATCGGGTTTTCGCTGGCCACATTTCTGCTGTCAATGTGGATCAGCAACACGGCCACCACGATGCTGATGCTGCCCATTGTGCTGGCGCTGCTGCAGGTGCTTGAAGAGCCGGCGGGGCAGGGTGGTCCATGCACAAAATCTCCGCTGGCAATTCCGCTGCTGTTGTGCCTGGCCTATGCCGCAACTCTGGGGGGTATGGCGACTCCGGTGGGCAGTCCTACCAACAGTGTGGCAGTGGGGATTTATCGTGAGCAATTACCGGATGCTCCGGATGTATTTTTCTCTGACTGGCTGCTGGTCTGTGGTCCTCTGGCTTTGACATATCTGGCGATTGTTGTGGCCAGTCTGCTGCAGGGATTGCCGGGCGCGACGGCGGGCGACAGCAGGATTCGCAGCGAGCTGCAGTTGAGGCGTCGTCAGCTGGGGCCGCTGTCACAGGCCGAATGGCTGATGCTGCTGGTCTTTGGGCTGACGGCTCTGCTGTGGGTATTTCGAGAACCTTTGATGATTGGTCGAGTGCAGTTGTTCAGTGGGTGGCAGTCGTATTTTGCAGTGTTCTGCGGCTGGCTGACAGGTGACGCTGCGCTGCAGGCGGCGCTGCAGGGGCGTGGCGCGATCTCCGATGCCACGGTGGCGATTCTGATGACGGTGCTGCTGTTTCTGCTGCCGTCCGGCAGTCGCAGTGCTGATGGTCGAGCGATTCCATTGATGGACTGGCCAACAGCAGTGCGACTTCCCTGGGACATGATCCTGTTGTTTGGTGGTGGTTTTGCGCTGGCTTCCGCCTTCGAAAAGACTCAGCTGGCACAATGGCTGGCGAAAGCTCTGGAGGGTCCTTTGCAGGGTCAGCCGGCATGGCTGGCGGTCGCTGCGATCTGTCTGATTCTGGTACTGCTGACCGAACTGACCAGCAATGTGGCAACAGTGACGGCGGTGCTGCCATCGCTGCTGGCGCTGGCTGAACCGCTGGGTCTGGATCCTCGAATGCTGTTCATTCCGGCGACTCTTGCGGCGAGTGCCGGTTTCATGCTGCCGGTGGGGACTCCGCCGAATGCGATTGTGTTTGGCACGGGTCGGATCCCGTCCGCTGAGATGGCGCGACGTGGTTTGCTGCTGAATCTGGTGGGAGTACCATTGCTGACGGCAGGTGCGTGGCTGATTATTCGTCCGGTGCTGGGGATTCGGTGAGTTGCGGGACGGGGGGCGGGCAGACCACCGGGAATGCTGATGCCGGCATGCACAAATTGGCAGCTCTGGCTTGCCGGCCTGAGCAGTGCGGCGCCGAAAATCGGCCGTCTTTGTATGCGCCGTCTAATGAAATAAGCGGCTTTTTAGGCCATTTGGACAATCCGAGGATAACCGGGGGCGATTTTCGTTGCATTTGAGCGATCGCTTGATCTCGCCGGCAATTTCTGCTCGGTTTGAGCCGATCACCTGCCCCAGGACCTTTGAGAATTCCGCCACGAAAGTCGCCGGGCTGATTCGATTTGTCTGCTTGTCCGATTAGACTTTCCTGTCCGGCTGCGCTCGCTTCGCGCGCGCTCGGTCGGCCCGTGTCGGTCGTTTTCCACCGTTTTTAGCAGATAGCGTTGAGCCTGATATGACTACCGGAAATCCATTTGGTGCAGAAGCCACTCTGAACACATCTGCAGGCAGTGTCCGGTACTATCGTCTGCGAAAGCTGGTGGAAGACGGTATTGGTGACATTGAAACGCTGCC
>JBJTPZ010000158.1:0-1875 GCA_046075365.1 Planctomycetaceae bacterium
ACGAATCTCGACTTTGCCACCCTGCAGCAAACCCGTTCCACCGCCGTGCCGCACGATGCCACTCAAAGTGATCTCCCGGTCATTCTCCGCGATCGCCGTGATCTCGCTGAACGTTACCGGGCCGGCCGTGGCGTTTTCAACGACATACATTCGTTTGGACCGCAACCTTGCCGGACCTTCCTGGAAAGTCACTGCGGCTTCAGACACCACCTGCGTTACGTTTCGCTTCGCTGACACCTGATAATCGTGGCAGGGAACGCCACATCGCGTCTTTTCAATACGAAACTGCAGAAAGTGGTCGCCCGCGGGAACACAGGGAACACAGACCGCCAGCACTGCAGCCGCACACACAAATCCGGACCGACGCATTGACATTGGACACTCCTGCGGAGACTCCTACCTGTTCATTGAGCCCATCGGCAGAAAACCCGCATGCGGGTGAATTCACTTTGCGAATGCTCAACGGACGCCGCCGAGTTTTGTCTCGGGAAACAGGAAAGTCGGCCAAATACTTGGTCCATCCGGGAATCTTGTGGGTCGAGGCGTTGAGGAGCAGGCAGATGAGGCTCAGCATGCGAGTGAGAAAGACGCCTGGGCGGACCATCGCGTTCGAGGACTTTTGGTCCGGACAGCGGGCGTCAAAACGTCCTGTGAAACCACACCAGTCGGGGATATGGCCGTGCTGACCGAGAGGCTGCTGGTGCGTGAATGGTTGTCTCTTTGAACTCCGTTCCCTGGAAAATTTCTCTGCCTGCACGCACTCAAGCTGGCGATTTTTCCACAGATCTGACTCCTTTGCAGCAGACTTTCGTGTAAAATTGCACCACCGGGCATCATCAGCACGATCGGGCGCCGTCGCACCACAAGGAGACCACAATGTCGATATCCATCACACTCGACGAAGCCCAGGCAAAGTTGAAGGAACTTGTCCATCAGCTGGAACCGGGTGATGAAATCATGATCACCGAAGACGAAAAAACGGTTGCTAAGATCGTCAGCGAAATTCCGCAGTCACGCTCCCCAAGAGTCCCGGGGCTCGGTAAAGGCATGATTGTTTTGCAGCAGGAGGACGAGCAGCATCTTGAGGGATTCGCGGAGTACATGCCGTGAGAATTCTCCTCGATACTCATGCATTCCTCTGGTTCTTCACGAATGACCCGAGGTTAAGCCTGCGTGCACTCAGCCAGATTTCAGATCGAAACAATGATGTCCTGATTAGTCCCGCCAGCTATTGGGAAGTGGCGATCAAAGTAAGCCTCGGCAAGTATCCGTTGAGCGTGTCTTTCGAGCACTTCTGGACTGCCGGGATCATTGAGAACGACTTCAGGATCTTGCCCATAACTATTGCTCATGCCTCACTGCTGGCATCTCTGCCAATGCACCACAAGGATCCCTTCGACAGGATGATCATCGCACAGGCGATCGCCGAACAGGTTCCTGTCGTCGGCGTTGATTCTGCATTCGATGCTTACGGCGTCACCCGGCTTTGGTGAGCAACGCCAGGCCACATCGGGCAATTCCAAACTCGGCAGGAACGCCAGCGATGCTTGTCCTTGATCAGAAAAAAGCGGGCTGACATTTCGACCGGACAATCTGCGACGCCACAAAAACGGCTGCAGCGACTGAACTGAAGGGCATTCAGACTCGATTGCCATAACGCTTTGGAACAGCTTCGCGAATTTGGTCCATCCGGGAATCTTGATGAGGCTCAGCATGCGTATGAGAAAGACGCCTGGGCAGACCATCGCGTTCCACGGCTTTTGGTGATGTGAATTTGTTCAAAGCCTGGGGTTTTCTGCCTTTGCTGGTGGAGCTGGAGAAAACGGCCTGCCCACACAAATACCGGATGGGCCTGATTTTCCCGCTGTTTTTTTT
>JBJTPZ010000159.1:0-10651 GCA_046075365.1 Planctomycetaceae bacterium
CAAACTGGCGTGTCAGCAGATAAACCGTCAGTGGCAGCAGCGAGCAGACCAGCAGAGAACCTGCGGAGGTGAGTGCCAGTGCTGCCAGCTGCGAGTCAGTCAGACGTGGTGCGATTGCAGCTTCCGTTTCCACCAGGCGAAATGCATCCAGCGCGTCCGCCGGCTGCAGTGACACTGCGGCGGAAGCGACCGTCGCCAGAACTGAGCCCGAAGATCGTGCTGCCGACAGAGCGGCGCGGTTAAGCAGCAGCAGTCCAGGGGGATGCGTCCCGGAATGCAGCACGTCTCCCTTCGCTGCCTCAGACTCGTATTCCGCCAGGAACTGACGCAATGGCCGGCGATCTTCGAGAGCCCTGAGAAAATAGCCACTGGCCGAGCGATCGTACAACACCCACAGCGGACGCAGCTCACGCTGCGGTGACGCTGCGGACTGCAGGACTGCGGCATGCCATATGAATGTGCTGGCGGTCAGCAGCAGCAGATGAATGCCGCGCTGGATTCGGTTCAGTCGCAGATTGCTGAATTCAAGCTCGCCGAACACAGCGGCTCCGACCAGCAGCAAGCCTGCCAGCAGTGGCCAGAACAGTCGATCAGCAAGTTCGGATCCATCCTGCGGCAGTGCCTGCCGGGACCACACCCATTCCCCGGGAACGCCCAGCGGGATGAGATCGGCCAGCAGGACAAACAGCGTCAGCAGCAGTCCCGCCAGCGGCGCAACGGCCGCAAATTTTGGCGGGCCACGACGATTGTCGGTGATGTCAGGAGCACGTCTGGACATGGGGCAACCGCAAAAGATTGCAGCCGGACGAACATCGTCCGGCTGCAGGCACAACTGAGCAGAGACAGTGACGAGTTTCTCAGTGACCGGTGACAACCGGGCCCGCTGCGTCCGCATTATTCTTCGGCGGATGGAACAGCAGCCCCAGCGCCACTGAGGCGACGAGTGAGCAGATCATCGGGACCAGGAACAAACCTTTAAAATCTGTCACCCCGTCCCGGGTATAGACTGTCTGCAGCAGCCACGGGCAAAGCGAGTTTGCTGCCAGTGCACCGACACCCAGGATCATCACGTTGAACAGCCCCTGAGCACTGGAACGCAGGTCTTTGGGGAAGTGTTTATCGACAAAGATGTACACGGTGGCGAAGAAGAAGGCGTAGCAGATACCGTGCACGATCTGGACCACAATAATCAGCGCCTGGCTTGGGAAGTATGCGTAGACGAAGAAGCGGAAGGCGTGGCCCAGAATTCCCACGATCATGGTTGTTCGCCAGCCCAGGGCTTTCAGTGCGGCCCCCAGCACCAGCATGGTCAGGATCTCTGCGATCTGACCAATGCTCATCACCGGCATCACCCAGTTTCCTGGTACACCGACGGCGTCGGTTGTCAGGAAGGTTCCGGTCCAGTTGAAGTAGCAGTTATGCACGAACGAGTCGATGAAGGCAACGAGCCACAGGACCAGCACAAACGGGTGTTTGAGCAGGCTGAGGGTCTGCAGCCATGCCTGGTTGCCGCTGTCAGTGCCATCAGCCGCCGGTTTCTTTGGCGGGGTGTGCGGCAGGGTCAGGCTGAAGGCAGCCAGCAGCAGCGATGCAATACCGGCAACGAGGTAGGTGTATCGCGTTGCGTCCTTCAGTGCATCACCGGTCAGGCCGCTGCCGAGTACCGTCCCGAGCCACGAGATGAATCCCGTTGGATTGGCGGCTTTGACTTTGGCCCAGTCCACCAGAATAAAGGTGAAAGGCCACGCGGCGAAGATCCAGCCGATTGTGCCACCCAGACGCACCACACCGAACTCTCTCTCTGGATCCTTCATGTTTGCGAAGGCCACGGAGTTGGTGATGGAAATGGTCGGCACATACAACAGGCAGTGCACGGACATCAGCAGGAAGAATGGCCAAAAGCCGGTAGCCCAGAACAGGCCCAGGATCGACACACCGCCAACGAGGTGGCTGAAGGCAAGAAATCGTTCGGCGGCGAAATTTCGGTCCGCAAACTGATTGCTGAAGAACATTCCCACGATGGAGGCGATGGGGAAGGCATTCAGGATCAGAGCCTGCTCAGAAAACAGATGCTGGATGGAGCTGAGGCCTGGCAGGCTGAACAGTCCGGCCAGCAGTGGCGGCGGCAGTTCGGCTGAGAATCCGAGTGCGGGCAGGTAACCGAAGATCAGCGGCAGCCAGGCCCCCCAGATAAAAAACTCAAGAAACATCATTATGAACAGTCGAGTCTTCATGGTGGCAGCACCGCTGGTAAAGGCATTTGTTGAAAGAAGGGGGTCGGCACGACTGACGACGACCCGGAGGGTCTGACATAATGACAGGCAAAGGGAATTGGGACAACTGACAAACGAGCGATCGGGCGATTGCGGGAAGAAAACGGGGGATTTTCAGTGCCGGAGGACTGGGGAAGGTTGGAAAATCGAGGATTTCCGCGGGAGTATTTTGAAACGCGGTTTCGTCTGGACAGTCCGGCCGTGCTCTGGCCGGTCAGTTTTGTGATCATTACAGCCTGGCAGACGACGGGCTGTCGCTGGCCGATGCTGGTGAATCAGCAGTCTGACCGGCTGTTGCTGGACTGGCTGCGGGGAAGCGGTCAGCGACCAATTCGGCTGACCGGTTATTCGCCGGTAACCGGGCATGCAGAACCCGGCTGGGCAGTCGATCTGCCATTGCTGGCCGGGCTTCGTCTGGGGCAGGCATTCCGGCAGGACGCTGTTTACTGGGTGCAGCTGGACGAGCTGAGCATCGTTCGATGTGCGAGCCCGTGGCGGCAGCAGCGAGCGGGTTCGTTTCGAGAACGACTGGGGTGAGTCGTGGTGCGACGGGCGCGTTTGTGTCGGAATACCGACTTTCTCTGTTAGCTCTGGATCAGGGAATTGCTAAACTTCCTTCGAAACAACAGTCGAGGCCAATGTCATGCAAATGGACAATCTTCTGGTTTTTGCCAGCCATTCCTCCGATGATCGTCGTGAGAGCGGCAACCGGAATTCTTTGGAAAAATTCATTGCGCAAGTGGAATCGGTCGTCCGCACGAAACTTGGGTTACCCAGCGAACAAGACATCGTTTTTCTCGACGCTCGCAATATCGAGTTCGGTGACGGGTGGGAAGACAAACTCCTGCAGGCTGTAAGTCGGGCCAGGTCCATTCTGTGTTTGTTGTCGCCCAACTACCTGCGGTCCGACTGGTGCGGTCGCGAACTGCAGGTATTTTTGAAGCGCATCGAGCAACTGCGAGAACAACCGGATAGCGACTTTCAGAGCTTCATTTTCCCGGTTTTTTGGGAGGGGCAGCATCCGCCCTATGATTTGCCGGAAGTGATCTGCAGATTCCAGTTTCGTCTGACTGACGTGCCGGGAGAATATGGAAGGCGGGGGATAGCGTGGTTCTATCGCACTAAAAGCAGAAGCGTTGCTCGAATTTGCGAATCAGTGGCTGATGCCGTCGCATCTGCTTTTAGTCAAAGGAAGGGAGGGATACCTCCGGGCGACGAGGCTCTGTCTCTGGCGGAACTGCAAAGTGCATTTCAGACGGCAGTTGCGACGCCAGCCTTTCCGGTCAGGCTGTTGATGAGTCAAGGCTGGCACAGTATGTGGTGGCACGAGCTGGGCAGTACAGTCCGGGACTTGTTCGGTGATGCCACCGAGTATGTGCCTGCTGATCTTGCCAGTCCGTCTGCGGATCTGCTGACCAGGTTTTGCGATGGGGCGACCGAGCATCCGCTGTTTTGCCTTCTCACCGCTGCCGAAGAGAACGCTCTTTGTGATCTGCTCGAAAAGGTAATATGGCCTGACATTTCAAAATCGGTATTTCCATTTGTGCTGACGAAACCTGAAAGCGATGCGGTTGAAGACGAATCGAAAGTGGCACTTTGGCGGGTACTGGGTATTGAGCGGGTTGCTGCTGACTCTGCCGGCGGGTTTGGGCGAAAGTTGAGATCTCGGGTTGTGGAAATTCGCAGTCGAATGATCTCGGCGGCGGAGGGTTGTCCGGCCACTGACAGTGAGTTGGAGGCAGCCGCATCGAACGATGGCATACGAGTTGAAATAAAGCCATTTCTGTCGGCGTCGCGTCGTGCAGGGAGGGAGCAATGAGCACCAGTTCTACGGACTTAGATTCTTGTCGTAACGGTCGCATTCTGACTTTTTACTCGTATAAGGGTGGCACAGGGCGATCGATGTCCCTTGCCAACGTTGCCTGGATTTTGGCCATGAATGGCCATCGAGTGCTGATGTTAGACTGGGATTTGGAGGCACCAGGACTGCACCGCTGGTTTGGTCCGTTGCTTGATGATCCGGAATTGCATGAATCGCGTGGTCTTATCGAATTCTTCACGGATTTTCGGGAAGGCAGCGAGATTGAGCGAATACGCCGCAGGAAGGGCCAGACTCCCGACGAACAGTGGTTTTTGAGATATGCTGACCTCGCTGGTTTGGCAGTTGGCGTGGACTTTCAATTCCCTGACGATGGTTGCCTTCACTTGGTACCCGCCGGACGCCAGAACGCCGAATACTCGCTGCTGGTGCAGTCCTTTGACTGGCACGCTTTCTATGAAAAGGCTGGGGGCGGAGTTTTTCTGGAGGCAGTGAAGAAGAGACTGCGGAGCGAGTATGACTTCATTTTGATCGACAGCCGTACCGGGATTAGTGACACAGCGGGGATTTGCACTGTCCAGATGCCGGACGATCTGGTGGTTTGCTTCACCATGAATCGTCAGAGTATTCTGGGGGCGCGAGAGATTTGTCGGGCTGCAGATGAGCAGCGGACCAGGCCTGACGGCAGTCCAGGACTGCGGATCTGGCCTGTACCGATGCGAGTGGAACTGGCAGAAAAGGAGCGACTTGACAATGCTCGTCGGCTGGTACGCAGTGAGTTTGCCGGTGTGTCATGGCAACTGAACCGTCGTCAGCGCCGCACCTACTGGCAGGATATTGAAGTGCTTTATGTGCCATATTACGCTTGCGAAGAAACGCTGGCGACGCTGGCGGATACTCCCGGGCTCAGCAATACCCTGCTGCACTCGATGGAACGAATCGCCGGAAGAATTGCCGGCTGGTGCGACGGGGGTGTCATTAACCGGGACTTGTGGGAACGAATGCCCTGTTCTTATCCGGACGATGCGATAAGACTTGCTGCCCTGCAGAAATATTCTGCGTCGGCACAGGAAGCTGCCAGGGGGCAGAATCGGGCGGTCAGGAATATCGTAATAGTGTCCTCCTCAAGTGACGTACCCACTGCTGAGATAGAGCATGCGGCTAAGGTGATTGAGAGAAGGTATCCTCAGTTCTCTGTATTCCACGATGCCCGGCTGGAGGTTGGTGAACGCTGGCAGGAGAAATGGGAGCAGGCAATTGAGAGCTGTGACGTAGCGATCGTCTATAGTGGCAGGTCTCTGTTGAATGGTTCCTGGTCTGATGATTTTCCAGTCGAAGAATTCGCAAAGCGACTCGCGGCTTCTGACTCGGTGACAATGATTCCAGTGGCTGGCTTTGGCGTCACTCTGCGAGAGCTGCCGACGTATTTACGGGGATTTCGAGGCATTTCTTTGGACAGCAAGTTTGCTGACAGCGACCGTGTCTGGAGGGATGACGGCTGGCGGGGCGTCTCCGGTGGTGAATTTGGGGCTTTGCTTTGCGAAATCCTTGAAGCTCGTGTGAACACTTCTGCTAATGGTGAAGTCGCATCGAGTCTGGCCGCTGCGGTCGTTGATCCGGAAGACCCCAACAAAGGTCGTTTCGGGGGCCTGTCGCGTCGTAACGGGTCGCAATTGACCGCAGAAGTGAAAGAACTGTCGGCTACATGGTGGGAAGTCAGGCTGACTGTGCGAACGCATGCCACTTCAGACCCCGGTGCTTCTGCGGTGTTTCACCTGCACCCGACATTCATCAACCCTGTTAAGAAAGTGCCGTTGCAGGACGGCATGGCCAGCCATGTGGTGCATGCATGGGGGGCATTTACGGTTGGCGTTGAGCTTGACGGCGGACGGCAGCAACTGGAGCTGGATCTCGCTGAGCTGCCTGATGTTTCGCAACATTTCAGGGATCGATGACGACTCTGCAGTGCCCCTTGTTTACGCCGAAGTTTGAGTCTTTCTTGAACGCAGAAAATGTCGTCGTGCAGTTCACCTCTCAGCACTGCTACAGTTCCGTGAATTTTGCGGCTCGTTTGGCGGCGAAGGCCTGCAGGCCTTCGATCGCGTCGGGACGCTGCAGGCAGCGGATGTAGGCTTCCGTGTCGGCACGATGCGCGACTTTCGGCTGAGTACCCTCGTCCAGATGAATCAGCTGCTTGGTCGCCCGCAGGGCTTCAGCCGGCATTTGCAGCAGCCGTTCGCACAGCTGCTGACCGCGGGCCTGAAGTTGCCCCGACGGAACCAGCTCGTTCACCAGACCCCAGTCCAGTGCCTGTGCAGCCGTAATCGGATCACCGGTCAGGCACAGCTGCAGGGCGCGAGCTTTGCCCACCAGTGCCGTCAGTTGCGCCAGACCATAACCGGGTGGCCAGCCAAGGCGGATTTCCGGCATGCCAAATCGAGCGGCATGACAGGCCAGTCGCAGGTCGGCCGCACAGGCGAGGACGCAGCCGCCGCCGAGGGCATCGCCGTTGATCAGTGCGATGATGGTCTGCGGCAGCCGTTCAAAGGCCAGATACAGCTGAGCCTGCCGGAGGCTTAAAGTCCGGGCATCTTCAATGGCCAGCGAAGGCAGTTCGCGGACATCATCACCCGCACAGAATGCTCGCCCGGAGCCGCTGATCAGCACCGCTCGAACTTCCGCCGGATGGCCGGCCAGCCACGCCACCAGCTGCTCCAGCTCGCCCGTCATGCGGACATCCACAGCATTGAGTGCCGCCGGGCGATTCAGCAGCACGTGGGCGATGCGATTGCGGACCGTGACCTGCAGGGTACTGAGAGGCGGCAGGTCGGCAGAGCTGGCTGACAGGTGCATGGCGGCTGCCTGCGGAGAAAGCGTGTTGAGATTCTCGATGATTTTTGCGACCGGGACGATGGCGCGAACGTGAGTACCCTGCCCCAGCAGCCGCTCACCGGCCCGGCATTCCACCTGAAAATGAATTTTCCGTCCCTCAATCACCGTGACTTTAGCCCGACCTGTCACAGTGTCCCCCATGCCGGTTCCTGCGAGGTGTCGAATGTTGACATCGATGCCGACAGATTCTTCACCGGGCTCAAGGAACGGCCGCAGCGCCTCACGGGCCGCGCGTTCCATCAGCAGGATCATGTTGGGGGTGGAAAACACGGTCGCGCGGGCATCACCACCAAGTGTGATCACCATCGCGGCATCCACGATCCAGGTCAGGTCGGCGACAGTTCCCTGTTGAAGTCCGGGTTTCATGGCAGCGGACCGGTCAGAATTCTGCAAAATGTCGATTTTAGGGGCGTTTCGGACGACCGCAACGCTGTGTTCATTGCGGAACATACAGCAGAAACGGGCCGGAGTGGTGAAAAAAACGGGATTTTTACGGTTTCCAAAGAGTCAGCAAAATCGCTCGGATCCCTGGCAACCGGAGGGCACCGGGGTCATACTGCCGTCGTAAACGCAGGCTTCGTGTCTGTGTCGAATATTGTGCTGGTGCGAGGTCAAAGATGCGCGGGCCGGGCTCAAAACCGACTCTGTTTTTTCGGCTGGTGGTGCCGGCGACCAGTGTCTTCGTGATGACCATACTGGCGCTGATTGCGGTGCTGTTTGGTGACGAGCGGGCTCCGCTGGCGCGGCTGCTGAACCGGCACGGCAATACTTTGCTGGTGCTGGAATTTGTGGCCATTCTGGTATTGTCGCTGCTGGCGCTGGTGCTGGATCGACGGCAGATCCTGAAGGATCAGCAGGCGCAGACTGGCGGCACCCAGCCAGACTCGGGCAATCCGGCGTAGTGTTCTCCTTTCGGGGCCCGGCGGCGGGCCACATTTTGTGAATTTGCTGACAGGAAGTGGACGGATGTTTGATCTGGATGCAATTCAGGCGGCGCTGCGACAGTTCGGGTTCGACGGCTGGCTGCTGTACGACTTCCGCGGTTCCAACATTCTGGCCCAGCGAGTGTTGAAAATGCCGGCCGGATTTCATGGTTCGCGACGGTACTTCTACTTCATACCGGCGACTGGCACACCGCAGAAGCTGGTGCATCGCATTGAGACGGATGTGCTGGATCATTTGCCGGGTGAGCGGACAATTTATCTGCGCTGGCAGGAACTTGAGGCGGGGGTGTCCGGGCTGGTGTCGGGCTGCGGCACGGTGGCCATGGAGTATTCACCGCGCAACGGCAATCCATACATTTCCCGAGTGGACGCCGGTACTGTCGAGCTGGTGCGGTCATTCGGCTGCACGGTTGTGTCTTCCGGTGATCTGATTTCGATGTTTGAATCCGTGCTCAGCTCTGAGCAGCTGGAAAGTCATCTGCAGGCCTCTGAGATCACCAACGCCGCATTCGCCCGCGTCTGGGCGTTCATTGCAGCTCGGATCAAAGCCAGCGGGTCTGTGCAGGAACAGGAAGTCTGTGACGAGATTCTGCAGCATTTTGAAGAGCACGGTGCGACGACCTACAGCCCGCCGATTGTGGGAGTAAACGCGAATGGCGGCAATCCTCACTATGCCACCGGGACGGGGGCCAGGACCACGATTCGCGAGGGCGACTTTGTGCTGGTCGACCTGTGGGCTCGGCTGAAACCTGCCGGATCGTGCTACAGCGATCTGACTCGTACTGGCTATGTCGGCAGCGAAGTGCCGGCCCGGTTTACTCAGGTGTTCAATATCGTTGCGGCGGCTCGTGATGCCGGAGTGGCCTGTGCCCGGGATGCGTTTGCTGCCGGGCGACCGGTCACAGGCGGCGAGGTGGATGATGCGGTGCGAGCGGTGATTGAGCAGGCCGGGTATGGGCCGTACTTCTGCCATCGCACCGGACACAATCTGGCGCAGGAAGTGCACGGCAACGGGACTCACATGGACAACCTTGAAACCTGTGATACTCGCCGCATTCTGCCAGGCACTTTGTTTACCATTGAACCTGGGATTTACCTGCCGGACTTCGGGGTGCGAAGTGAGATAAACGTGTACATTGAGCGTGACGGCAGTGGTGTGCGGGTGACCGGTGGTCCGCTGCAGACCTCAGTCGTGGCGATTCTGAAGTAAGTGTGGCATGGTCGCGGGCGGGTTCGCCCGGGCTGTTTTCTTTGGTCATGGACTTTTGCAGGCGTGGACTGATCTGAACTATGGTGCACATCAATCATCACTATCTGAAGCTGCGTGCCGGGTATCTGTTCCCTGAGATTGCTCGGCGAGTCACTGCTTTTGCTCAGGCAAATCCCCAGGCCCGGATCATCCGCATGGGCATTGGTGACGTCACGGAACCGCTGACACCGGCCATCACAAAAGCCATGCATGAAGCGGTCGACGAGATGGCCCAGCGAACCAGCTTCAAGGGCTATGGCCCTGAGCAGGGTTATGGTTTTCTGCGTGAGGCCATTGCTGAGCATGATTTCCGAGCCCGAGGTGTGGACATTTCGGCGGACGAGATCTTCATCAGTGATGGTTCAAAGTGCGACACCGGCAACATTCTGGACATCTTCGGCAGTGACAATCGGATTGCGATCTCCGATCCCGTCTATCCCGTTTATGTGGATACCAACGTGATGGCCGGCCACACCGGACCGGCAGATGAATCCGGACGCTTCGAAGGTCTGGTGTATCTGGTTGGTAACGAAGCAAATGGATTTGTCCCTGAGCTGCCCAGTGAACCGGTGGATCTGATTTATCTGTGTTACCCCAACAATCCGACGGGGACAGTGGCGTCCCGCGAAACACTGGCTCGCTGGGTTCAGTATGCCAGGGCCAATAATGCTTTGATCCTGTTCGACGCCGCGTACGAAGCTTTCATTGCGGACCCCGAAATTCCTCACAGCATCTTTGAAATCGAGGGTGCCAGGGATGTGGCGATTGAATTCCGCAGTTTCAGCAAAAGCATTGGCTTCACCGGGATTCGCTGTGCATTGACAGTGGTGCCGAAGCAGCTGATGGGGACGTCCCCGGGTGGAGAGCGAGTCTCGATTCACCAGCTGTGGAATCGACGTCAGTCCACGAAGTTCAACGGCGCTTCCTATGTGGTCCAGAAAGGGGCAGCTGCCGCATATACGCCCGAGGGGCGAGCTGAGATGCGGGGCCTGATTGAGTTCTACATGAACAATGCACGGCTGCTGCGGGAAGGCCTGACGGAAGCCGGCCTGACGGTCTTTGGCGGCGTAAATGCTCCTTATGTCTGGGTGCGGACGCCGGCGGGCCTGGGCAGCTGGGAATTCTTCGATCTGTTGCTGTCGAAGGCCAACGTCGTGGGGACTCCGGGCAGCGGTTTCGGTGCTGCGGGCGAGGGCTATTTCCGTCTCAGTGCCTTCAACAGTCTTGCGAACGTCCAGGAAGCTCTGCAGCGAATTCGCGGTGTGCTTTAGCGGCAGCGGGTAACAGCGACCGGATGGAAACGAAAAAGCCCGTCAGATTTCTCTGACGGGCTCATTCCAGGATTCCTGTTGCGTCCCCTCGCGGCAAAAGCCTTTCCGGCGTAAGAGCCGAAGTTCCGTTGATCGGCTGAGCCGACCTGCGATTCTGAGAGCAGGAACGGGTGAATTGAACTCTGCTGCGTGCTGCTGAGCAA
>JBJTPZ010000160.1:0-11493 GCA_046075365.1 Planctomycetaceae bacterium
ATCACAATGTCGCCCTCAGTCAAAATCACATCATCCTGAGCAAATTTCGGCGGATTGGCAGGATCGTATCGCAGGGGCACTCGAGTCACACTTGGCGGATCCGGCAGCGGAGCCTCACTGCAAAAGCAGTTGTCCTGACAATTGTCCTGACAGATCTGATTCAGAACCGAGTCCGCATCCACACCGGCCTGATACATACCGCGGTAGATCATGACCTCGTTCTTTGCGTCCGTTCCAGGCATGCCGCCCGTCGCTCCCAGAGCATGCAGAACGTCATTTTCATATGCCGGCAGATCCACCACCTGACCCGTGCCACGCTTGGTCACGCCCTGCTGGCCGCCCGCTTCCTCGCGGATCACCATCACTCGCACCTTACGCTGCTGAATCAGCGTCACAATAATGCTCTCTTCTCCCTCGCGGATGATCGGCTCAGGATAGATGTAGGCCATCTTGATGGCGTTGGAAGCTTCCACCAGCGACATGCCCTTCACATTGATTGGCTCAATGATTGGCAGTGACAGTGTACCGTCCTCACGCACCGGCACAGGCAAACCCACCGCCGGAGGACGGTTACCATCCTCCGGGAAGTGAATTGGCGGCAGCTCTTCTTCGCTGCCCAACACACCCTTGATGTAAACGCCAAGCACGTCACCCGGCCCCAGCAGATAAGACTCCGGCGGGTCCTGACGCAACCTGAGCAAAGAGATATCCTTGTAGTTGTCCTTGCGGTCAACTAACAAAACCTCCTTCGGAACACGAGCCACCGGGATAGCATCAATGTCCCGGTCCATCAGGCAGCCCGTCTGCACCAGACAGGCCAAAGCAACCAGTCCCAGCAGGCCGGACCGACCGTCTCTTCCCCCATACTTACCCTGCTGCGCTGCACTTGCGGACATCGTTTCTACCTCCCTGTAACCTGCGTCTGCACGACGACCAGTCGTCGTCGGCAGTCTGATTGCTGCACTGTTCGTCCTGAATCTTCACAGCCTGGAGCTGTCGTCGACAGCATCACTCAACAACCCGTTAGTTGCCCTCGTATGGACGAGTCGCCGATGGCGAAGTCCCCGGTGTCGGAGGCATCTCCTCGCCCTCGGGCACCGCCGGCTCCGTTCCCATCTCATCCGTCTGCGGAATCAGTCCGCCATCCGGAGTTGGTGTTTTCTGCAACCCGTTGAAACAGTCCGGGTTCACCGGTGCATGCTTAGATATCAGGTTCGCTCGGGCGGTCGGGGAAATCGGCAGCACTCCCATGCCACCCATCCCATCCTGCTGGGCCGCCAAAGCTCCATGCGAATAGCCGTCAAACCAGGAATTGATCCGGCCGCGACCATTCGTTGTTTCATAACTCGGCTTCCAGTAATTCCGCGGTGGAAGAGTCGGCTGACAGCCACTGCCACCCTCCAGAATATTCCTGTATCCCGCCTTGAAGCCCTTCGCAAAATCCCACGGATGATTCAGCTCGTCATAACACCAGGACCATTCGCCCCAGGCCTTCTGAGCCAGAATCTGATTCCGCAGATCTGTTTCCGTCCGGATAATTCCATCACTGATGCTGCTGCACCCGGCAGCCGAAAGAAACAGCAGTGCCAGCCATTTTCTGGTGGATCGCATTGTCATCGAAACTCCCCCCCCCTCGTTATTCACTCCCCGCACAGCGGAGCCTGATTCACAATCGTTCAGACTACTTCTCTGTCGTCGTCGCTGCTTCGGCTCGCTTCAGAGTTGCCGAAGCCGCGTCGCGTACATCCTGACTGGAGTCCTTCTCACTCAGTTCACGCAGCTTTGCCGTCTGCGAATCAGACAAAGGACAGAAATCACCCAGACTCAGTGCAGCTGACGCCCGCACATCCTCGTTACCAGACAACAAACACGATTCAAGTGCCTGCAGACACATCGCTCGACTGTCCATCGCGGTGAAATACCGCAGCATCGTGATCGCCTCTACCTGCTCAGAAGGCTGACCCTTTTCTGCCAGCGCTGTCAGGCGGGCAGCAGATGCCCCGGTCAGCTCGCCCCGCTGAACCTGAGAATCAAGTGCTGCCAACAGCACATCCACTGATGAATTCGGATCGGCGACAAGCTTCTCCAGAGCCTCTCGGGCAACACTGTCCGACTCCGGACATTCACCAAGAAGTGTTGCAGCCAGAGTCTTCGCCTCACTGCTCTCGCCATGCTGCAAAGCCTGCACCAACAGCCCGGAACTGGTCTCCGGAGCGTCAGCCGCCTTTAGCACTGCATCCAGCGTCACCGGCCCCGTCTGAGTTGCCGAAACAGATCGAACCGGAACAGCGGCCGGGGCCGCTGAAACTGCTGGCGCCGCTGACACTGATGCCTCAACCGACTTCACCGCCTCCTCAGAAGACGGCTTCGCAGTCGGTACTTGCACCACTGTAGGCGCTGGCACAGCAACCGCAGCCGGGGCTTTGACAGCCGCCGGTGTCGTAGCTACCGCTGCTCGAGCTGCCGGTTGTGCGGCCGCGTTTACCGCCGCCGTGTTTGCCACCGTCGCAGCAACTCTTGCCGGCTGCTGAGAAGGAGTAGCACGCACTACTGCTGTCCCCCCGCCGCCATCCCGACGCTTTGCCTGAACATCTGCCAGATGCTGACGAATCGCCGTATTCTGAGGATTCTTCTTCAGAGCCCCCCGATACATCGATTCCGCTTTATCAAGTTTTCCCTGCTGCTCGAACACCTGGGCTATCGCCAGCATCCGATCTGCAGACGCCTGACGCGCTGAGCTCGCTGGCTCGTAGTCACCCATCAGGGCGCTCGCGGCAGAACATCCAATGCCGGACGCAACCAGCATCCCGCCAAGCAACAGCACTACAGGCCGCCTGAATCTCATTTTTACTCCCCCCACAACCACGCGATATCGTGGCCGGTCGCTGCAAGCTGAACGCAGCGCGGGCGACTTCCCCCGAAATCACCCGCTGCACCCAGGTCTGTTCCCACCCAGGTGCCAATCCACCCAGGAGAATCGCCAATAGCCTGACAACAGACTTTATCCCTCTCATTCATCGGACTGTCACAATGCCTGACCTTGATTCTTTTTGCAGAATGTGCACGAACGGCGCATTCCGCACCAACTTGATTCCTGAACCCCTTTCTGTGCAAAATGTCTCAAGCAAGCTCCCGATTCACTCCCCACTCCCTCACACAACCACACCCCAGCCACACCGAATCACCGCATGTATCGCGCTCTAAATCCCGAAAAAACCACTCAAACACTGCAAACACTCAGCAAACGTATCGAAGAACGTTTCCCCGGCGCCAGCCTCGGGAACGTCTGCCGAGAACTCCTGCAGATCGCTCGGGAAACGCATGAACGAGTCAACTGGACCGCCCGCAGTCTGCCATGGATCCGCGCAGGCGTCTGCTCTGTCATCATCGCGGCTGTCGCAGCACTCTGGTTCGCAGTTCGTTACATCAAACTGCAGGGACAACCTGAACTGGAAGAACTGGACGCCGGATTCAACGTCCTCGTACTGTTCGGAGCCTCACTCTTCTTCCTCTTGTCACTCGAATCACGCATCAAGCGACATCACATCCTGCAGGCGCTCCACGAACTGCGATCCATCTCTCACGTCATCGATATGCACCAGCTCACAAAAGACCCCAGCCAGCTCATCTGCTCCGCAGAACTCCGCACTGCCTCCTCACCAGCCCGCTCCCTCACACCGTTCCAGCTCACTCGCTACCTCGATTACTGCAGCGAACTGCTCTCACTCGTAGGCAAACTGGCGGCGCTGTACGCACAAAGCACTTCAGATCCGGTCGTACTGCAGTCCGTCAACGACATCGAACAGCTCACCAACGGACTGGCTCGAAAAATCTGGCAGAAAATCATGATGCTGGATGATGATGTATCACCCAGCCCGGCAGAATCACCGCGCACTCACAAATCGCATGCCAGCGACTGATTCACAGGCCTGCTACCGAGGCACACGCTTCATCGAATAAAAACCCTCCACCGGCCAAAATTGCCGAACAGCTTCAGACTCGTCAGACAGTCGAACTTCATACAAATGCCCTGGCTGATGCGGCCCCGTCTTCAGCACCACCGTTCGACCATCCCCCAAAAGCTCCACCGCCGACACTGTCACCTGACGCCGCTCACTGTCAGCAGTTGCATAACTGCCACTCCATACCCGCGTCGCTGACTGCACATCCCAGGCCTCCGGTGACTCAGCAACGCCAGCCGGCAGCCGCTGAAAAAACTCAACCTCAAATCCAGTCGCCACAGCTCGGATTTCCCGTATTCCGTTCGGCATCACGCCAGCTACAGGACGCAACACCTCCAGACAGCCAATGTTACCCGCACCCTGCCAGCCACTGTCCCGAATACTGCCAATCACCAAACTGCCATCCGCACCAAATCCACACGCAATCGGACCCAGAAGTTCCGATTGCTCCCCAGCGCGAGGCAAACGGCTGAATCGATAACAGGCACCCTGCATGACTCCGTCAACCTCCTGCAGCGAAAATCGAATCAGACACTGCGTATCATACTCACATCCCACTCCCTGCCCCGCCAGCAATGACACCGGATAGTCCCGCGGAAAGAAAGCTACTGCGTTGACACTGCGAGTCCATGGGTGCGGAATCATCAAAGCCGGCGATTCAGCAATCGCCACCTCCGAAGTGTCATGCCGCGACGGTACCCCATAATGCCGCCCACGCTGCAAATGATTCAGTTCGTTCCACGTATTCTGCACACCCTGATTGTCCGTCGCAAACAGACGATCCTGATCGTCCAAAGCCAGCCCCATCGGAAAACGCATCGAATAAGCAAAAGGTTCAATCCTGCCACCCCGCTCCAGACGCAGCACCGTGCCCCGCCAGCGATCATTGTCCGCCGCTCGCCCCTTCTGCGAATAATCACTGCCAAGGCCCACATACAAGTCGCCATTACTGTCACGCACCAGACCCGCTGTCCAGTCATGGTAGTCATCACTGTACCCCCAGCCCGATGCAATAACCGAAAACTCATCCGCACGACCGTCACCATCCACATCCTTCAGACGCAGGACCTCCGGCTTATGTGACACCAGCAAATCCAAACCGTCCGACACAACGCCGTAAGGAGCCGCAAGGCCCTCGGCAAACAAAGATGGACTGTCCGGCAATCCGTCACCGTCACTGTCTGAAAGCAGCCACACCTGCCCCTTCAAAGAAGTCAGCGCCAGTCGACCATCCGGCAGCTGCGCCAAAGCAGTCGGCATGATCCCCGCAGGCAACGCCAGACGCTGCCCGCTAAAACCAGGAACAGAACTGACTTCCTGCTCCCTCGTAACCGCCGGAGGCAACGCCGGGACCGTCAGCGGCCGCGGTAACTCCCCCTCCAGACTCAATGTCCAGCTGGCCGATTCCCCCTGTACCAGCAACGGCCGGCCACTGGCCGAACGCCTGACCGATTCCACTACAGAACTTAACCGGATCCGTTCCCCGCGACGATCCTCCCCCCACCCTGACAATTCCAGCACCCGACCACTCGGAATACTGGCCCCCAAAAGCTTCATCTGCAAACCCGCACCACTGCCTCCGCTGGCCGACAACTCCAGCATCAGATCCACAACCTGATGCTGCTCCAGTAGACTCCAGATCGTCTGCTCACTGTGCGGTAACAGCTTTCCTGCCGCAGCCGGCACCTGACCAAAATGAAACCTCAGCCTCAGCTCCACCGCCCCCCCGACCGTTCGCCATGACAGCAGTTCCGCCGTACGACGCTCGTCTCGCACTGGCAACTGCGGCTCACCACCGCCTTCAGCCGGCAACAGTCGACAAAATGCCTCATCCCCCGCCGCCGACAACAAGGGAATACCAGCCAAATCCCAAAACCAGCTCTTGCCCTCAGTACGCTGCCGCGCAAACTCTCCATAAGCAAGCTGCTCAAGTCGCCCGCTGTCCGCATCCAGCAATACGCTGAACCCATTGCCGAAACCCACAGCAAAGGCCCGCGCCGTTCCCGAACCTCCAGCGGCACCCTCCGCCAGAAATACGTCCCGCAACACACGCGGAGCATCACCACGACCAACAGTCAGCACCTGCTCATATCGACTCGAAACCGTCGGCGGCACAAATCCCGGGTCCGCCAATGCCGTCCACAACACCCCAAACTGCTCGGTCAACGACTCCGCCGGATCTCGATCCAGCGGCCTGCGAATCGCCGGCATCTCAATACCCGGCAATACCCGAATCGGATTCTGCATCCACCGCATGAAATAACGAGAACGCAAACGCTTGCCCATGACCAGCAGATCTGACCCCCGCGTACCCGGAGCCACGTTTCGAGGCTCGTAACGGCCAGCCTTGTGACAGGCAATACAGTTGAATCCACCCGCTCCAGCCATCTGCGTCCCGGATACCAGCTGCTCCGCTGTCGCCAGCGACGGATGCTGCGGATTCAAATGCTCAAACAACTCGGCACGCAGAGAATCTGCGTCATCCGGGATCCGATCCGCAGCAATCAAACCACCCGCAATTGCCCCCGCTTCGGCCTCTGTCAGCGGAAAACGAGGCATCCGGACCAGCAGCCACGGCAAACGCCGCTCAGACCCGCGACCCTGAATCGCCTCCAGCAGCACGTCATCACGCAGACGATCACCCACCGCAGTCAGAGCCGGCGGAATCAGGTATTCACTCTGACCACGCAGATCCTCACGCTGCTGCTCGATCTGGGCTGCTCGCGCCGACAAACCCTGCACCGCGTCGCGATCATGACAGGAAACACAGCCACTGCGACGCATCAAAAGTTCGCCAGCAGCCGAATCCTGCGGGACAGCAGAACGCACCGGCACTTCCACCGTCAACAGCCACAACCGCACAGACTCCGCCACACTCGCAGATGTACGAAAATGCGGCCGCAGACCACCGGCAACGATCGAGTCCCCCGGATTCAGACAACTGCGACCACCAGACACCGCGGAACCTGACTGAACACCCCCGGAAAACTCCAGCCGACTCGGCACATCCTGCCCCGGAATCCTGTGACACGAAGCACACCGAGCACCCGCCACAATCTGACGACCAGCCTCCAGCTGCACCGGATCCGCTCGCAATCCAGACACAGGATCACTGCCGACAGCAGCTGCTCCCGCCACACCTGCCGTCTCACGACTCAAGACCGCAGCCAGCTGACGCCGCTCGTCGTCCTTCAGACTGAACACCGGCATCCGATGAGCAGCATTCAAACGCTCTGGCTGCTTCAGCCAGACCTCCAGCCAGCCCCGACCACGATTCGAAGACCCAACCGCCAACGGCGGCCCGCCATACCAGTTACGCTCCGCTGATTCACCGGACAACTCATGGCACGCCACACAGCCCAGCGTCAGCAACAGCCGTCCGCCAGCCTCACGATCGCCCGGCTTCAGTTCTGAAGCCGACAGCACTGGACGCTCCGCCGGAACCACCGAACGCAGCCAAGCTGCAACCGAATTTGCCTGCTCCTGCGACATTCCGTAACGCGGCATCCCGTGATTACTGCCACCCTCCATCAGCCGCTGCACAACATCCGCATCACTCAAAGAGGGCAGGGCAGACGCCAGATCAGGAGCACGCAGGGGGATCGATTCACCCCAGCCATCATGACAAGCTCCACAACGCAGCGAATCCACAATCTCTCGACCCGCCGCCGCCTGCTGCACATCAGCCTCATCAGACTGCGGAACATGACTGAACAACTCCGCCGGCAATGGCTCTAAAGTGAAATCCTCACCAGACCAGAAAATCGACAGCTCCCCGGAACCCCCGCCCTCCACACGCCAGTAACGAATCCGCACGTCATGGTCACCACCGGAAAGCTCCACCGGCTCACCCGCAACCATCAAACCCTCAGATTCACCCGCCAGAACCCGCCGCCCATCAATTAATACCTCAAGTCGCCCTGCCAGCTTCGCGCTGAATCGAATCTTTCCGGGATCACGTACCAGCAAATTCCCCGAATACTCCACCTGCCGCCCAACACCACCTCGTGGGTCAAACAGACCAGCTTCGGCACGAAACACCGGACGCACCGATACCCCGGACACCGCCCGGCCTGCACTGCCCAGCACCACAGTACGCAAACCCGAACTCGCTTCCTCCAGATCAGGATCCTGCCCGCCAAACACAGGATCAGACCACAGCAGCAGCCAGACCAGCCCCAGACGGACAGCCAGCCACACAGCACCGAACTGTTCAAAGCATGCCTTTACCATGGTATTTCACTCGATTTCTGCATCGTCACCATGCCCCCGCCCGCCGGAGACCACTCGCCACCAGAAGATTATCACCCACACCGCCCGGCAAATCCAGCCGACAGCCCCTGTCCCATTTTCGCCAGAACACAGATTTTCAATTGACTGCCTCATCAAACGCTTTACATTACACGAAATACGGTTCACGTATTATATCTCGTGCAACCTGCTTCATCACCATCACTTCACCTCTCTGCCGTTCCCGGCTTCAATCAAACCGATGCTCCCGAAAGGCCCCGTATGCTCGACGTTCTCAGACTCAACCTCGTCTCGCCACTGACTCTCTGCTTCGCACTCGGTATCTTTGCCCGCGTCATCCGCAGCCAGCTGGCACTGCCCCGCGAACTCTACACCTCACTCTCCATCTACCTGCTGTTTGCACTGGGCCTGAAAGGCGGGGTCGAACTGTCTCACAGCTCCCTCGCACAACTCGCCGCACCCGCCGCCGCCACCCTCCTGCTCGGCTGCCTCACACCAGTCTCCACATACCTCGTACTAAGACGACTCGGAAAATTCAGCGTTCCCGACGCCGCCGGCATCGCCGCACACTACGGCTCTGTCTCAGCTGTCACCTTTATCGCTGCACAACAGTTCACAAACTCGGCCGGCGCACCCGCCGAAGGTTTCATGCCCACACTCCTCACTCTGCTCGAAATTCCCGGGATCCAGGTGGCACTCGCCATCGGCGCCTTCCAGATGGCACGCCAGCAATCCGCCCAGTCACCCGAAAATTCAGCCAGCTCCCGACTGCTCTCCGTTTGCCATGAACTCTGCTGCGCTCCCTCAACGCTGCTGCTGGTGGGAGGACTGGTCATCGGTGCCGCAGTTGGGACAGACGGCTGGAAACCCGTCCAGCCAGTCTTTGAAGGCATGTTCAAAGGTGTCCTCACCCTCTTCCTGCTGGAAATGGGACTGACGGCCGGCGCCCGCCTGCAGGACCTCCGCACCAGCGGACTGTTCCTCGCAGCTTTCGGTATCCTCATGCCCATCCTGCACGGACTGCTCGGTGCATGGCTCGGCGCCGCTTCCGGACTAAGCGTTGGCGGCACAACCATGCTGGCCACCATGGCCGCCAGCGCTTCATACATCGCTGCCCCTCCCGCCGTCCGCATGGCTCTGCCCGAAGCCAACCCCACTTACTACCTGACCGCAGCGCTCGCCATCACCTTCCCCTTCAACCTGATCGCCGGTATTCCTCTCTACTACCGCTTCGCTCAGTTTTTCTGCCAGTGAAACTCACTTTTCCTCCAGTAAAACACACTGCACAAAGGGCACCCATGAACAATATCTGCTCCACCCACACAGAAAACTGCAACTGCCGACACAACTCACACAGCCGACGACTGCTGCTCGGACAAGCACTCGTCGCCGCTGCCTGTGCAGGCACCGGCTGGCTCAGACACCAGACCTCCTTGTCAGCTGCTGTCAATTTACACACAACATTCAGCAACACGGCACCCGTCGACATCGGCCCCGCAGAGGCCCTCAAAAAACTGTACCAGGGCAATCAAAGATTCGCCTCGGGAAAACCGCTCGCCGAAAATCGCGACATGGATCAAGTTCGTGCACTCGCAGCCGGTCAAAAACCATTCGCCGCATTCCTCGGCTGCGCGGACTCTCGAGTCCCCATTGAGATCGTCTTCGATCAGGGCTTCGGAGATGTCTTTGTCACACGGATTGCCGGTAACGTCGCCTGCAGCGAAAATATCGGCAGCCTCGAATTCGGCACCCGAATCCTCGGTGCCAAAGTCCTCTACGTACTCGGACACACTGAATGCGGTGCTGTCCAGGCCACCATGAAGGGCGATGAAGTACCAGGCCAGATCAGTGGACTGTTCCAGTACATTCGCCCGGCCGTCCGGCAGGCAGCGGACCTGACCGCTGCCGTCAATCAGAATGTCCGCAACCAGGCTCTGCTGCTGGCTGAGTCTTCACCGGTCATCGGAAAACTTGTTCGCGAAAAGGAACTGATCATCGCTGTTGTCGAACTCGGGATCTGAACCTGCTGCTTCACTCAACAAAACTGGCGGCGGGCTGCCGGCACAGCCCGTTTTTCAACCAGAACCGTTGACAGATGCTCAGCGTTTGCACAGCATTCAAGGCCTGAGACTTCAGCATGCACGACCTCTCTGCCCCAGGGTCATGCTCGCCAGCCTCAACCGACAGACCGTGCAAACAGGAGCTTCCGCAGTGAAGAAACGGCGTTCATCCACCACCACAGGCTCAGCAAAAGCACCTGCCAGCCCCGTCAGCCCTGCCAGGCGTCGCAGCGCGCCCGCCGCAGCACCTGCCACAAAAAACAGCAGCAACTCGCCCGCCGTCACAACCACACATCGACCGGCCTCAGATCAGCCACGCTGGACGTTCCTCACCAACCACGCCCACGTACTTGTGATGCTGTCGCAGAACCCCGCCATCACCCTCCGCGAAGTTGCACGACAAGTCGGAATTACCGAACGAGCCGTACAACATATCCTCGCAGAACTCGAGAAAGCCGGAATTCTGCAGCGAACACGCGTCGGTCGCCAGAATCGCTATCAGATCGAAAACTCGGTGCCACTCCGACATCCCATCGAATCACACCGCACCATCGGTGAACTGCTGCAGTTGTGTGCCCGCTCCGAGTCATTTTCTGAGTGCGACAGACGATTTTGAAGATTTCCGTCGCACCGCCTGAATTCCCGCTTCAACCGAGCGTCTTACTTCTGCAGACAGCACTGCCTCAAATGTTGAGACAGGCACACTAGTACCCAAATGCTGCAGGAAAAGACAATGACCACGCTTCAGACTGCCGAACAGGTTTCGATCCGCAATGCTCTGCCAGACAATTCACGCGAAATGTTTGATGTCGAATTTTCCGCCAAACGCATCAGCACACCCGTGTACACGCTGCTCTGGCTGTTTCTCGGGTCATTCGGAGCTCACGCCGCATATTCATGGATGAAAACAGGTAAGCCCCCTGCGATTTTCGGATATGTCCTTGGACTGACATGGGCCCGAGTCCTCTCCAGCAGTCCAAAGACTGCTGAACAGGCCGAGATCGTACTGTTTATCGCAGTCATCATCCACGGTATCTTCATTTTTGCCTCCGGGACCCTGAAGGAAATGAACAACGGGATTGCAAAATCCGTCGCAGCAACAATCAAAGCCTGATCGCACTGCGTCGCGTTCTGGACCACTCGCGTGCAGGAAAACGATCATTTCCTGCACGCCCCCCAGCATCAATTAAACCCTCTCACGCCCCCACAAACTCCTCACG
>JBJTPZ010000161.1:0-27690 GCA_046075365.1 Planctomycetaceae bacterium
GAGGCGACTGCTTTTTCAATTTCATCCAGCATCTGAGCGCGGCGGAAGGGCTTGTACAACACAGCTCGCAGGCCTTCCTGTCGTGCTTTGACGATCGAGTGTGTCGAGTCATAGCCGAAACTGGTCATCATGATGATCGGGACGGCCGTGTTGATTTCCCGCAGTCGCCGGAAGCATTCGTAGCCGTTTGCATCACTGAGCCGAATATCGATCAGCACGACATCGTAGGCGTGATTTCGCAGCATGGAACAGGCTTCGCCGGCAGTCGTGACGGCGTCAACTTCGCAACCCATTTGCTCCAGCAGCGTATGAGCTTCTTCGCGAGTTCTGGCGTCTTCATCGGTGACCAGAACGCGACGGTTGCGGAGAGCGGATCGGGGCGGACGCGGTGTGGCGGGGTGGCTGAGCCCGGGGCTGGTGTCGAGGCCCACAACGGCACCTACATCCAGCCGAATCTTGCGAACTTTGCGAGTGATTACGTCGAGGCGATCGGCCAGATCCGGGTCATGTCCGACATAACGATCCAGAATCCACGTCGCAGCCTTCAGAATCTCGTCTGAAGGCTCGGCGACCTCACGCCGCAGTCGGTCGGCATTTTCGTTGGTGACAGTGGCCTTTTCGGCTTCCAGCAGCTGCAGCTGATTCAGCGAGCTGGCGACGACGCGACCAAACAAAACCAAAAACTCAAGGTCCTTTTCGCTGAATGATTTTGTGCCCGGACCCTCGACATTGAAGGTACCGAGCAGCACATCCCGAATCATCAGCGGGACCGTGAGTGAACTGCGAGCATCCGCGGCGCCGCAAAGGTACAGCTTGTCGGATTTGGTGTCGACACACAGATAGCTGCGTTTGCTCCAGGCGACGAATCCAGTCACTCCGTTGCCCGTGGCTTCGGCATACAGCTGCCGACTGGCAGCCTCAGGAGCCATGCCGAATTCCAGCAGCGGCTGGAGTTCGTTGGTTTCGGTGTTCAGCAGTCGGATTTCGAAGCGGTCATACCCCAGAACCTCCTGAGTCAGCTGAAGAATCTGCTCCTTCAAAATTGCGACTCGCTCGTCCGGCGTCATGCCGGTCACTTCATCCGGCGACAGATTGCCCAGTTCCAGGCCGGCGCGATAGATCGCATCCTGTTTCTGCTTTTCGTGAATCAGAGCCGTGACATCACGCGCAGTGAGGATCACAGCAGACTGCTTGCCATCACCCAGATTGATCGGTCGACGCGACAATCGCAGAGACAGTACGGTGCGGTTTTCACGCCGCACCTGCAGTTCCGTCGCACCGCCGTTCACCGGCATGGCAACGCGAGTAAGATCGGTGCCGTCTACAGGAGCAATTACGTCCTGCAGCGGACAACCGATCAGCCGCACCGCCGGTTCGGACTGCAGAATCGTCTGGAAGGTCTGGTTGTGCCACAGTATCGTCAGTGCATCATCAAGCAGCACAACGGCATCCGGCAGTGCGTGGAACACGCCCAGAGCACCGACCTGTACGTCGGACAGCTGCTGCGGTTCGCAGCCGGCTACCAGCACGTAATCGGCCACCGCATCCGGAACGTGAACGTCGCCGGCACGCACGACGTCTACGGCGTCGTCCGTGAGCGCGAAATGCGGAATCGATTCAGATCCGCGTCCAAACACCAGCAAGCGTTTTCGTTGGCCGGTCATTGTGCGCATCCCCGATTTGTTGCAGAGGTCCGGCAGGAGCAATTTGTATTCTTTGAATTCTGCACTGCCTTTGCCGGACTGGCAAGAAGGTTTCCGCCACGGAATCGCGCAATTATCACCGAATCTGTAACTGAGAAATCAGGAACCGGCAGACTTTTCCGACCGGTTCACAAAGCCCACACGCGGCGACCGCACTGGCGTATCGCAGTCAGCAGTTCCCGCAGGTCCTGCTCGGTCGTCAGCGGATTGATCACCGTCGTTCGCAGCGCTGCGAGGCCGTCCAGAGTCGTCTGGACAATGTAAAAACTGCCCTCGCGGATCAGCTGAGTCCGCAATTCCCGCTGAAACCGATTCTGCTCAGCCAGCGGCAGCTGCAGCACCTCGGGCGGCAAATACCTGAAGGCCAGAATATTGCAGTCCGGCTGGTGCAAAGTCTGAAAATCGGGCTCGGAATTCAGCAGTTCCCAGAATCGTCTGGTCAGCTGCAGCATGCTGTCCACCAGCTGTTCAAACAGCTCGGCACCAAACAGGGCCCACAAGCCCCACAGCCCAAAGCCCGTGGCTCGCTTGGTGCACTCCACTGTTCGCATGCCGACGTCCACATCAGCCATTCCGGGAGCTGACGGATCAAACAGATAGGGGGCGTCCTGCTGGAAAGTCTCAAACCGCAGCTCCCGCCGTCGGTACAGCACGGCTGTACACAATGCCGGTACAAACAGCATTTTGTGAGCATCCCAGACCACACTGTCCGACCGTTCAATCCCGGCCAGACGATCACGATAACGGCGGCTGAACAGCAGCGATCCGCCGTGTGCAGCATCCACATGCAGCCAGACGGCGTGTCGTTCGCAAATTTCTGCCACCGCGGCGAGGTCATCGATGGCCCCCGTCGGAGTCGCTCCGGCACAGGCCGAAACTGCAATCACAGGCCGATTTTCACGCCGCAGTCTGGTGAGCAGGTCGTCCAGCTGCTGCACATCCATGCGGCGATGTGCATCCAGTGCGACCCGCTGCACCGCTGCCGCACCCAGCCCCAGAATCCCGGCCGCACGCGTGACGCAATAATGCACGTCCGCGTTGGCCACCATCGTTGCTCCTGACGGCACGCCGTCCCGCCACGACTGCGGCAGCGCGACATTGCGAGCGGTCAGCAGTGCTGTCAGGTTGGCGAGGGAACCACCGTGCGTCAGAATTCCCGAACTGGACTGGGCCGGCCAGCCCGTCAGGCCGCACAGACGGCTGATCAGCGCGTTTTCGACTGCCGTCGCCCACGGTCCCATTTCGTAGATCGCCATCACCTGATTCGTCACCGCGGCTGCACCATCCAGCAAACCGGCCAGCGGTGATGCGGCCGGAACCTGATGACCGATGTAGTGCGGGTGATGCAGGTTCTGGCCGGCCGACAGCATCTGCTGCAGCAGCCGCCGCATGCCCCCGGCGACTCCGTCAGGGCCAGCCGCCAGCGGACGCTCCAGCCACGCGTCGGCCGCCTGCATCAATGGCTGCGGCTCTGACCAGTTCAAGACCTTCGTTCGGCCTGCCATGACATCGCGCAGATGGTCGGTCAGCAAACGCTGCCACTCCGCCGCCGCTGCACCAAATTCTTCGGCTGACCATGCTTTCGCCACAGCGTCGGTTACCCCGTCCGTCATCTGCCCGCCCTCCGCTGCCTGCTCATCACCACGTGCGCCTTTTCCTAACGGCTGTTAATCGGGTCCACATCCACTGCAAACTCGACGTCCTCGGGCAGTTCCAGCGTTCGCTCAACCGCCAGCCACAGTGCCCGCACCTGTTCTGTTGTGCCGGCACAGATCTGCAGGTGAAACCGCCAGAAGTTTCTGAGTCGAACGATTGGTGCCGGAGCTGCTCCCAGCACTCGCACTGACTGCAGTTCCCCGCGGCAGGCCGCACGCAGTCGCTCGGCCACCGCAATTGCAGCTTCTCGAGTCCGACGTTCATCGAGGCCCCGAAAAATCACTCGCGCGGCACACGAAAACGGCGGTGCCTTCGTGTCTCGCCGCTCCGCCAGCTCGTGTCCCGCAAAGCCGATATAGTCGTGTTTTGCGGCAAACCGCACCGCCGGATCGTCCGGACAGGTGGTCTGTACCAGTACCCGCCCGCTGCGTTCACCACGCCCGGTACGCCCGGCCACCTGGGCAATCAGCTGAAATGTTCGCTCTGCCGCTCGCATGTCCGGCTGCCGCAGCATCGTGTCCGCGTCCACCACGCCGACTAATGTCACATTGGGAAAATCGAGCCCCTTGGCAATCATCTGAGTCCCGAGCAGAATATCGACCTCGCCGCGACGAAACTGCCCCAGAGCCTCGTCATGGCTGCCCGGCCTGTTCATCGAATCACTGTCCATGCGCAGTACCCGCGCCTGAGGGAACAAGCCCCGCACTTCTTCATCCAGCTTCTGAGTCCCTGCGCCCAGATATCGCACGGCTGCACTCTGACAGGCCGGACAGGCCAGCGGCGGATCGGACGTCCAGCCGCAGCTGTGACAGACCACCGCCTGGCGATCGCGATGCCACGTCAGAGTAATATCGCAGGCCGGACACTTCACTCCCGCACCACACGTGCGACACCACACTACCGGCGAATAGCCGCGCAGATTCAGGAACAGAATGGTCTGCCCGCGTTCCTGCAGAGCTCTGGAAATTGCCTGATGCATGGCGCGTCCAATCGACGAGCCTCGAGCAATCCGCGGGTCTGTCCGCACATCCACAATCAGCACCGGCGGCAGCGGTCGATCCGCCACCCGCTGCGGCATCGAAACCAGCCGATCCTGTTTTCGCGCCGCCCGCAGCCACGATTCCAGCGTCGGTGTGGCAGAACCCAGCACCAGCGGGACTCGCGCGTCCTCACAGCGACGCCGGGCAACTTCCCGAGCGTGATAGCGGGGAGTACTGTCCTGCTTGAACGAAGGCTCATGCTCTTCGTCAATCACAATCAGACCCGGATGCGGCACGGGGGCGAACACGGCACTGCGAGCCCCCACGACAACCTGCACTCCGCCCGCCGCAATACTCTGCCACTGCCGATGCCGCTCAGTGTCCGTCATGTGACTGTGCAGCACTGCCACCGAACCAAAACGACTGCGAAAGCGACGAATGGTCTGGGGAGTCAGGCTGATTTCCGGAACCAGCACAATCGCCTGACGACCATAGCTGACGACCTCGCGTATGGCCTGAATATACACTTCCGTCTTGCCGCTGCCCGTCACGCCGTGCAGCAGCAGCGTTTCATGACGCGATTCACGAATCGGTTTCAGAATTGCATCCAGTGCCTGCTGCTGCTGATCATTCATCTGCAGGTCAGCTTCAGTTTGTCCCGACGGGCCGGCTTCCGCGTCCAGTTCTGAACGCTGCTTCAGTGGCACCACCAGCCCCTTCCGGCGCAAACCGGACAATGATGCCGGACTGCAGCCCGCCGCCGCGCACAAATCGGTCGCCGTCAGCGGCTGCCCCGCCCGCTGCAGCGATTCCAGCAGGGTACGCTGCTGCGAACTAAGCCGCTGTCCGGTCACACGCCCCGCCAGCAGCTCCAATGCCTGCTCAGACAGATGGAAGTGCTGCACTTCGCGAGTCCCGCTTTTGTTGCGGACACCCGCAGGAATCACACTGTCCAGCACCTGCCCCCAGCCACACAGGTAACGCTCGCCGATCCAGCGAGTCAGTTCGAGCATGGAACTGTCAATCAGCGGATCACGATCCAGCAGACTCTCAAGCTCTTTCAGCGTTCGCTGACCACGCTCGCCAGGCACCACTCCGACACAATAGCCGGTCACCAGACGATTTGATCGCCCCAGCGGAGCCCTCACACGCTGACCGGGCCGCAACAGATCCCGTAAACCCTCCGGAACTGCATACGTATACGGACGCTCAAGAGGCAGATTGAAGACGACCTCAGCCACCAGCACGTCGTCCTGAGCAGCCTGCTCCCACTCAGGAACATCGGCAAATCCAAACTGTCCCTGACTCACGATACACCTGCCCGCACACCAGTGGCCGCAAGATTCAGCAGCGCGTCACGCAGGCGCGGATAACAGGCCTCGGCCGCATAATGCTGCTCGACCGTCCGCCGACCAGCCATGCCCTGCTGCCGACGCAGCTCTGCTGAATCCAGCAGCCGCCGCAGTGCTGCCAGCCAGTCCGCAGTGGAACGCACCGCATAGCCCCCCTGATCCCCCGCCAAAATCTCGGAATTCACACCCACCGCAGAAGCAACACCGGGTACGCCCACCGCCAGATACTGAATCAGCTTCAGACCACACTTATAGACTGTCCACTGTTCGCGATCCGATAACGGCATTAAGCCGATATCGAACTGCTGCAGATCGGAAATCTCAGTCGCTGCCTGCCACGGGCGACTGGTCAGGTGCACACGCCCCAGATCCATGGCCAGTGCCGCACTGGCGTCCGGAACGACCAGCCGCAGCTCAAACTGACGCTCCTCCGCCAGACACTTCAAAGCCTGAGCAGCCTCGGACAGATACTGCAGATTCACCGTGGTGCCCATCCAGCCAATAACCGGACCGGCCGCTGACAATGCCTGCGACTGCGATCGCATTGCGTAACGTGACAGTTCGACGCAGGTGGGAATTCGCAGCAGCCGGGAATTCAGAGGACGTGCCCAGTCCTCAAGAAAACGGTTGCCACACACCACCAGATCTGCCAGAGGCATGAGGCGGGCGAACTTTTCAGGGTAACGCAGAAATACGGCGTCGTCCAGATCCAGCACGAGGCGACCGCAGGACTCGCGAAAACGCTGCTCCATATCAAGCGTTTCGTTATCGAAAATCTCACGATCAATGAACACCAGCTCGAACCGCTGCAGTTTTGTCCTGAGCCAGTGCCACCAGCGAACACTGCGTTTCAACAGCTGGCTGGGTCGAAAACCCATCCAGGGGAAGTAGTCGTACTTGCGAGGAAAACTGTGGAGGACCACCGCCTGATGACCGTCGTCACGCAGCCGCTGCACCCACGGCTGAATGCGGAACCGCGACGATGGAACCAGCGGACCGGATGACAGAAACAGAATCCTCATGTCCCCGCCACCAGTCCTACTTGGTCAGATCGTATTCCTTGATTTTCCGATATAAAGTCCGCTCGCCGATGTCCAGCATCCGCGCTGCCTCTTCACGGTTGCCATCCGCCAGATCAAGGGCGCGATGGATATAATACTTTTCAACTTCCGTCATTGGCTTGCCAATCAGTGCGTCAGCACCTGTCGGAGCATCCAGGTCGGGTTCCGGCAACTGATCACGCACCAAAGTTGCGATCTCAGGCGGCAGGCCGTCAATGTCCAGAATGCCGTCCGAATCCAGTACCAGCATGCGTTCAATGACGTTACGCAGCTGACGAATGTTGCCCGGCCAGTGATAGGCCAGCAGGGCCTTGCGAGCAGCCCGGGAAAAGCCCTGCACTTCGCGCCCCATGCGCCGCGACATCTCACGCAAAAAATGCTCCATCAGCAGCGGAATGTCACCCTGACGCTCACGCAGCGGCGGCAGATATATCGTCACCACGTTCAGACGGTAATACAGGTCCTCGCGGAACTTTCCGTCAGCCACATTTTTCTGCAGATCTGCATTGGTCGCTGCCACCAGACGCACATTGATCGGCAGCTCGTCGTTGGCACCCAGTCGAGTAATCCGGCGGTCTTCGAGGACACGCAGCAGTTTCACCTGAGTGTCCAGAGGCATCTCACCCACTTCGTCCAGAAACAAGGTGCCCCCGTTCGCGTGCTCAAACTTGCCGATCCGCCGCCCCTGAGCACCCGTAAAGGCACCCGCCTCATGCCCAAACAGCTCACTCTCAAGGATACTGTCCGGCAACGCGGAAATGTTCAGCGGCACAAACGGTTTGTTCTTCCGCGGACTGTTCTGGTGCAGCGCTCGGGCAACCAGCTCTTTTCCCGTTCCGTTTTCACCCTGAATCAGCACCGTGATGTCGGTCGGTGCCACATTCTTCAGGATCTCGACGATGGCGTGCATCTGAGGACTGGTGCCAATGACACCCTCGAAACCAAATCGCTCGTCCAGCGACCGACGCAGCTCGGCGTTGCGACGGATCAGACGCAGCCTGGCCGATGCTTTTTCTACCGCTGATCGCAGTTCTGTAATGTCCAAAGGCTTCGTTAAATAGGTGTAGGCACCATGCTGCATCGCAGTCACCGCCGAATGAATCGACCCGTGACCCGTCAGAACGATCACCTCAGCCTCAGGCAGCTCTTCTTTTGCGATCCGCAGAATCTCCAGACCGTCGACGTCCTCCATCCGCAGGTCCGTGACAATGACGTCCCAGGATTCTGCATGGATCAGCTGCGCACCACGCTCGCCGGATCCCGCGACACGACAGTCGCAGTTAATCCGCTCAAGCGCTTCGGCGACAGCCTGCGCGTGACCCTCGTCGTCGTCCACAATCAGGACGCGAATTGGAATGGTGGAAAGATCAGATGAGTCTTGCTTGAGATCAGCCATGAACGTATTTGCTGTGCGTGCGTTCAGCGATGAGCAATTCAGCAGAGAATCGCTCGGGACACGTCAGAGTAGTCATTTCCTGTCGGAAATCAAAATCGGCAGGCGTTTTTTGACCGGTCGACCGGGAAATTCCAGGTGTTTGCCGTAACAGTGTGACGGACGGGCGGCAGTCATGTGGAAATTCAGGGAGCTTTCAGCAGGCTGACGTGCTGGGCGAACGGGTAATCCACCGGCTGGTAACTGATGGCCAGTTCCGGAGTTTCCCGGCGGACGCCGCCGGCGTGCAGTGAGGTCAGAGCTCGGTCCAGGATTCCCCCCGTCAGCAAAGTCCGCTCAACCGGATAAGGCGCACGACCGCTGTGTACCAGCTGTTCGATGGCTTTCAGCAGATAGGCAAAGTGCGGATATTTCGGCTCAGTCCGTTCATCAAACACACTGACGGCAATGGGCTGTCCGCGAACGGCAAACGCTGCGCCTGTGCCGGTGGCACAGGAAAACATGAACTGGGCTCCGCGAAACCCGTCTCGATATTCGTACAGAAACAGCACGGCGTCTGCATCCTGCCGCATGTCGGCCCCTGCCACGTGCGGGACCGCCTGGAAGGCCGCTGCCAGCAGGTCACTGCGGACCACACCGTCATCGACAGCCCGCCAGATGTCGGCACCCTTGAGGGCCTGGACCCACCGCACTCCCGATTCCGCTCCCTGTCGTCGCTCGACATGCCACTGCAGAAACTCAAGAGCATGGATGCCGTAGACATCCAGACCGCTGTAGCCGATGCCCACGGCCGCTTCGAGCTGGCAGTTCATGGGCAGTATCTCAGGCTGCAGGCGGTAGCCGACCGGCAGGGAAGAGCCGGCGAGCAGCGGAATTTTCAGACGCCGCGCTTCCTGATACATCCACAGTCCGTCTGCCCATGCCGGCCCGAGGTGTTTGTCATTGAACACGGGGACAACGCGACCGTGCTTTTCGAAGGCGGCTGAAATTTCCCGGAAGAATCGTCGCCGTGGATACAGCTGCTGTCCAATGTCACTGAACGGGTAGTCGCCGTGCTCGCCGATGCTCAGTACACCATCCACTTCGATGCTGCTGCCACCCAGCGTCAGAGCCTGTTCGATGGTGCTGAAGATGGGAATTCCGTAACGCCGGCTGATGTCACGAGCCATGTCATCAGTGACGAACTGATCGACGTACAAAGATGCCAGCTTAAGCTGTGGTCCGGGGCCACCCTGCTGTTCCCAGCCGGCGAGGATTTTGCCGAGGATCACATCTGCATGGGAGAACGGTCGGTAGATCGTGACGATGCCCGCCACTTTGGGGACGTCAGCCTGCCGGGCAGTCGCCTGCAGCAGAGCGGTGGAGGCCAGTGTGGCCGTGGCCGCTGCAGCGGTCGTCAGCAGCTGTCGGCGAGTCTGCTCGGTCATGAAAAACTCCGAATCCTGCCTGACTGCAGGAGCGTGGGAAGAGCCGGTCGGGGAAGCACACGAGGCTGCAGCCGCAGCCGCAGCGGGCGGTGAGAGTACTCGGACGGGCCGCGGTTTGTCCAGCGGATGAGATTCTGCAGCAGGTTGCTACACTGCGGCTGTGAGATTCATTCTTTTGATTCGCTGAAGGTCTGTTCATGACTGGTGTTCCTGATTTTAATTCGCAATGCCGTGCGGCCGCTTTGCAGCTGGTGGACCTGTCTCTGCTTGAGGACCTGCAGGGGACTGGCGATCTGACGTGTCTGAGCACGATTCCCGAGTCATTGACGGCGACAGTGCAGCTGGTGTCGCGGGAAACAGGTGTGCTGAGCGGAGTGCCGATTCTGCCGCTGGTGTTTGAGCGACTGCCGGGAGCCGTGCAGTCGGTGCTGCACGTGCAGGATGGCGGTGCGGTGCAGCGAGGGACTGTGATTGCCGAAATGAGCGGTCCGGTTCGCAGTCTGCTGATCGGGGAGCGGACTGTGCTGAATTTCATCACGCATCTGAGCGGGATCGCCAGTTTTACGGCCGAGTTTGTGAGGCGAGTGCAGGGGACCGCGGCCGTAATCCTGGATACTCGCAAAACACTGCCCGGGTATCGAGTCCTGCAGAAGTATGCGGTGCGTTGTGGAGGCGGCGTGAACCATCGGATGGGTCTGTATGACGGTGTGCTGATCAAGGACAATCATCTGGCGGCTCGAGGTGAGCAGAGTTGTGCGGCGGCAGTTGCCGCGGCGCGTCAGTGGACGACTGAGCGAGGTTTGCCGTCGGCAGTGGAGATCGAGGTGGATACTCTTGAGCAGCTGCGGGATGCATTGCAGGCTGAGCCGGAGATTGTGCTGCTGGACAATATGGAACCATCGCGACTGCGGCAGGCAGTGGGAATTCGCAATGAGCTGAGTCCGGGGACGCAGCTGGAGGCATCGGGAGGAGTGAATTTGCAGACGGTGCGGGCGATTGCGGAGACGGGCGTGGAGCGGATCAGTGTTGGGAGTCTGACGCATTCGGCGGCTGCTCTGGATTTGGGTTTTGACTGGCCCTGGAATCGTCAGATTCGTCACTGACAGGGATGACAGCGGCGAATTCGGTCTGGATTTCGGTGGACACCCAGCGGAATTCAATACAGCATGTAATGCATGCTTGAATTTCACCCTGTAAATCCGCACGATCATTTTTTTCGCCGCACGTTTGACGTGCTGCCACATGCTCGCGCACTGCTCAAAAGTCAGTTGCCGGCTGAACTGGTGGCCAAACTGGATCTGCGCTCGATTCGGCCCGCCAAAGAGACGTTTTTGACGGCGGACGACAACGAAAGCCGACTTGATCTGCTGTACACCGCCAGGCTGCTCGACGGAACTCCGCTGCTGATTTATCTGCTGCTGGAACACAAAAGTCATGTTGACCGCCGCATCGCTCTGCAACTGCTCAAATATGTGCTCAGAATTCACGAATGGTGTGACCGCAACGGTCAGTCGCCGTGCGTGGTGATCCCGCTGGTGGTGTATCAGGGGATGCAGGACTGGAACGAACCGACGTCGCTGCGTGATAAAGTGGATGCCGAGGGTACCCTGCGAGATTTCGTTCCGGATATGCGGGTGATTCTTGTGGATCTGGGGCAGATCAGATCCAGTTTCCTGCCGGAACTTCCGGAACTGGAGGCTCGTATTCGCACGATGCAGCTGGCTCGACAGGCAGAGCTGGCGTTTGAGTCCATGGTTGCAATTTTTGCACTTCTGCAGAGCTGGGAAAAAAATCATTCACAAAACGATGCTCTGAACGATATTATCATCTACCTGGGCTCGGTACTTGATGCGAAGCATCTGCGACAGTTGACTCAGGCCTTCAAACACAGTCAGACGCCGACAGCGGGGAAAAATATGCCAAATTGCCTCGAAGCATTGTTTGAGCAGGGTGTTGAGCAGGGCCGTGAGCAGGGCCGTGAGGAGGGCCGTGAGGAGGGCCGTGAGGAAGGCCGTGAGCTGGGCCGTGAGGAGGGGCGCGAGCTGGGACTGGTCAAAGGCATACAGATCGGCAGGATTCAGTTGATGCAACAACTTCTGGATCAGCCGGTGACGCCTGAACCGGACCTCTGGTCGCAGTCACTGGATGAATTGCAGGCCCTCGCGGCACAGCTTGAGATCACCGTCAGGCGTCATTGAAAACAGTCAGACGCCGACAGCGGGGAAAAACACGCCAAATTGCCTCGAAGCTTTGTTTGAGCAGGGTGTTGAGGAGGGCCGTGAGCAGGGCCGTGAGGAGGGCCGTGAGCAGGGCCGTGAGGAGGGCCGTGAGCAGGGTCGTGAGCTGGGACTGGTCAAAGGCATACAGATCGGCAGGATTCAGTTGATGCAACAACTTCTGGATCAGCCGGTGACGCCTGAACCGGACCTGCGGTCGCAGTCACTGGATGAATTGCAGGCCCTGGCAGCACAACTTGAGATCACCGTCAGGCGTCATTGAAAGTCGACCTGCCGGATCAGCTCCAGCAGGCTCCGGTTCGCTCAGGGCGACCGCCACCGCCACCGCCACCGCCACCGCCACCGCCACCGCCACCGCCATTGCCATTGTCTTTGCGGACTGTGCCGACTGCAGCACCTGGGTTGTGTTTACCAGTCTGGTAACTCCTGCGGGTTAGGAAGCCGTTCCCCGAAAGAACTGGTTTTCCGGCGGTTATCGCCGGGAGGGCAGTGATTGCGGCGAAAACTGCCGACGATAAACAGGTCATTCGGTTTGCTGTGCTTTTTCCTGCTCAGGCCCCGACCCAATGACTCAGACTACCAAGAAAAAACGACCATCCTCACGGCTGCAGACGCCGCTGGAAACATATCTTCGTGAGATCAATGAAACTGCTTTGCTGACGGCTGATGACGAGAAGGAACTCTCAAACCGTATTTCGCAGGGCGATGCAGCCGCTCGCGATCGTATGGTGCGAGCCAACCTGCGTCTTGTCGTCAACATTGCTCGCGGATACAGCGGCAAAGGTCTGCCGCTGCAGGACCTGATTGAAGAGGGCAACCTGGGGCTGCTTCGCGCAGTCGAAGGTTTCGACCCCAACATGAATACTCGGTTCAGCACCTACGCCAGCTACTGGATCAAGCAGTCCATTAAGCGGGCTCTGGTGAATTCCGCCAAGACAATCCGCATCCCGGCATACATGGTTGAGCTGCTGTCCAAGTGGCGTCGGGCCTCAGCAAAGCTGGCTGACGAACTGAATCGCACGCCCACTCCCGAAGACATTGCTCGCGAACTGGGAATTCCTCGCAAAAAACTGCGGATCGTCAAGAAAGCCATTACGCTTTACAACGCATCACCGAATCCTGATCCGGAAGAAGGCGGGTTAAGCCTGGGTGATATCGTTCCTGACGAACGCATCCGCGGTCCGGAAGATGAACTGATCAATACCGACAACCTGACTCACGTATCTCGACTGCTGGACGAAATGGATCCTCGCGAAGCCACCATCCTGAAAATGCGGTTCGGGCTTGACGACTGCGAACCGCAGACATTGAAGGAAATCGGTGAATCGCTGGGCCTGACCCGAGAACGCGTGCGTCAGATTGAAAGTGAGGCTCTGCGAAGACTGTACAAGAGTCTGAACGGAGAGAACTGAACCGCACTGCACTTGAATCCGGCAGGACTTTCTTTCGGCAGCGATTCTGCTGACTGCCGCCGTCCGCCGGCCGGTTGCCTCACGAACCAAATTGTTCCCCGAGCACATTCTGTCCTTGATCCGCGCTTCACATTCCGGATCAGCCTGCGGTTTCGCGCCCCCCGGCCTGCAGGTATCTGAGGACAGTCCAGCAACCGGCCGGCCAGCCTGAACAGGGCTGGTCACCGACCGATACGAGCAAAAAAACCTGCGAACATCCGCTCCCTGCCCACGGGACTCAACCCCGCCTGGCCTCAAAATCAGCAAAAACTGCTGGATTCCAGAGGACCTTGCGGATTCCGCCGGTTTTTCGGTAAAAGACGGGTGCAGGGATCGAGGACACGGTTGTCCCTGGGAACTGCGGGATTCAGCGGGGGCAGGGATGCTGCACTGGCTTCGTCGACGATTTTGCGCCGATCTGGCGATCGATCTGGGCACCACGTCCACTCAAATCGGTCTGCCCGGAGACGGCGTGCGTCTGGATGAACCCTCCGTCGTTGCCGTTTCGCGGGCTGGCGGTCGCGTCGCCGGGCGTGGCACAGCCGTTGGCAAACTTGCCTGGCAGATGCTTGGCAGAACCCCCGACAGCATTCAGGCCGTCCGGCCGATTCGCCACGGGGTGATCAGTGATTTCGAGCATTGCGAGACGATGCTGCGTTATTTCCTGCGCAAGGCTGCTGAGGGGTCTCGTGGCCTTCGTCCGCGAGTATTAATAGCGGTGCCCGGCTGTATTACTGCGGTGGAGCGTCGCGCCGTTTTCAACAGTGCCGAACGCGCGGGCGCCGGGCGAATCTGGCTGATTGAAGATTCACGAGCAGCCGGGATTGGGGCCGGCCTGCCGGTCGCCGAACCCCTCGCTTCCATGGTCTGCGATATCGGTGGCGGCACCACTGAAATTGCCGTGATGAGCCTTGCCGATGTGGTTGCATCGCAGTCCATTCGCATTGCCGGTGATGTCTTTGATGAAGCGATTGTCCGCTGGCTGCGTCGTCGCTATTCGCTGCGGATCGGAGAGCTTTCAGCAGAACAGCTGAAGATTGCCATCGGCAGTGCCGCTGTGCTGGATCACGAGCTGACGCACGAGGTCAGTGGACTGGATACGGCCAGTGGCATCCCGCGCCGTGCGCTGGTCACCAGCGAAGAGGTCCGTGAAGCACTGTCAGAACCGCTGCAGGAAATTGTCGATGCAGTGCGACGCACGATTGAGCGGTGTCCGCCGGAACTGATTGCTGATCTTGCCGACACCGGCATGGTTCTGACAGGCGGCGGTGCGCTGCTGCGAGGCATTGATCGATTTTTGAGTCGACAGCTGGGTATCCCGGTACGCATCGCGGATGCACCGCGAACAGCGGTTGTTCGCGGTGCCATGATTTGCCTCGATCACCTGGAACGCTGGCGGGGCGGACTGGATGACGGACTGCGAGCAGCCTGAGGTGCAACCATGCAGACAGAATCAGGAAGACTGCGAATGTGGCTGGCTGCCTGCAGCCTCGCTGCTTTGTCACTGGCCACTGCTGCGGCCGACCGTCTGGGGCTGCTGAGTTCCGTGCGACCGGTGCTGCTGGATACGGTCAGCCCGGGACGACTGCTGCTGACCCTGCAGTCCGGCGGTGCCGAGAGTCTCTCTGTAGCCGAGCGAACGCAGTCGCAGGATGATTCTCGCGCAGTGGAAACAGCAAGGCTTGAACAGCAGCAGATGCTGCGACGGCTGATGATCGAAAATGCCGTTCTGCGTCGTGAACTGCAGCGGGATCGCCGCAGATTTGGCCTTGACGATCCTGAGGAGGTACGGTCGGCGCTGTTGCAGCTGTCGCTGCTGCCGGCACAGGTGCTTAGCTGTCGCGACGGTCTGCCGGCTGATTTGCGGGAGCTGCTGGTGGATGCAGGACGGGCTCGCGGACTGACGAGGTCCGAACTGGTGGTCCAGGGACACGGTGGAATCGTGGGTGCCGGGCGTGCTCAGTCGGTGCAGCCCGGTGATCGCGTTCTGGACGGGCTGGCTGTCGTTGGTCGGATTGAGAAATCGGCCCGCTGGGTTAGTCTGGTGCAGCCCATTTCAGCCAGCGGATTTCGCGCTAATGTACTGCTGCTGCGGAAGACGGATGCGGGGGCAGTCTTCGGTGCACGCGGCATCCTTGAAGGCGTTGGCGAACCCAGCTGCCGACTGAATGGAATCGCGGCTACGGAGGCAGTCGCGGTCGGAGATGAGGTCGTAGCGGCCGATGTCGAGGGCCTGCAGGGGCCGCAGCTGTATTTCGGCAAAGTTGTGCAGGCCGATTTTCTGGCCGGTGGGCAGTGGGACATCCGTGTGGCTCCGGCAGTAAGCCTGGACGAACTGCGCGAGGTTCAGATTTTGCACTGGGAACTGCAGCCCGCTGAACCATCCGTCACCGTCACGGAGAACCGCAGACCATGAAATCCGTACTGGCGGCTGTGATCTGTGCGTGGCTGGCGGTGATGCTGGAGGTTTCCGGCACTGGTCTGATTCCGCGCGGTGCTTTGTTCCTGCCGGTCATTTGTGCGGTGTTTACGTGGCAGCCTGGAGTTCGGCCGCTGCTGATCGGAGGCATACTGCTGCTGCTGGACTGGATCGCTCGTCCGACGCTGCTGCCTGCTGTTCCTCTGTTGCTGCCCTTTGCTGTGCTGTTGATTGTGCCGCATGATGCCAGACGGCGGTATGGCGTGCGGCGTATGCTGCGGCTGCCGGCGCCGCTGCAAATTCCGTTGCTGACAGTCATTGCGGCCGGACTGCAGTGCCTCGCGGGCGTATCATATCCGGCGCTGCCGAATTCCGAAGAGCTGCGACTGCTGGTCAGTCACAGCCTGCTGCCTTTGCTGCTGATGGCCATGCCTGTCAGTGCAGTACTGGCATTGCTGTTGCGGCTGGCGGAAGAGACAGGTTTGCGGCGCCCATTTCTGTCGGAGCTGCAGCGGATATGAGAAATTCGCTGCGACATCCGCTGTTCCACGGCACTCCTGATCCGCCGACAGCGCTGACATCCCAGCCCGTCCGCCTGCCGGCTGCCTTGCTGCTCGCTGCCCTGATGCTGGTGCTGGCCCGAGTTGCCTGGGTGCAGTCACAACTGCCCGACGAGTACCTGCAGGCGCTGGTGGCGACCACCACGGAAGACGAGATCCTGCCCGCTCGCAACGGTCAGATTCAGGCCGATGCCACCATACTGGCCCGTGATGAGGATCAATGGACGCTGCAGATTCATTATCGGTGGCTCGAGCAGCAGCCGGAGCCCACGTGGCTGAGACAGCAGCTGCGGCAGCGTCTGAGTCGTGAGGAGCGTCGTAACGAATCGCTCGTTCGCAGCACCGAACAGAAGATTCTGAATGAACGGCACCTGATGCTGCAGGCGGTTTCCCGAGCCACCGGTGTTTCCACAGCGGAAATTGAAGCGCGGCGCGGGCAGATTGAAACGCGAGTTCGCGGGATCATCGAACGTGTCAATCGGCCATTGCTGACAGACGGGGATGCAACTGAGGATGACAGGACCGGAACCGCCGAGAGCGGACTGTTCCTGCAACTGGCGACAGCCATTCGTACGGCGCTGACAACGGCTCCCAGACGCTCCGAGACTGAGCGGATTTTCGTGCGTGAGGAGGAGACGTGGCATCAGTTGCTGCCGGAGATTTCGCCGCGGGCCGCAGCCATTATCAGCGAACATCCCGAACGCTTTCCCGGCGTACGCGTGCAGGCTTACAGCCAGCGCGTTTATCCCGCACCGGACTTTGCTGTTCATGTCGTCGGTGCCAGAACTCGACCTGAAACCCCAGCCGGCACACAGTCAGACAATGCTGGAGTATCAGCGACAGAGACTTCGCAGCAGCCGGCAACTGTGGGTCGTTTTGGGGTGGAAAAAAGTTATGATGCGGTGCTGAGTGGTTTGCCGGGAGTCAGACGGATTGTACGTGACCGACGGCAGCGCATCGTTTCCAGTGAAATCCTGCGGCAGCCCGTTGCCGGTCGCGATGTGCAGCTGACAATCGATCCCCGGCTGCAGTTGCTGGCTGAGCAGCTGCTGGCCGAGTCTCTTGGAGATGCCGAGCGGCGGCTGTTGCCGGATCTGGCAGATCCTCTGGAATCTGCCATACCGGACGCTCCGCCGGAGCCAGAGCTGGTGCCGGTGGGCGGCAGTGTTGTGGTTATGGAAGCCGACAGTGGCCGACTGCTGGCGCTCGCCAGTGCCCCCGAATTTGACCTCACGCTCTTTACTCACGGCACACAGGATGCCTGGCAGGCCGTCAACAGTGACACGCGCCGGCCTTTCGTCAGTCGATTTCTTTCCATGGCCATTCCTCCAGGGTCTGTCTGGAAAATTGCAACAGCCATCGCGGCGCTGGAATCGGGCATATGCACACCACAGATGGAAGTCGTGTGCCGCGGATTCCTGCAGAACCCGGACGAGCATCGCTGCCTGATTTTTCGAGCTTACGGTGTGGGCCACGGGCCCATTAATCTGCGGGGAGCCCTTGCGCAGTCCTGCAATGTCTGGTTTTTTAAGGCAGCGCAGCAGATGGGTATTGAACCACAGGCCAGCTGGGCAGACAGACTGGAATTTGGCCGGAAGACCGGAGTTGATCTGCCGTTTGAAAGGGTCGGTACCCTGCCCGCCCGCCCGCCGGTCAATGCGACTGAAACGGTCCGCCGTCGCTTTGCCCGCGAAGCACTCGGGTTCTCGATCGGACAATCACGACTGACCACCACGCCACTGCAGATCGCCCGCCTGCTGGCTGTTGTGGCCAATGGCGGCTGGCTGGTTGTGCCGCATGTGATCAGCGACGAAGGTTCAGCCAGACATCTGCACGAGGCTGCAATGACTCCGTGGAGCAGCAGGCGAGTTCAGGTGCAGGGTTTAAATGCGGATACGCTGCTGGCTGTTCGGCAGGGACTGTCGGATGGAGTCTCAAATCCTGCGGGAACTGCGTATCGGACAGTACACATGCCTGGCCTGTCAGCGGCAGGCAAAACCGGTACTGCAGAGGCTGGTGCGGGGCGGGCGGATCATGCGTGGTTTGCGGGTTACTGCCCGGCGGAGAATCCGCGTTACGTGGTCGTGGTCACTTTGGAACATGGCGGGTCAGGGGCCCGCGCGGCAGGCCCCGTTGCCCGAGAACTTTTCAAAATGCTGCAGGTCCGGCTCAATGCCGAAGACCTGCAAACAAACTGATCAGACAGCAGCAGTCGCAGCCGCACTGCGACGACGCCAGTGTCGCAGACCGACGAGGGCAATCGCCACGCCGGCAAACGTGACCGTACCCGGTTCTGGCACAGGAAGAACTTCACCTGTAAAACTGCCGAACTCGACAGTATCGAATGCCAGTGCACCAGTACCACTGCTTCTGGTGAGCGTGAGCGTTGTGAACGGGCTTGTCGACGTGAATCCGAAAAACACCGGGCCGTTTGTGGATAATTGCAGCGGCACCCCATCGACAGTTGCGGTGATGTTCCCGGGGACATTCGTCCGGCTGGCAACAGCGCCACTCGTCGCAATTTGCAGAGCCTGCAGGGCAATCGCGGTCTGTGGAGCGTTGAGTGTAAAGGTCACAGTCGCACCGGCATTTGTAGTTACGATGTAGGGCTGAGGTGGCAAACTGCCATTTGTGTTGGTAGCAGCGCGAAAGGTGCCCGCCGAGGCAGTCGCGGAGAAGTTTGTTCGCACCAAAGGCGAAGGCTGATTGCCGGAAAGTCCGGCGAAGGTGTCAGTCGTTGCGCCCGGAGATTTCAAGGCGGCAACCCACGCGGTGCGGTTGGTATAGGTCACCACAGCAGATTCGCCCACGCCCGACCACAGCCACGCCATGGACAACAGGCAAAGAATATTGGGCGCCAGACGACCAAAGCTGAAAGACATGCTGGATTCCTTGAGAAGAAACAACTTGAAACACGCTGCGGAACTTGAGGAGCAAACGGAGGGGTGAGCCTGGGCCGCAAAGCCCAAACTACGAATTGCAGGCGGACAGTCGTACGTGAGCAGCAGTTACTCACCTGCCCTGACTGTCGGGAAGGAATGGGCAATGACGGTGCCGCGGCAAGCCGATCTGGCCGTCAGAATTCAAAAGAAGGCCCCGGCCACCCGAAATAATCTGAAAATAACCAAAAAATACAGCTGCAATGGCTGTATCTTTTTTTTCAGGTGTTGCATAGAAAAAACAAGCCGCACACCAGGTGTTTAGGTCCTGTTACAGAGTGTTAACAGAGACACTGGCGCCATGTCTGGCGCCCTGAACCTGGCTGCCAGAGGCCGTGCAAATTTTTCTGCTGCGTGGCAAGAAGACTGCAGACTGTGCCGCACATTTCTGTCAGATCGACTGCGTCTGCATTCAGCAGATTTCATTCAGCCGCAGCAGCTCGTCGCAGTACCAGGAACAGGCCATCGGTTTCGTCCGGCAGCAGTTGCCACTGCTCAGGCTGGTCCCGCAGCTCACGGATGTCCTGCGGACGACGAATCGTGCTGTAGCGATGCCCCGTGTCGATGATGATGTAATCGGTATCAGCGGGAACACCCGGGCGGTAATTGTTCACTGCTCGCAGGTAATCACTGTAATCATAGGATCGCTCATAGTGGGTCAGCCGAGTGTGCACGTAATCGGTGGCAGCGACGCGGGCGGTCGGCGGAATTTTCGCCAGGATTCGCAGCAGTTTTTCGCCGCGATCTGTCGGCCGATACAGTTTTGCCCGGCCCCATTCTGCCTGATCAGACCAGTACACGGCCCCGCAGGGCAGCAGTGATCCGCTGGCTGCGGTCAGCGCAGCACAGAGGCAGGCCAGTCGTGCTTTTTCCGCCGGCAGCCGGGGCAGTCCCAGTCGCTCGGCCCACGATCGCCGCGAATTGCCGGCGGTCAATTTCAGTGCGGCTGCTGCTGCCCAGAAAATCACCGGCAGCAGTGGTGCATGGAAGTGATGGTAGGGCACCGGAGGCAATTCTGCGGACCGGGCTGCATCGTCCGGCCCGTTGCCCAGCTGAATCAGGCTGAGCATTGTGAAGGTGGCCAGCCCGGCAAACAGCAGCAGGGGCCTGCGGAGGGGCAGCAGCCCCGCGGGTACGCTCAGCACCAGCACGTACAGCAGTGTCCGCTGGCTGAACAGGATCGCCGCCACTTTCGCCGGCTGAGTCAGTGCTGTTTTGACCAGATCGCCGGGACTGTTGCCCAGATCGCCGAAATAACGACTGTAATGCACGACTTCGCCGCCGCGAAATGCGGGGATCACGACCAGTACCGCCAGCAGTACCCACGCAGCCGATGCCGCAGCAAGGCCTGCTGACCAGCGTGCAATTGCGCGCTGGTCAGGATCTGACTGACGCAGCCGCAGCAGCCACAGCACCAGTCCGATGCCGCCGGTAATCAGGGCGAAATCTTCCTGAGTCAGCAGTGCGATCAAAAAGCACACACTGGCAGACTTCAAACGCCTGCGTTCTGCAAAATCGATCCCCCAAAACAGAGCCGGCAGGCCATAACACGATGGTCGCAGTGTCTTCAGATCGATGGCAATGTCGAGGTAGTGCATCGGGAAATAGAGCAGCCATGCGAGTGCCAGCCAGCATGCTGCGCGAGAGCAGCCGGACCAGCGGCGGGCGAGACTGAAAATCGGCACCACGCAAAGTGCCAGGCAGGCCGTTGACAGCCACTCCAGCAACAGATAATGCGGCCACAGCAGATGCAAAGGCAGCAGCAGCAGATGCACCACCTGAATGTGTTCACCCAAAAACAGTCCCTGATCCAGGTAACTGCGGAACCCCTTGCCGTGCCACGTGTTCCACAGATGCTCTTCATACATCGCAGAATCGCCATGCGGCACCAGCAGGTTATCGTACAGACTGCGGTTGAGCTGAAATGAAACGGTCTGCCACAGCAGTGCAGCCAGCAGCACCAGCAGCAGCCTGCGCCGACTGCTGGCGTCCGCGGTCGGCTGCTTTGCGGGGGCGGGCAGTGCGTTCAGCAGCAGGGCCAGCAGCAGGGCCAGGCTGAAAGCCGACGTCGTGAACACAAATGCGGTGAAATCTGCACCCAGAGCTGCCGGTGCCACCAGCCACAGCAGCAGCCACACTGCGGCAAATATGCTGGCGGGAGTGGTTCTGTGTGCCAGCTCTGTCAGACCACTGGACGGCAGTCTGCGGCGCTGCCAGGCAGCCGCCGTCAGCAGCGGCAACAGCACCACACTCAGCAGGCCAATAAACGCAGGTTCACTGTGCACGCGATCGGCTGCGTCCGTCCGCAGCTGGCCACCGGTCCAGTGCAGCAGGTGTGCCTGGATGTCATTGGGCCACAGCTGCTGCCAGCAGTTCTGGTCGCCCAGCAGCACCCACAACATCAGCGCTGCCAGCAGCGCCGTTGTGGCCAGCCTGAACACAGGCAGCAGCAGCGGCGATTGCTTTAGCGGCAGCGGTCGCGACACGTCAGGCCTGCAGAAGTTCGGCCGGAACCTGTCCGGCAGGTACCAGATGCGTTGGTCGGCCGGAGAGATCCATGATCACATCGTCCGTCCTTAACCCCATGGCGTGATACACAATCGCGCAGAAGTCTTCGACGCTGACGGGCCTGGACACCGGATATTCGGCTTTGTCATTTGTGGCTCCGATCACCTGCCCGTGCCGGAACCCGCCGCCCGCCAGCAGAATACTTTGTGCCTGCGGCCAGTGATCCCGACCGGCGTTTGCGTTGATTCGCGGCGTATGTCCGAATTCGCCAGCCACCACCACCAGGGTCTCGTCCAGCATGCCGCGTTCGGCCAGATCCTGAATCAGCACACCGACGGCTCGGTCATGCCGTGGCAGTTTGTCCTTCAGTGCCGGTTCGATGCTGCCATGATCATCGAAGTAGCCAGTATTCAGCGAAACATAACGAACGCCCGCTTCCACCAGCCGTCGTGCCAGCAAGGCCTGTTCGCCCCAGCCCGGCCCGTAGCGCGCTCGCAGTTCAGCAGGCTCTTCACTGGTGTCAAATGCTTTGCGGACGCGACCTGAAAGTACCAGATCCATCGCCTGCTGATCCATTGCGTCCAGCTGATCGAAGACTCGACTGCTGTCCACGCGACGACGCAGGCCATCCAGTTGCCGGCTGAGCGAAACTCGGTCCATCAGGCGTGATTCCGAGAGTCCTTCGGTGAGGGCAAAGCTGCGGTAGTCGCCGGTGGGCAGCTGTCCGGCTTCGTTGCCGTAGCTGAAGTCACCGTAACGGAACGGATTGTTGTTGACTCCCAGCCACGCGGCACCATGAAAACCGAATCCGCCGTCGTTCATGTTGACGCTGGCAAGTGAACCGGGCTGCGTGGGGCCCAGCAGATGTGAGGCCACCGCACCCATGGACGGGTATCGCGGCATCCGATCGGCTCCCGTGGCCCCGGTGCGGCCGGTCAGCATCCAGTGGGCTGCCGCCCAGTGATCTCCGTTGCCGTGCGAAAAGCTGCGGATCACACTGCAGTGGTGCATGACACGGGCGTGTTCCGGCAGCAGTTCGCAGACGTCCAGACCGGGCAGGCTGGATGCGACCGGTCGGAACGGACCGCGATATTCAGCGGGGGCCTGCGGCTTCATGTCGTACATGTCAAGCTGCGACGGGCCGCCGTGCATCCAGACCAGAATGACCGATTTTTTGGAACGAGCTGCGGGGTGCGTAAACGCAGACTGTTCGGCCCTGAGCAATCCGGGGAGTGACAGGCCAAATACCGAGAGCGCCCCGACCTGCAGCATCCGTCGACGAGACTGGCGGTCACAGAAACGCTGAGCACTGGCGGAGGGACTGAGGATATTGAGCACGGCGGGATTCCGGAGGCAAAGCGAGGGCGGGCGGGATATGACAGTCTTCGGGACAGGCCTGCCCTTCAATCTACCCGAATTCGGAGCGCCGGCAAATCCGGAATCCCGTGGCAAAATGCGGATCCGGGGAATTTGCCGAAGTTGCCCGAACCGCTGTTATTCCTGAACAAAAATCGACTTTTTTGGCGAATCCCGAGCAACCTGCCTCTGGCAACGCCCGTCCCCCGTCGTTATTCTCAATGGTCAGTCGCTGCCGCTCACGGAAGTACCTGTCTGCCCAACCACCTGCCTGCCCTGCACTCCGGCATTGCTGCCCCGCGTTTACTCTCCGGACTTGTCGCTCCCTGTCAGGAACTCAGTCGATGTCTGCTGCTCAAGCTGCCGGTTTGTTTTCCAGTCAGTTTGGTCCCGTACAGCGTCCGCTGTTTCAGGCGGGCCGGCGTGGCTGGCTGCTGCAGGCAGGGCTCAGCGGACTGGCGGGAATTTCGCTGCCCGGGCTGCTGCAGGCGCGGCAGGCCGCCGGTCAGGCTGCGAAGCCTGTCAAAAGTGTGATTCAGATCTGGTTGTCGGGCGGTCCCAGTCAAATCGACATGTGGGACATGAAGCCCGACATGCCGCCGGAAATTCGGGGCCCGTTTCAGCCGATCTCAACCGCAGTTTCGGGCGTGCAGATTTGCGAACATCTGCCGCTGCAGGCAGCCATGATGGATCGGTTCGTGCTGGTGCGTTCAATGGACGCCAGCTCCAGCAACCATACTCCAATCACCTTTCAGGCCGGCAATCCGAAGGCACAGCGGACGGAAATCGGTCGCCAGGGCGGCGGGTATCCGTCGATGGGATCTGCTGCGGCCAAATTCTGCGGCGCCAATCGACCGGGGATGCCGGCGTATGTGGCACTGGCTGACAGCATGGTATCGGACATTTACGGTGCGGGGGATCTGGGTCAGGCGTGGGAACCGCTGGACGGGATGAAGATCAACGGACGATTTTCGCTGCCGCGTGGGATTGAAGTTCCGCGGCTGCAGGACCGTGACGGGCTGCGTCGGGAGCTGGATCGTTTTCGCCGGCAGATGGACAGTTCAGCGGCTCTGCAGCAGCAGGATCGTTACGTGCAGGAAGCATTCGATCTGGTGCTTGGCGGGGCAGCTCAGCAGGCCTTTGATCTCAGCCAGGAACCGGCAGCAGTGCGGGATCGCTATGGGCGGGATTCGCTGGGTGAAAAATCGCTGTTGGCGCGGCGACTGGTGGAAGCCGGTGTGACCTTTGTCACGCTCAGCGACGCGTGGGGGCACTGGGACCATCACGGGGACGAAGTCCGCTGGGGCGGCATCGTGAAAGGGCTGACTCCGATGCTGCCGGTGCTGGATCGCGGCATCACGGCGCTCATCACGGATCTGGAGCAGCGGGGTCTGCTGGAATCGACTCTGGTGCTGATTCTTGGCGAATTCGGACGCAGTCCGGTCATGACGAAGACGGCGGGGCGTGACCACTGGCCGTCGGTCATGTCATTTCTGATGGCGGGCGGCGGCATGCAGGGTGGGCAGGTGATCGGTGCGACCGATCGGCGTGGCGGGACCATCCATGAGACTCCGCTGGGGCCTGGTGATCTGGCAGCGACAGTATTTCGGCATCTGGGTATGCCGGCGAATGCGCACTGGACCAGCCCGGCTGGTCGGCCGGTACCTTTGGTGGATCAGGGGCGTCCGATTGTGGACTTCGGCTGATTTTCTCACAGACGTGAACAGTTGCTCGTCAACGGCAGAAACTGCGTAATTTATCGGTAGTTGGGCTGGAACGAGCCTTCCGGGGACAGCGACTGTTCGGCCCGGTCGGGAATTCCCGGGAACCCTGAGTGTGCTGTTCGCGGGTGAGCGCTGGACTTGACGACAAATACCGTTTACACTTTGGAGTTCCCCCGCACGGCAGGTCCCTGTTCGAGAATGCTCTCGCACTGCAGTGTGGACAAACGTTTACCCCGTTGTTGCCTGGCGTGATGTCTGTGCTGGTGGCCTGTTCGCGGGCTGCTGGTGTGGTCAGCAGTGTTTTGTGGCCGGCGGGACGAATGGCAACTGGCATGGTCGATCGCAACCTTTTACGTGAATTCAACATTGACGAGTCGGAGCTGGATGCGGTGATTTCCGCATCGTTCCCGAACTTTACCGAAGAGGAGTTCTACCACCAGGAGGCTCAGGCATACGACCTGAACCAGATCCTGACTGGTACGATTGTCCGGGTCGACAACGAGGAAGTCGTTGTTGACATTGGTTATAAGAGCGAAGGTGTGGTTCAGCGGGACGAGTGGGATCCTGCAGAACCGCCTCCGGAAGTTGGCCAGCAGATTGAAGTCGAGCTGGAAGAATTTGAAGATTCGATTGGTTTGATTGTGCTTTCGAAGCGCAAGGCGGACCGTCGTCGCGAGTGGGAAAAGATCATCAGCACTCACCAGGAAGGCGACATTGTTCGCGGCCAGGTGATTCGCAAGATCAAGGGTGGTCTGTTGCTGAACATTGGCGTGAACGTGTTTCTGCCGGCCAGTCAGGTGGACATTCGTCGTCCGAACGACATTGCGGAATACATCGGTTCCGAAATCGAGTGTATGATCCTGAAGATTGACGAAGCGCGGCGCAACATTGTGGTCAGCCGTCGTCGTCTGATCGAAGAAGAGCGCGAGAAGATGAAGAAATCGCTGCTCTCGAACCTGCAGATTGGGCAGGTCCGCAAGGGCACGGTCAAGAACATCGCCGACTTCGGTGCATTCGTGGATCTTGGCGGGATCGACGGGTTGCTGCACATTACGGACATGAGCTGGGGCCGTATCAGCCATCCGACAGAGATGGTCCGGATCGACGACGAAGTCGAAGTCATGATCCTGAACATCGACTACGACAAAGAAAAGATTGCTCTGGGCCTGAAGCAGAAGTCACCCAGCCCGTGGGCCAACATCAGTACGAAGTACCCGGTTGGCGGACGTGTTCAGGGCGAAGTGGTCAATGTGCTGTCTTATGGTGCCTTCGTGAAGCTGGAAGACGGCATCGAAGGTCTGGTGCACATCAGCGAAATGTCCTGGACTCGCCGTGTCAATCACCCCAGCGAGCTGGTGGCGATCGGCGACAAGGTCGAGGTCATGGTGCTGGGCATCAACGAAGACAAGCAGGAAATTTCGCTGGGCATGAAGCAGACTCAGCCCAATCCCTGGGACGAAGTCAGCAAGCGTTACCCGGTGGGTGCGATTGTCAAGGGCACGGTCCGAAACCTCACCAACTACGGCGCCTTTGTGGAGCTGCAGGAAGGTGTGGACGGTCTGCTGCACATCAGCGACATGTCCTGGACTCGCAAGGTTTCCCATGCGAACGAGATTCTGAAGAAGGGCGATCCGATCGAGTGTCAGATTTTGTCGGTGGACGAAGATCGTCGCCGCATTGCACTTGGCCTGAAGCAGCTCAGCGAAGACCCGTGGGAAACCAGCATTCCTCGCAAGTACGCTCCGGGCAGCACAGTCTCGGGCAAGGTCACGAAGATCACCAACTTTGGTGTGTTCGTGCAGCTTGAGAATGACCTTGAAGGACTGCTGCATGTTTCCGAACTGGCGGATCACAAGGTTGAGCATCCTGAGAGCCTGGTGAACGTTGGGCAGGAACTGGAAGTGCGGGTTCTGCGAGTTGACACAGCCGAGCGCAAGATCGGACTCAGCCGCAAGACTGAGGTCAAGGAAGCTGAGGCTCCGGCTGACGCTGAAGCGACCGCCGCGCCAGGATCTGCTGCTGCTGCTGCCGCTCCTGCTCGTGCCCGCGAAGAACTGAAGGGTGGTACCGGTGGTGGTTCCGGCCCGCTGTTCACTCTGGGCAGTGGTGAATGACATCCGATGTCGACTGCGGTCGGCAATCGTGAATCCCGAAGGGGGCTGCGTTCTGCAGCCCCCTTTTTTTATGTCCGGCCGATCTGCAGCTGCCGTCCGGGAATTCCTGATGCACGGCTAAAAATGCAGCGTGGCAGTTCTTCCCGACAGCCCTGCAGCCTGCCGACAGCTGCCGCAAAAGACACCTTCTGTAGCGCGGGCTTTCCAGCCCGAGATCTGTCATTTAAACGCAATAGCACCCCTCGCCCCTGAAAGGCGAGAGCGACGGGGGTGAGGGGTATAAAACCACTATCACCACTCATAAGGACTCAGCAGACTGGAGGTCTCACGCGAAGACGCGAAGCCGCGAAGGGAATGCAAGGGGGCGGGGAGTCGTGGACTGGCGGCATCCATGCCGCACACCCGGGCACTGCCGTACCCGGCTCGTGCGCCTGTGAAGGCGATTGAACAGACAGGTGAAAGTCCTGTTCAGAGCTATCGTTACCGCTCTGTAGCTGAAGGTAACTGCGTTTTCAATAGAAAGGGTGGGAAGCAACTGGAAGCGAATGAACAGTCCGTAACACAAGTGAACGCGATTCGGCCAAGCCTGTCGGGGAGCGTGCGAGCAAAGCGCGAACCTCTGACCTCACACCACGACCCAGACGCGGCCCGACTCCGGGTGGCGGATTGACTTCCGCAGGTCGGTGAGGCGACTCGCACGGTAAACAAACAGTAACGTGTCAAACCGAGGCGAGTGAAATGGCAGTAAGGTGCCTGGCGACGGAATGTTCGGAAGTTCAATCGAGATAAGCAGGGAGACCTCAGTGGTGC
>JBJTPZ010000162.1:0-7673 GCA_046075365.1 Planctomycetaceae bacterium
TCGCTTCACTCCGGATCTGGTAACCCAGACCGGTGTTGGCGGCTATCGACTGCCCACTGAGGCTGAGTGGGAATTTGCCTGCCGCGCCGGGACGACCACGCAGTTCCATACCGGTGATGATCCCGCAGGACTGGTACAGCACGACCACGGGCGCGGCAGCAATCGATCCGCGCTGTGACGTCGGGATCGAAGGACGTCGAATTGTGCGCGGCGGCGAAAAATCTTTCTCGTGGGCCGAAGCACGTTCCGGCGCCCGCGACGCCTATGCCGCCGACTCCACCTGGTGGGACACCGGCTTCCGAGTCGCACTCTCGGTGGAAGCAGTCCGAGCCCTGCGGGCCGCCGGAAGGTAGTACAACTTCAACGACTGCGCAAAATCATCGGAAAACAACGATTACGACTCGTGGTTCTCAGTTTCGGAATTGAGCATCTGCTGTGGTTCAGTTGTTTTTACCTGCGCCGCTGATACCGTAGGGAACTCACAAAAAGACAAAGCTGTCCGGCAGGCTCCCACCAGGCGATTCGCAGCGTCCCAGACGTTCGCGCAACTTCGCCTGTAACCCTGCTGCAGCTCGCTCGCCCTCTGATTCACTCCCTGCCAGGAACACTGAACTCATGACCACTGCCAGCTTGACACTGGACGGAAAATCGTACGAAATGCCGGTGATCCGCGGGACGGAAGACGAGACGGCGATTGATATTACGAAGCTGCTGGGGCAATCAGGTGCAATTACCATGGACCCGGGCTTCAACAGCACGGGGGCCTGTCGCAGCGGAATTACTTTCATCGACGGCGACAAGGGCATCCTGCGTTACCGCGGTTACCCGATCGAGCAGCTTGCCGAGCGTTCAGATTTTGTGGAAACCGCATGGCTGCTGCTGTATGGCGATCTGCCCACCGCAGAACAGCTCAAATCCTTCAGGGCTCAGCTGACCTACCACAGCATGATCCATGAAGACATGAAGAAGTTTTTCGAGGGATTTCCGCCGAATGCTCACCCCATGGCCATCCTCTCGGCGATGGTCGCATCGCTTTCCACATACTACCCCGGTACGGAAGACGATCATTCTGACGTGAACATTGTGCGGCTGCTGGCGAAGGTCCGCACGATCGCTGCTTATGCCTACAAGAAGTCGATTGGTCAGCCCACGATTTACCCCAAGAACGATTTGTCGTACTGCGCCAACTTCCTGCACATGATGTTTGCGGTGCCGGCAGAAGAGTACCGAGTGAATCCGGTGCTGGTGAAGGCGATGAACATGTTGCTGATTCTGCATGCGGATCACGAGCAGAACTGCAGCACATCGACCGTGCGCATTGTGGCCAGCAGCAAGGCCAACATCTTTGCCTCGATTTCCGCCGGCATTTGTGCTTTGTGGGGCCCGCTGCATGGCGGTGCCAACCAGGCCGTGCTGGAAATGCTTGAAATGATTCACCGTGACGGCGATGACTACAAAAAGTACGTGATGCTGGCGAAGGACAAAACCAGCGACTTTCGTCTGATGGGTTTCGGCCACCGTGTGTACAAGAACTTTGACCCGCGAGCAACGATTTTGCGAAAGATGGCCGAGCAGGTGCTGAACGAGCTGGGGATCAGCGACCCGCTGCTGGAAATTGCTCGCAATCTTGAAAAAGTTGCTCTGGAGGACGACTACTTCGTCAGCCGGAAACTGTATCCGAACGTCGACTTCTACAGTGGCATTCTGTACCGGGCGATGGGCATTCCGACGAATATGTTCACGGTGATGTTCGCGCTGGGGCGGCTGCCGGGCTGGCTGTCTCACTGGCGTGAGCAGCGTGACGACGATTCGGCTCGCATCTATCGGCCGCGACAGGTCTATACCGGCGCCACAATTCGCGACTATGTCGCGATCGAAAACCGCTGATCGCAGACGGATCGACAACTGCCTGTTGCCCGCTTCCCGGAGCTCCTGATGTCTTTGAAGATTGGTGTGAATGGTGCTGGCGGACGCATGGGTCGCCGAGTGGTGGCTCTGACCATGCAGGACGCGGAACTTAGCCTGTCCGCGGCGCTTGAGCATTCTGCCTGTCCGTTTATTGGGCAGGACGCGGGCGAGCTGGCTGGTGCCGGTCGGGCAAATGTGGTGATCACCAGTTCTCTGCAGCATCCCGTGGATGCCATCATCGACTTTTCAACTCCTGAAGGCCTGCATTCGGTACTTGACCTCTGTGCTTCACGCCGGATTCCGCTGGTGGTGGCAACTACGGGCATCACAGCCGAGCAGCGGCAGGCGGTGCACGAAGCAGCGCAGACCACTCCCATCGTGATGGCTCCCAGTATGAGCATGGCGGTGAACCTTGTGATGAAGCTTGTTGCCGAGGCAGCGGCCGTACTGCGGAACAATGCTGACGGTGTGGATGTCGAGATCATTGAGCGTCATCATCGCTTCAAAGAGGATGCTCCCAGCGGCACAGCGCTGCAGTTTGGTCGCATTGTGGCTGAGCAGATGGGACAGGAGCGGCATGTGCATGGTCGGGAAGGTCGAACTGGCAAGCGACCGCTGGGTGAAATCGGCTATCACGCGGTGCGGACCGGCGACAATGTGGGCGAGCATACGATAGTGTTTGGGATGCTGGGCGAGACGATTGACCTGACGGTGCGCGGGCATACGCGAGACAGCTATGCTTACGGAGCACTGGCGGCGGCCAAGTATGTCGTATCGCGTCCGGCCGGTCTTTACTCAATGGCGGACGTGCTGGGGTTGTCATGAGTCAGATTTCGCCGCAGTCGGGGGCATGTTCTGAACCAGCGGCGGACTGCTGTGATGGTACTGCCTCGCCGGAACTTGCCGCTGGCCTGCCTCGCCAGACACGAATTCGTGCCTGGGAACACTCGGATCAGCTCGTGCGTCCTCAGCCGCACGAACTGCCTGCTCCGCCTGCACGCATTCATCGTCGCTGGGATCGTTTTGTTCGACTGGTGGGTGACGATGCGGTGCGGCAGCTGCTACAGTCGCATGTCACTGTATTCGGACTGGGTGGTGTGGGCAGTTACGTCGTCGAGTCCCTGGCGCGATCGGCTGTTGGTCGCCTGACTTTGGTGGACTTCGATGATGTCTGCCTGACGAATGTCAATCGGCAGCTGCAGGCAATGCCTGGTACTGTGGGGCAGTCGAAAGCCGGGCTGCTGGCCGAGCGAGTGCGGGCCATTCATCCGGAGGCCTGGGTGGATCCTGTGCAGGCCTTTTACGACCTGACGACATCCGACAGGCTGCTTAGTCCGCAGCCTGATCTGGTGATCGACGCCATAGACAATGTGACCTCCAAGGTGTTGTTGCTGGAGACCTGTCTGCAGCGGGGCATTCCGGTGATCAGCATCACCGGTGCGGGAGCTCGACTGGACCCGACTCAGGTCCGCATCGCCGATCTGACCGAAACGAAGGTCGATCCGCTGGCTCGAATTCTGCGGAAGGAATTATCGCGGCGAGGTATTGGCAGTCAGGGGCCGGCCGGCATTCCTGTGGTGTATTCGGAAGAAGAGGTGCGGGAACCGGCGGTGCCGGAATGGGACGAGGAAACGGGGTTTCAGTGTATTTGTCCGCACCGCGAGGATTCTCCGCATGCCTGTGAGAAGCGGCGGCGAATTTACGGCACGGCGTCGTTTATCACCGCAGCCTTTGCCATGGCCGCATCTTCGTGGGCCGTGCGGCGTCTGATTGCAGCGAAGATACCGAACTGATCGGTAATTCCCCCAATTCAACCATTACCAGCCCTTTTTCAACAACGGCCGCATGAATTTCCCCTTATCTGCACAGGTTCATTCGTCGCTCTGAATCGCTGCTCTTTAAGATACGGGATTCCCTGCATTGTCGTAGTTCTCCGCTGTTTCCACGGAGAAGGCGTCCGAAAGATGTCAAAAGTACTGGTGGTTGAGGATCAGCCAAATCTGCTCCGCAGTGTTGCTCAGGCATTGTCTGAAGCAGGTTTCGAAGCGCTGGCTGCCGGCACTCTGGCAGAAGCCGCAGTGGCTATGCGCTCTGGCATCGATCTGATGATTCTGGACGTGATGCTGCCGGACGGCAGTGGTCTCGACTGGCTCCGCAGTCTCCGTGCGGAAGGCCAGGCAACTCTTGTGCTGATGCTGACGGCTCGCGATTCTGTCGACGACCGAATTGCGGGGCTTGAGACCGGCGCTGACGACTACATGATCAAGCCATTTGCGCTCAACGAGCTGCTGGCTCGCGTCAGGGCTCTGCTGCGGCGTGATCTGCGGCAGCCTGCCACCATTCTGACCGTCGAGGACATGACCCTCGATCTGCTGGCTCGTACGGTCCGCCGCGGCACTGTGCAGCTGGACCTGCCGCAGCGGCAGTTTGAACTGCTGGCCTACCTGATGAAGCATCCAGGAGAAACAGTTTCGCGGCAGATGATTGCCGAGCACGTCTGGAAGGAAAGCAGTGCCACGTGGACCAACGTGATTGAAGTCCAGGTGAATCAGCTGCGTAAAAAACTGCATATTGACGGCCTGCCTCCGGTGCTGCATACGGTGCGAGGACGCGGGTATCGTATCGGGGGTGAAGTGTGAAGCGGCTGTCCATTCGCTGGCGTCTTACGGTCTGGATTGGCCTGACGGTTTCAGCAGTACTGCTGCTGACTGGCGCTGCGATGGTACTGTCAGCCCGACACCTGCTGCTGACTCGAGCCCATGATGCTTTGTCGGAAGAACTGCGTGAGATTTCCGTGGAACTGGAGATCGACGGGGATGAAGCGTCCTTTCGCACAGCAGCAGAGGCTCGCTTCTACTACCACAACATCTACGAATTCGCCATTTTCTCAACTGATGGCAGACCCGTGTTTCGCAGTGCCGGGCTGAAAATGGTCAGTCCGGAAGAGCTGCAGGCAGACTCGTTTGACCAGCGGATTCGGCTGCGAAAATGTGTGCTCCGTGACGGCCGGGAAATGCTGGTTTCCGGCTGGCTGAAAAGCTCATCATTCGGACCGTTGCTGGTCACCGCAGCAACATCCACGGAACCGTTCAATCGTGAACTGGTGACGCTGGAATCGACGGTGGGCATGATTCTGCCTGTTTCACTGGCCTGTGCACTGGTGGCGGGTTACTGGCTGGCTGGTCGTGTGCTGCGCCCGGTCCGGGAACTTGCCGAGGCAGCTCGCGCTTTATCCATCGACTGTCTCGACCAGCGGATCCGCGTCGAGAACCCGCATGATGAAATTGGACGGCTCGCAGAAACCCTCAATCTGCTGCTCGCGCGACTGGAAACAGCCGTGCAGGAGATTCGTCGGTTCACGGCTGACGCATCTCATGAAATTCGCACTCCGCTGGCGGCATTGCGAGCAGAGGCCGATCTGGCACTGCTGCGGGTGCGCAGTCCTGCCGAGTATCAGCGGGCACTGCAGATCATTGTGGATGAAGCTTCCAGACTGGGGCGGCTGGCTGACCAGCTGCTCGATCTGTCCAGGACGGATGCGGGCACAGTGCAGCGCCAGCAGCGTCCGGTTTCTCTGTCCGCTTTGCTCCACGACACAGTAGATCACCTGCAGGTGCTGGCCGAACAGCGCGGCCTGACACTGGAACTGGTCTCCGGCCAGTGCGGCGAAGTTCAGGGTGATGAGTTTCGGCTGGGCATGGTCTGTTCCAACCTGATTGAGAATGCCATTAAGTATTCCCGCCCGGGCGGCCATATCAAAGTGTCCTGTCGACCTGACGGCAATCGCACGGTGATTGAGGTGGCGGACGATGGCATTGGCATTTCAGCCGAACATCTGCCGCGCGTGTTCGATCGGTTCTTCCGCGCCGATGAATCTCGCAGCAGCGGCGGTGCCGGCCTTGGGCTGTCAATTGCTCAAAGCATTATCCGAGCTCATCATGGCGAGATTTCTCTGACCAGCCAGCCGGGCCACGGTACGGTTGTCACAGTCCGGCTGCCGCAGGCCACGGGCAGTGTCAGTGCTGATCCTGGCCGTCGACAGCCTGAACCTGCGTCTTCCGAACGGGAACTCGCAGCCGCAGACGCCTGAATCACCGACCACCGCCGACAGTCATTCCCCACATTCGGACGACCACCGGCAAGGGAATTCCCGGCGGTTCCAGGTTAAATCGAGTACGAGTACGAAAAGCATAAAGAGCCCCACCCAAAAAAAATTTCCCCTCGTACTCGTACTCAGTGAAACGGTACTCGTACTCGTACTCGAAAAACTCCCCTTGCTTCGCGGCTTCGCGTGAGCCGAACAGCCCGCAGCACGCCTGCCCACCGCCCACTGTCATTCCCCACATTCGGACGACCACCGGCAAGGGACCTTGCGCCGGTTCCAGGTTAAATCGAGTACGAGTACGAGTACCGTCCGCCACGGCGGACTGAGTACGAGTACGAAAAGCATAAAGAGCCCCCCAATAAAGCCTCCCCTCGTACTCGTACTCAGTGATACGGTACTCGTACTCGTACTCGAAAAACACACCTTGCCCCTTAATTCGCGGCTGCGCGTGAGCCGAACAGCCTGCAAAGCACCCATTCGGGCAAAGCCGGGTTCATCCACCGCAAAAAATCTCTACCCCGCTCCCTCACGGTCGCGGCTCATGACTGTCAAACGGCCGGGCGGAAGCGGGCCTGAGGGCGGTGCTCGGGCTGGAAAGCCCGAGCTACGGGAAGGGCCCCCCAGACGCGTCCGGATAGTGGCGTTGATGAGCGATCAAAAGCCTCATGCGTTTCCCTTCGCGGCGGCGCGGCTGCGAGTCCTGCACCGTGCTGCGCTGCAGAACACTGGAAGAAACGCACAGGGCGGAGCAGCAGGCGGCAGCTCGGCGGGAGCCTCGCTCTCCCAGGGTTGCAGAGCGCCGATTCAGTGGATGCGAGAGAGTTGCAAGCCGCGACCGTGAGGGAGGCGGAATCAGCCAATCGGCCCCTGCCTTGCCGCCAAAGCGTGCCACCGGGAGAGCGAAGCTCCTGCTGAGCCGCATCAACGAGTTGAAGCAAGCCTGAGGGCTGTGCTCGGGCTGGAAAGCCCGAGCTACGGGAAGGGGTCCCCAAAAACACGCATCCATATCAGCGTCCATGCGTTTCCCTTCGCGCCTTCGCGGCTTCGCGTGAGCCGAACCGCCTGCAGTTCGTCAGACCACCACCCACTGCCGTTCCCCACTCTCGGACGACCACCGGCAAGGGAATTCCCGGCGGTTCCAGGTTAAGTCGAGTACGAGGACGAAAAGCACAAAAAGCAGCCCCCCCCTCGTACTCGTACTCAGTGAAACGGTACTCGTACTCGTACTCGAAAAACACCCACTAACCGCTGCCCCTTGCGACTTACTTCGCGTCTTCGCGGCTTCGCGGCTTCGCGTGAGCCAAAACCGCCTGCCGATCCCCGGGTGACCACGGCGGCACGCAAATGTCACAGGGGACATTACAATCAAAGTTCAGCAGTGCTCATACCCGCGGACTCCCGTCCGCGGCTCGCCTGACCGCCCACCGCCCACCGCCCACCGACCACTCCCCTCCGCCGTTCCCGACCAACCGATCGATAAAACGCTGTACTTCCCCGTCACCGACCGGTATTCTCCGGTCCTGTCGCCGGCCTTTTGCCAGCCCTCGCCGCGGGTTATCAATTCATGACCTTCCTGCAGTTTTCAATTCTCTACGCTTTTCCGCTGATTTTGCTGCCGATTGTGATTCATCTGATCAATCAGAATCGGCATAAAACAGTG
>JBJTPZ010000163.1:0-7766 GCA_046075365.1 Planctomycetaceae bacterium
AACCAGTTGCTGACAAATACGCCAATCGTCGCCAGACCAGCCATGGCCTGGAGACCGGATTCGCCGCCAATCGCCCCCAGCATCAGCAGCACGATCCACAGAATGGCCAAAGCCCCGGCCTTGATCAGACTGTCAATGGACCACGCCCATAACCGCTGACCCGGACCGGCAATCCGAAATCGAAAATCCACACCCTCCGGCGTTTCCACGACGACGCGGGTATCCACCAATCGTCTGGCAACGGATTCGGACATGCAAACAAAGTCCCGCTGAAAGGCAGCGCGGAGAAAAAGACGGGGAATGAGGCGTGAGAATGACAAATTCGGGGGGAAATTCAAGCGCGGGAAGCGGGTGAAAGGCCGCAGTTGTGAACTTGAGGCACTCCGCCCGGAAATCGACTCAAATCCGCACCGAATCGCCCGGATTATCCTTGATTTTCGGGAAGTTGCTGTTCCCCGAAGGTCGGCATGTTGACGCAATCGCCGTCGCTGCGGACACTTCCACCAGCACAAAACGCCCTCCCGACACACACTGATTCACTCTGCAGAACGCACGCATGTCCCGACAGATCCTCGTTACCGCCGCCCTGCCCTATGCCAACGGACACATTCACATCGGGCACCTGGTGGAATACATCCAGACTGATATCTGGGTCCGTTTTCAGAAACTTCGCGGTCATCGCTGCGTGTTCGTGTGTGCTGATGATACTCACGGAACCGCCATCATGATTCGCGCACGCCGCGAAGGGCGGTCGGAAGAGGCGGTCATTGCCGACATGCGGGCCGCCCACATGCAGGACTTTGCCGGCTTCCAGATTCAGTTCGATAATTACGGCAGTACCAACAGTCCGGACAACCGTGAAGCCTGCCACGAAATCTGGGCCGCCATCCGCCAGGCAGGACTCGTTAAAACTCGCAGCGTCGAACAGCTCTACGATCCGGTGGCCGGCACATTCCTTGCCGACCGTTTCGTCCGCGGCAGCTGCCCGAAATGCGGCGCGGCCGATCAGCCAGGTGATAACTGCAGCGTCTGCGGCGCAGCCTATACACCTGCCGATCTCCGCGATCCCCGCAGCATTCTTTCAAACGCCGTCCCCGAACTGCGGTCTGCCGATCACCTGTTTATTGAACTGGAACAGCTGCGACCGTTTCTCGAAGACTGGTCACAAAACGGAGGCCACCTGCAGCCGGAAGTTGCCCGCTACCTCAAAGGCAATTTTCTTGGTGACCCGCTGCGCGACTGGGACGTCTCACGCCCCGCACCCTACTTCGGCTTCGAAATCCCCGATCATCCCGGCAACTACTGGTACGTCTGGTTTGACGCACCGATCGGCTACATCGCCTCGACTCGAGAATACTGCCGCCAGCACGGACAGCAGGCAGCAGACTGGTGGGGACCGAATTCCACAGCCGAAATCCACCACTTCATCGGCAAGGATATCACCTACTTCCACACGCTGTTCTGGCCCGGGATGCTGCGGACCGCCGGCCTGAATCTGCCGGCCAAAGTGCATGTGCACGGATTCCTGACGGTTGACGGCGAGAAGATGTCCAAGTCGAAGGGCACCTTCCTGATGGCATCTACGTGGCTGCGGCACCTGCCGCCGCAGACGCTGCGTTACTACTACGCCACCAAACTGGGCCCCAGTCTCGACGATATTGACCTCAACGTCGAAGAATTTGTGGCGCGAGTCAACACGGACCTGGTCAACAAGGTGGTCAATCTGGCATCTCGCTGTGCCGGCTTTCTGGCCGGTCAGACGCTGTCTGATGTCTACCCTGACGATGGAGGCCTGTTTGCCGAAGCAGCGGCTCGCGGTGACGCCATCGCTGCCAGCTACGAAGACTGCAACTACAACGCTGCCACTCGCGAAATCATGGCACTCGCCGACAAAGCCAACAAATACGTCGACGAACAGCAGCCATGGGTCATCCGCAAGGATCCGGCTCGCGCTGCCGAACTGCGCGACGTCTGCAGTGTCACTCTGAATCTGTTCCGCCAGATCGTCGTCTATCTGTCTCCGGTCCTGCCGGGCCTTGCACAGCAGACCGCCGAGCTGCTGAATCAGCCGATTACGTCATGGGACGAAACTGCCAGACCCCTCACCGGGACTCTGGTCAGCCCGTTCCAGCACCTCATGAAACGCCTAGAAATGAAACAGGTACAGGCCATGGTTGAAGAAAGTCGTCAGGAAAACGCCGCCGAACAGTCGGCAGCCCCCACTGCCCCGGCCGCAGCAGCGGCACCAGCCGGACCGGCCTTTCACCCGGCCGACCGCTGGCAGGATTCGGGCGCCGCTCTGCAGAACGAACCGCTGGCGGCCGAATGCACCATTGATGACTTCACAAAAGTGGACCTGCGTGTGGCGCGAGTCCTTGAAGCCAACCACGTCGAAGGTGCCAACAAACTGCTGCAGCTCACACTGTCACTCGGCGGCGGCGAAGTCCGCAATGTCTTCGCCGGAATCAAAGCCGCTTACAAACCCGAAGACCTTGTCGGTCGCCTCGTCATCTGCGTTGCCAACCTGAAACCACGACAGATGAAATTCGGACTCAGCCAGGGCATGATCTGTGCCAGCGGTGCCGGCGGAACCGAAGTGTTCCTGCTGTCGCCCGACGCCGGTGCCGTTCCCGGACATCGCGTGCACTGAAGATCAGGGAGATTTAACAGCCCGGTGCGTTTTTCCCCTCGCGGATTCGCGTGAGACCAGCCGGCCCCGCACTGACTGATCACTGATCACTGGCCTCGCACCCGGGAAACGTGGGCGAGGTTCCGGGGTGACGTGGAACGGCACCCGTGAAAGCCACCGGGCAGACCGGAAAAAACGCACCGCACAGGGGCTCGGGCTGGAAAGCCCGAGCTACGGAATCGCACCACGCCAGTCAGACGCGTCAGGGCTGCAATTAGTTGCTTGCCGGACCATGTGCGGTTTTCCTTCGCGGCTTCGCGGCTTCGCGTGAGACCAGCCCGCCCCGAAGGCCACCGCCTGCCCTCACTCCACTTCACAGGTACTTTCCGATCGCGAAATCGCCCCCGCTGCGACAAAGCCAGCCACAAAGATCCGGATCGCTTACCACAGTGCAATCGCACGACCCGGTCCGCTGTGGCAGCCCCGAATCCGGACCGGCGCAAACAGAAAATATCCGTTTGCCTGCACCGCCTCCAGATTGTGCAGAAACTCCACCGCCACCATGTCGGCACTGCCCAGCGCCCAGTATGTCATCAGGCCGCGCTTCGGTTCCACTCCGGCAAGATCCGGAGCATCCGTGGCGACACAGCGAATGCCCTTGCCATGCAGATACTGAATCGCAGCCGGCCCCGGAGCCGCCCAGCCTTCGCTGCGACCTGCCAGCGGATCCAGCCACAGCCCCTTGTCATCCGGTGCCGGCTTGAAATGGCGATCGATGTGCCCGGTACGAAAAATTACAATCTGACCCGGCTTGAAAGACCCCTGTTTCGCCTCGTCAGCCTGCAGCAGCGCCACTGTGATTTCTGGCGATCGCGGCTGATCAGAATTTGGCAGTGAACCGGCCAGCGACCGCACATCCACAATCCTGACATCACCACAGGTCCAGTCCAGCGGCACCTTTTCCGTCGTGCGATCACTGAAGCCGCGCGGACCATACGCTGCTTCATACTCCTGCAGCCAGCCTCGCACTTCCGGTGAATATTCAGGAGTTGTCCCGGGCAGAGGCAGGGCAAATGACGGAGTGATCAGGTGAGTTCCTGCAGTCGCATCCATCAGATGGGTGTGATGCCAAAGATCCAGATCGGGCGAATACAGAAAGTCCACTTTGACATAAACCTGGCGATGCCTCCCGGTCAGGCGACCCGGATTCGTCACCGGGTTTTTCATTTCCAGCACAGGAGACAGATCGGCAGCCCGTTTGTTGCGAGCTGCACTGATCAGCCGCTGCGGCAGTGCTCCGCCCACCACAGCAAACGCTCGCGTCTCAGAATACATGCCATTGGCATGCCGAGGTGACAGCATCACATAGAAAGCACCCGTGGCCGGCAGCTGCGACAGCTGAGTTGCACCTTCGGTCCAGATCATGCCGTACTTCAGACCCGCATAATGCGTCGGCTCCGCCAGATTCGGCAGCGGCCCCATGCTGGCACTGTCTGTACCGGCCGTCAGTACACCACGCTGCCCCAGAAACTCCATCGCTTCAGGGCCAGGATCCGGATAGCCGGGAGCCAGACGGTCGACAACGTCGGCGATGTAACGACTGCCTTCCGGAAACGGCCGATAGTAGCGATCGGAATAGTCACTGCGGAACAGCACGACGTCACCAAAACCCACACGGCGATGCTGACGCTCAAACGCTTCGATGTCCGCCGGAACCACCAGCGGGCTCACGCCGTTCGGAGCCTGATCCAGCAGTCGTCGACAGTCCACAACACAGGCTTCACCCCCAAACTGCCACGCTTCAATTTTATCAGTCCACGCCAGACCAAACGGACCGGACTTCTCACGCTTCAGTTCGGGACGCAACACGGAATGCGGCGGAACATCCATCTGCGTTCCGGTGTTGCCATCCATCAGCAGCACATCAATGTTCAGGGCACTGGATGGCCCGATGGTCTGCTCATGGATCAGCTGAAACCGAGGAAACGGATGCGTGGGCCAGGTCACGGGGTATTCCGGAGCCACCAGCAGGGAACAGTCCACAAACTTTGTCGCAGGATCCTGCTGAGCCAGCACGGCGGTGGCACTAAAACCGGCCGTCACAAGGACGCCGGACAATGCGGTGGAAAACAGGCGACGCAGGCGAGACAGCAGGTGCAGCGGCATCAGACGAGTTCCTTGTGGGAGCAGGAGGTCATCAGCGGAAAGAGACGCATACGGACACACTGGCAGCCATCATCCTCGCTGCAGCCCCAATTTACAACACTTCAGTCAAAGTCGGGTCGAGCACACGGAATTGTCAAAATGACAACACCAAACCGAGCGACTTTCGGCCGAATGCAATTCCTACACCTCACAAACCCCCGGGCTTTATAGAACTTACAAATCGGCAGATCTTGCCACTGCACTTAAACCCATACACTGCATGCGGTTACGAAAATCCGCAGCGCGCCGCTGCGGATTGCTGCGCGATTGGCACAGTTCTCGCAATATCTGTTTCAATGTGATGTCAATGGCTGGCTCGAGGTGAGTCCGGCAGGACGGATCAGGACGGTTCAAAGAGCAGGAGGCAAAAGTCATGTTAATGCTGACAAGACGTGCGTCAGAGACCATTCGCATCGGTGACAACATCGTGATCAAAGTGACTCGGGTTGGTCGCCAGCAGGTCAGTCTGGGAATTGAAGCACCGCCCGAGCTGCTGGTGCTGCGAGGTGAACTGAAGCGGATTCCGGAAACAGCAGCGACAGCCGGCAGTCCGGCAGCCGCGGTCAGCCCGGTTCCGCTGGCGCCCGAACAGTTCCGTGTGTCCGCCTGACATTTCTGATTTAAAAAGGGAGTTGCAGTTATGAAACGTGCATTGAAGCTGAGTGTGTTTGTGATGTATTCACTGCTGGCCTTGCCGCTGCTGGCGGATGACGAGGCCACTTTTCGGAGCGAGTATCCGAGTCGGATGGAGCTGTCGCGGAGCGGTGCCGTGGACTTCCCGGCCTTTCCAACACGCCGTCGCGGCGGAACGCTGAATCGAGTTGTTCCGCTCAGTGACAGTGATGATGACTTTCGCCGGGAACCGGCAGCGCGGGAAGAGGGACTGGACCCGTTCATTCCCGCTCCGACTCCCAGCACCGTGGTGGACGAAGAAAGCGAGCGGATCAGGCTGGTACTGACAAGCCGCTACAGCAATCCGGCGACTGTGCGAGCAGTCCGGGCACTTTCCAGCCGGCAGGCCACCGAGCTGTTTACGGAAGTGTCCAGTCGGATTGACGAGCGATCGCTGGAACCGACCAGTTACGACGTGCGGGTGCGACGGGCACTGCGAAATCTGGGACTGGCACTGGACAACGACGCATTCGTGAAAGGCCTGCGAATTTCCAGCGACAGTTTTCGCACGGATGCATTTCGGGAATCGCTGGGTCGACTGGCCGGCCGCATGACTGTTCGCAGTCGCGGTGACGCGGTTGCCGTGATGAATGCCGTGATGAAGGAAGCGGAACGGGTTTCCGGACTTTCGGCCAGCGTGGTGGCTTGGGAGTTTGCTCTGGCCAGCCTTGACACTTTGGATAAGTTTTCGGGCCTTGACCCTTCCGATCCCGGAATGCGTCAGGGTGCCGAAGCGGACGGCTGGCGAACAGCCGCTCTGGAAGAAGAGATTACGGGAATTGGTGTCGAAGTGCGTGAGCATGCGGACGGCCTGCTGGTGGTCAAACCGCTGAAAGGCAGTCCGGCAGCGGAAGCTGGTTTGCGAGCAGGTGATGTGGTGACCATGATCGACGGTCGTCGAATCGCGGGCCTGAAGATGGCAGAAAGCTCAGACCTGATGACAGGAACGGCCGGCAGCCGAATCGTGCTCGCGGTGACTCGTGAGGACGGCAGTGAGCGAACTTTCACGATCGTCAGACGGAAAGTGCGAATCTGGACAGTGAACGATGTGCGGATGCTGAATTCTGCAGGGACCGCCTATCTCAGCCTCAGCAGGTTCTCAGCCGGTTCCACGGCCGAACTGGATGCGGCTTTGGAATCCCTGTATTCGCGTGGCATGAAGTCACTTGTGCTGGACCTGCGAGGCAATCCGGGCGGATTACTGACAACCTGTGTGGAGATTGCTGACCGGTTTCTTCCGGTCGGCACCATCGTTTCAACTCGCGGTCGACTGCCTGGTGACAACATGACCGAGAAAGCCACGTTCGCTCGCACATGGTCCATGCCGCTGGTGGTACTGATTGACGGCGACAGTGCGTCAGCCAGTGAGATCTTTGCAGCAGCGATTCAGGAGAATCGGCGTGGAGTCGTGGTGGGTGTGAAGTCGTACGGCAAGGGTTCGGTACAGACGCACTTCCCGCTCAGCTCGATGTCCGGCGACCTGCGAATCACAACTGCCCTGTTCTATTCACCGAACGGTCGGAAGATGGCGGGTGCAGGAGTCAGTCCGGATGTGGAAGTGGTGGATCGGGACGGAGTGGCCAACGGCGACCGTATGCTGCTGGAAGCTGAACGACTGGCGGGCAGCTCGGAGCTGCTGTCGCTGGCGAAGTCTGCCACCAAAGTACGGCCGGCAGATCCTGCAAAGCCTCGGTCAGCCGCTTTGAATCGGATTGCCGACCCGGTCGCAGTCGGCACGATGGTGCATTGATCAGTGCGTCAGGTGAGTTTGGTCAGCGGGCAGCGAACAGGGATTGTTCGCGGCTGACTGAAGCCGAGTGAAATTCAGGGAAACACGAATGACTGAAATCAACACTGCCCGGAGTTTTCTGAGTGAGCTGTGGCGTGCTTTGGTAAGCCTGCCCCAGCCCGTTCAGAAGACTCCGGGCTTCTGCTTTAGGCCGCTGGCCTCTGCACAGGAACCGCGGCGGGCGTTTCAGAACCACATCAGCCAGTGCAGGGCGCGAGTCACCATGGACCGGAAAGAGCGACTGGAATCCGCAGAACGAGACTTTCCTGAATAACTGCGGGTGCGGAACGTGGAACGAGAAGACATGGTGCGCGGGCCCCCCGGCTCAGTGGTGATGGTTGCATTCGCATGTTCAGGAAATGCAACTGGCGTTCCTCAAAAGCAACATTGAATTCCAGGGACACAGCCATCCGACTCCCTGGGCCAGCGAAATCCCAGCACTCAGGGTTTCACTGACCCGCGGAATGGTTA
>JBJTPZ010000164.1:0-9521 GCA_046075365.1 Planctomycetaceae bacterium
CTTGATTACAACGGGCAGGAGGCGGTGGGCGGGATTGTGGTGATGCGGTATCGAGAGAATCCGCGGGCGGTGATACAGCGGGTGCTGGCGAAGATTGCGGATCTGGAGCGGGATCTGGGTGGTATTCGCATTCGTCCTGTGTACGACCGGACGCAGCTGATTGACGAGACGGTGCAGACTCTGACTCAGTCGATCGCGCAGGAGACGATGATCACGATTGTTGTCACGGTGTTGTTTCTGCTGCATTTTCGAGCGAGTCTGGTGATAGCGGTGACGTTGCCGCTGGCGGTGCTGCTGGCGTGGATTGGGATGCGGGTATTTGGGGTGGATGCGAATATCATGTCGCTGGCGGGCATAGCGATTGCTGTGGGTTCGATGGTCGACATGGCGATCATAATTCTGGAGAACATCTATGCGGGGTTATCGGAGTGGGAGCAGCAGGGCAGTCCGGGTGGTTCGCGGCGTCGTTTGCTGGTGATCCGCGAGGCGGCGGCGGAGGTTGCTCCGGCTGTGATGACAGCGGTTGGCACGACGATCATCAGTTTTCTGCCGGTGTTTTTTCTGACTGGGCGTGACTATCGCCTGTTTGCTCCGCTGGCGTGGACGAAGACGTATGCTTTGGTGGCCAGTCTGGTGGTGGCGGTTGCCGTGGTGCCCATGCTGTGTCGAGTGCTGCTGCGAAGTTCACGTATGTCGCTGCGAGCGAGTCTGTTGTTGGGTGTGCTGTCTGGTGCTGTGGGTGCAGGTGCGACGCTGACGGGACTGCTGGAGGAGGTGCGTTTGGGTCTGGGTTGCGGTGATCTGGTGTTCGCGACGGGCAGTGGTGTTGTGAGTGCTGTGCTGATGTTTTTGCTTTCGCGTGAGCGGATCCGTCCGATCGAGGAGAATCCGGTCAGTCGGCTGCTGCGGTGGGTGTATGGTGGTCGGCTGCGATTTGCGCTGCGGTACAAGTTGCTGGTGCTGTCAGTACCGGCGGTCGTGCTGGTGCTGGGTGCGGGAGCGTGGTTTGGTTTGGGTCGTGTGCTGCGTCCTGTGGAGCATTTGGCGGCTCTGGTGGGGGCAGATTTGCGGAGTTTGCCAGGATATCAGCGGGCTTGTGAGGTTTTGCCGGGACTGGAGTCGGACGACTGGATTGCGCTGGATGAGGGTTCCTGGTTTTACATGCCCAGTTTGTATCCGGCGGCCAGTTTCAGTCAGGCGATGGAAGTTTTGCAGTCTCAGAATGCGTTGATTCGGGAGATTCCTGAGGTGGAGCATGTGCTGGGGAAGATTGGTCGGGCGCAGACAGCGCTGGATCCGGCTCCGGCATCGATGATTGAGACGTATGTGATGTTGAAGCCGCGGGCTCAGTGGCGAGCGGGAATGACGGAACGGGGAATCTGGGACGCGGTGAATGCGGTTGCGACGCTGCCCGGAGTGACACCGGCATCTGCCCTGCAGCCGATTGAGGGGCGAGTGGTGATGCTGCAGGCCGGGATCAAAGCGGCGATGGCTGTGCGGATATACGGAGACAGTCTGGAGGGATTATCGGCAGCGGCGTTGGCAACAGCGGACCGATTGAAGCGGCATCCGCTGGTCAATGCTCAGACTGTGGCTCCGGACATTGTCCTTGGCAAGCCGTATCTGGAGTTTGACGTGGACCGTGCGGAGGCAGCGCGGTACGGAATGACGACGAAGATGGTGAACGAGATTATTTCGGCGGGTTTGGGTGGTGTGGATGCGGCAATGACGGTGGAAGGTCGGGAGCGTTATCCGGTGCAGGTGCGTTTCAGCCGTGATGTGCGTGAGAGTCTCAGTGAGCTGCCGCTGGTTCCGGTGGTGACGGAGACGGGTGAGGTGGTGCCGCTGCAGCGTCTGGCGAGTGTGCGAACGACGTGGGGTCCGGGGATGATCAGCAGCGAGGATTCTCGACTGGTGGCTCACGTGATGTTTTCGCCGGCGGGTCTGACGGGTGATCTGGAGACAGTGGAAGCGGTGATGAGTGATTTGTCGGGAGCGCGGCAGAGTGGCGAGCTGAAGTTTCCGGAGGGGAATTTTGAATTGCAGTCGGTGGGTTCGTTTCAGAGCCAGCTGGAAGCGAATCAGCGACTGATGTGGATCATTCCGCTGGTTGCGGGGATCAATTTTTTGCTGATCTATCTGGAGTTTCGTGACCTGCCGGTGACTCTGGCAGTATTTACCGGACTACCGGTGTCATTTGCGGGTGGCATGCTGATGGTTGGTCTGGCCGGAGTGCAGCTGAACACCGCGGTGTGGATTGGGTTTATCGCGACACTGGGTCTGGCGGAGGATGACGGCGTGGTGATGGCGACATTTATTCGGCAGTTGCTGGGGCGGCGGAAGATTGATTCGGTGCAGCAGCTGCGAGCCACGGTGCTGGAGGCGGGTATGAAGCGGATCCGACCGTGCATGATGACGACTGCGACGACTTTGATTGCACTGATCCCGGTGCTGACAGCGACGGGTCGGGGAGCGGAAGTGGCACGGGCGATGGCCTGGCCGGTGCTGGGTGGTATGCTGGTGGAGCCTTTTGCGTCTTTTATTGTGCCGGTGATGTATTGCGGCTTTTTGGAATTGCGACTGCTGGCGGGTTTTGGTGTGGCAGATTCTGCGGAATGTGAATCTTTGCCGATTATGCCGGAGCTGCCGTGCGGTTCGGTGGGGTGAGAGGACAGTGCAGGATTTGCCGGCGGAGGCGATTGGTTTTGCGGATAGATCGCGGGGAATGGCTGGTATCGTCGATCGACAGGGGGGAGTGAATTTCTGCGCTGGAGTGACCACGGATGGTCCGGAAAACTGCGTTGATTCTGCTGATTGTGCTGACGCCTGGGTGTCGGGCTGCGCGGACGGCGGCGGATCCGCAGGTTTTGGAATCGCGGCCTGCAGAGCTGCTGGATTCTGATCGTTCGTCGGCAGTGCGACCGGTATCGGTTTCGCGTGAGGTTTCTGCAGTGAGTGTTGAGCTGTCAGGGCCATTGTCGCTGGAGACGGTGGTGGCTGAGTGTTTGCGGCAGAACAGCGGTGTGCAGGCGTTGCGGAAGCGAGTGGACGCTGGTGTGCGGCGGGTGACGGTGGCTGGCAGTTTGCAGGATCCGATGCTGGAGCTGGATAACTGGCCCACAGCGGCTCGATCGCCCCAGTATGCATCCGGGCGGATGACGAACGAGCTGATGGTATCTCAGCAGGTACCGTGGTTTGGCAAGCGTGGCAGTCAGGCGTGTGCTGCTCAGGCGGAGGTGCAGGGGTTGAGGGCGGAGCTGTCTGCGCTGGAGCTGGAGATCACTGAGGAGGCTCGCAGGGCCTGGTACGAGTTGTACTACACGCAACTGATGCTGGGTGTAGTCCGAGAGGACCGGCAGGTGCTGGAGAATTTGCTGACGGTGGCAGAGGCGAGGTATGAGACGGGTGAGGCTGGTCAGCAGGAGGTATTGCGTCTGCAGGCGGAGCAGTCGAGTGTGGATGCGGAGGTGTTGCGTCTGGTGCAGCAGCAGCAGTCTGCTCGAGCGGAGCTGGCGGGTCTGATGCAGGTATCTCCGGAGACTGCGCTGATGGCAGCGGAGCGTCGGTCTGATGAGGGCGATCCGCTGGATTTGTCGGAGCTGTATGCACGGGCGGTGCGTCAGCGACCGGAGTTGCGAGTGCTGCTGGCGGAGATTCAGCGGGAGCAGCATCTGGTGGATCGTGCGCGGCTGGATTATTATCCTGACGTGACGATGCGGATGGGGTGGGGTCGAATGACGACTGAGGGTTCGATGGCGCATGGAGCTGACGGTGTAGACAATGTGAGTGTGGGGTTTGGAGTGAATGTGCCGGTGAATCGTGGTCGTTTGCGAGCGTCGGTGCATGCGGCTGAGGCGAGTGCGGTTGCTGCGGCGCGGGATTACGACCGTCTGAAGAGTGAGACTCAGAGGGATGTGAAGCAGTTATTTTCACAGGCGATAAGTCAGCGGGATTCGTCGGAGCTGTTGCGGGATTCTGTGATACCGAAGACCGAGCAGGCGCTGCGTGCGGCAGTGCGTGGGTATCAGGTTGGTGCAACGGACTTTTCTGATGTGATTGCGACGTGGCGTGAGCTGCTGAAGTTTCATGTGTCGCAGCTGCAGCTGGAGCTGCAGTATCGGCAGACGCTGGCGTCGCTGGAGCGGGTGGTGGGAGGTGGCAGTGTGGTGGCGGAGTCGGACCTGGACCAGGCTGCGGTGGACGCTGCGTCTGAGGGGGAGGAGGCAGCACCTGAGGATCGTGTGTTACCGGGAGCGACTGAAGTTCGTGGTGTATCGATGCTGAGTGTGCTGAAGCAGAATTACCGGCGAGGCGAGTGAGGGCGTGATGCTGAGCGAGAATAATCTGGCGTCGGTGGTGGGTGTAGCGGGTATTGGGAAGCTGGTGTCGGCATTTTACCGGCAGATTCCGGGAGATGATGTGCTGGGGCCGATGTATCCGGCGGAGGATTTGGCGGGGGCTGAGGAGCGTCTGCGGTTATTTTTGGTGTATCGTTTTGGTGGGCCGCAGGATTATTTGCAGCTGCGTGGAAATCCGGCGCTGCGGATGCGTCATGCGCCATTTGCGGTGAATCAGGAGGCTCGTGATCGCTGGATGCTGCTGATGGGAAACGCGATCAGGGAGTGTGATTTCCCCGCAGACGTGCAGGGTATTTTGCGGGTGTTTTTGGGGAATGTTGCCACATTTTTGATCAATCGTCATTGAGCTGTCAGAGCCGGGAGCAGAGGATGTTGGGCTGGGGGCGGGGCCATCTGGTGCCGCCCCGTGCAGTCTCAGAGGACGGACTCTGCGTGCTGCAGTTCAGTGTGCTTTGCTGAGAGGGCTTGACGATGGCGTCCTGGCGGCGGCTGATCATCTGTTTGTGCAGTTTACTGGCCTGTGCCGGGCCGCTGGCTGCCGAGGATTTGACGCTCTGGCGTCCGCTGTTGGCAGGTCAGTCTGTGCTGCAGCAGGAAGCGGAGCGGGCAGTCTTGCAGGGTGCCGAGTGGACGTGGCTGGGGTCGGCGACGCAGCATGCTGATGTAAAGTTTGAGGTGACGTTGCAGGTGGATTCTGCGGCGAGTCAATTTGATTTTTTTGGTTCCGGCTGGTCAGCGTGGCCTGATCCGAAGTTTGGTGATCGCGGGTTTGAGGCGGGTTTGCTGCTGCGCGGCGGTGCGGATGGTACCAGCGGTTATCGAGTGCAGTTGTCGACGAAGTATCAGGAATGTGCGCTGGTGCGATTTCCGGACGGTGGGTATGTGCGCTCGGTGCCTTGTGCTGTTCCGCTGCAGCGTCCGCTGCGACTGTCGGTGGTCGTTTCGGGGAGTGTGCTGCGAGTTTTGCTGGATGGTCGCGAGGTACTGACATATGCGGACCGGCTGGGTGGGATGACAGCTGCTGGGCTGCTGGGGCTGGGTGCATCCAGTGGAGCGAGGGTGACATTTTCGGGAGTGCAGGTTTCGGCGGCGGAGCGATTGCATGTGCCGGAGGCTGGTCCGCATGTGCTGCGTCTGTCAAGTCGTCGGTGGCTGGGCGGGCGGCAGTTTGTATTTGACGACAACGAGCCGATTCTGCAGCTGCATTCTGCGGGTGATCCAGCAATGTTTGCGAAGCTGCGACCTGGATTGAAGCCATTGCTGACATTTGATTCTCACTGGGGTCTGGAGAATCAGGGGGCGTATCGTGAAGCGGCGGCGGAGTGGACTGAGTCGCGTGTGAGTGGTGGTGGCGAGGCGCTGCAGGCGGAGTGGTCGGCGAGGCATGTGCAGGGTCGATTTACTACGAGCAGTCGTCTGCAGGTTGGTTTTGATCAGCAGCGGCAGGTGTATACGTATGAAATCGACAGTGAGCTGCTGGTGCTGCCGGGTGAACCATTTGCGTTTCGTTATGGATTTGATTTTGAACATCATACTCCGCTGGACCCTTTTCGCTGGCGGTATCTGCTGATCCGTGGTCGTGACGGTGATTTGACGTATCGCCCGCTGTCGCCGTTTGATCCGGGGACTTTGGATGACATTGAGAGTGTGTATGGTGTGCGAGTGTGGCATGGGCGGACGGGTGACGAGCAGGTGGTGGCACCGGCGGTGGAGTATTTATTGCAGCCGGAGTGGCTGGAGTTGAGGGATGATGGCGGGAAGCAGCAGCGGCGGCAGTTGAACACGGCGGTGTGTGCTGCATTTTACGACACGGGTGTATCGTTTGCTCCGGCTGTTGGGCGGGCGGGTGAGCGGGTCAGGGTGCGTTATCGTTACACGGGTTATCCGGCGGAGGAGACGGGGCGTTTGTTTGGGATGGCAAAGGTGCAGCGTAATCCGCGAATTGATCCTGCGCATCATTTTGTATTTGCGGGTGAGCAGTGGCCGGTGATTCGTTTTGGAGTGAAGACGGCGATGGATCAGCCGTGGTGGGGTGGTCGTCCATTTTTGTCGGGTCACAATGCTCGACCGAGTTACGATGTTGTGGACGAGGGTGGTGGTCAGTTGCGGCTGGGGCCGATTTCGTGGGGTGTGGCTCCGGTTGGTCCGGCGAATCCTGCTGCTGGTCGCTGGCTTGTGAGGGCTCGCGTGAAGTCGGTGAATGCGGTGGGTCCGGGAGGTCGTCTGGAGGTGTTGTGTCTGAAGAAGCCGGATGCTGCGGGGAACGGCTACGTGCTGATGGACTCCGGGAATGTCATCAGTCGTCAGGCGGGTTGGTTTGGTTCGGGAAGTGCTGACTGGCGGGAGCATTTACTGGTGGTGGAGGTGCCGGAGGGGACGGGTGGTCTGGCGCTGGGGCTGGGCAATGCTGGTACGGGTGATGTGTACGTGGCGGAAGTGGGGTTTGAGCTGATGAAGTCGGGTGAGGCGGTGGAATCTACGATGCAGCTGAGTGCTCCGCAGATACCGACTGTGCCTGATGCGATCTGGGATCTGCGTCTGGAGGAGCAGGCAGGTTTGTATGTGTTCAATGCGGGTGCGGGTGAGCATCGGGTGCTGGAGCTGGCGAATGTGGACTGGGTGCGCGAGGGCGGGCGGCGTGGGCTGCGATTTTCAGAGAACTCGAAAGAACGAGCCGATTATCCGTCGCCTGGGCTGCTGGACACGTGGCTGCGGCATCCGCAGCAGCGACAGAATTATGAGCCGCATCGGCACGGAGCTTTTGGTCTGGGTGGATTTCATGGTGGCGGCAGGCCATTGAAAGCGTTGACGCTGGCCACGTGGATTCGTCCGGCTGGCGAGATGGGAGCGGGTCCGCATCCGGGTCGGGGTGATCTGATTGGCTTTGGTGCGAGGCGGTTTATTTTGGGGCTGGAGGGTCAGACGGCGCCATATCGTCTGGGTGCCTGGCTGAATGTGAACGATCGTGTGACGAGTGAGTCGCGGCTGGAGGCTGAACGCTGGTCGCATGTGGCGATGACGTGTGAGTCGACGGGAGAGCGATGGCGAGTGCGGTTGTATGTGGACGGTATTCAAGTGGGCGAGGGCTTGACGGAGAAGCTGCTGGTGAGTGAGACGGTTCCGGATTCGCTGATTTTGGGCGGGGAGTATTTTTATCTGCACTGTCATTATTATCGGGGGCTGATGGGTCCGGTGCAGGTTGTGGAGCGTTGCCTGACGGAGTCGGAGCTGCGTGTGCTGGCTGAGCAGCAGTGAGTGGGTGTTGATGCAGTTTGCCGAAGGTGTGTGTCGGCTGGGGGGGGGATTGCGGGGTTATGGAAATTTTGGTGTTGCTGGCAGCGGGGTTTGTGGCGTTTACAAATGGAGCGAATGCCAACTGCAAGGGGGTGGCTTCGCTGTATGGCAGCGGCACAACGACGTTGCGTCTGGCGCTCTGGTGGGGAACTCTGACGACATTTTTGGGTTCGGTGAGTGCTGTGTTTTTGTCTGGCGGGATGTTGAAGGCATTCAGTGGTCAGGGGATTGTGGACAATGGTCTGCTGCAGCGGATGGATTTTCTGGTGTCGGTGGCGGCGGGTGCGGCAGCGACCAGTTTTCTGGCGACTCGTCTAAGTTTTCCGGTATCAACCACGCATGCGCTGGTGGGGGCGTTGGTGGGGGCCGGGTTGGCGGGCGGCCAGTCTGGGGTGCAGTGGCAGGGTTTGCGGGAGAGATTTGTATTTCCGCTGTTGTTTAGTCCGGTGGTGGCACTGGTGCTGGGGTGTGTTGTTTACGGCGTGTTGCGGCGTCTGAGGCTGGCGCCGGAGCAGCGCACGGTGTGGCTGGACATCAGTCATTTCTTCAGCACTGGTGCGGCCAGTTTTGCGCGCGGTTTGAATGATGCACCGAAGATGGCGGCGCTGCTGACACTGGTTCCGTGGCTTTCGGCGGAGTGGTCAATTTTTTTGGTTGCGGTGCTGATGGCAGTGGGTGGTCTGCTGGATTCGAAGAACGTGGCAGAGACTTTGGGCAGGCGAGTGACGGGCATGGATGCGGGTCAGGGTTTTGCGGCCAGTCTGGTGACAGCGGTGCTGGTGGGTACGGCCAGTCTGCACAGTCTGCCCGCCAGTACGACTCATGTGAGTGTTGGTGCGCTGGCCGGTATGGGTCTGGCAAGTGGCCGTGCGCGGTGGGGGAAGGTGTTTGAGATTTTGCTGGCGTGGCTGACGACGGTACCGTGTGGTGCGGTACTGGCGGCATTGATTTTTGGCCTGCTGCGGCTGTTCTGAGAGTGTTTGTTGCTGCGGGCAGTGACGGCGACTGGAGTCAGGGCAGTTTGTTTTCTGCAGTTTCAGCGGGCAGTTCCTTGCGTGACACGTATTCTTTCCATGAGCCTTCGTAGAGGCGTACGCTGGGGTATCCGGCGACGTGTCGCAGGTAGAATCTGAGCAGGCTGCCTTCGCGAGATGTACCGCAGTAAACGATGATGTGTTTGTCGGGGGTCAGTCCGGCGGCCTGCAGCATAGCCAGCGTCTGCTGTCGGGGCAGGAACTTATGCGTGTTTTCAGGTTCCATGAGTTTGGCCCAGTGGAAGCTGATGGCTCCCGGGATATGTCCTTTTCGCCACCAGACGTCATCCTTGCCGATGTATTCGTTATGTGGTCGGGCATCGACCAGGACGACATCCGGCTGAGATTTCAGTTTTAGAACCTGATCGATTGTGAGTCCGATTTCGGGGTTGCGCTGGAGGGGCAGAGTTCCGGCGGGGTTACCGAAGTAGTCCTGGATGACGGGAAATCCGGCCTGTTGCCATGCGGGAAGTCCGCCATCGATGATGCGAATGTCTGAGACGCCGAATTTTTCGAGTACGTAAGCGACCATTGAGGCGCTGAGGATTTCATCGTTGGGCAGTTGCGCACCAGTGGCGTAGATCAGGTGGGTGCGACTGCGGTCGATTCCGGCGCGAACGAGCAGTGCTGCGGTGAGATCATCTGGAAGGTATTGTACGGGGACGCCCTGATCTGTGCCGCGGAGTGTATCGAAATTGATGTGGTGAGCGCTGGGGAGATGTCCGCGGAAGTAGTCTTTGTAGCCGCCGCGGGTATCGAGAACGACAGGTCTTTTGGCGGGATCAGGGTGATTGATCAGTTGCTGTGCTTCAGCGACGGAGATGGTGCCGATTTC
>JBJTPZ010000165.1:0-1198 GCA_046075365.1 Planctomycetaceae bacterium
GCGTTTTCGGAATCGAAATGTCTCTGTTTGAATTTCGAGGTCCGTGTCGTTCGCTCCAATTTTTTGACGGCATTCGCCGTCAAAAAATAGAGCAGTAGATGGGAGAAAGTTGAGAGTAGAAAACTCGAAACTTTCTCCCATCTGCTGCGGTCTCCTCTCTACTTTCCACTCTCTAAAACGCCCCCCAATCGGCCCTCCCAATGGCCTTCGCGTTCGAGAAATTGGTCGTCTGCCAAAAGTCCGTCGATTTCGCAGACCAGATCTGCTTGAGATCCGAAAACTTCGCCCGCGGCTACGGCTTCCTTGCTGACCAACTCAACCGCGCGGCTCTTTCGATTTCTGCCAACATCGCCGAAGGCAACGGTCGCTTCACTAAGCCCGACCGCAAAAACTTCTTCGGCATCGCCCGCGGCTCCATCCAGGAATGCGTCCCACTGCTCGAACTGGCCCGCCGCAGAGGTCTGCTCACCGCAGACGACCACGAAGCCCTGAAATCACAGCTGGAAGAGATTGCGCGAATGCTCAGCGGGCTGATCAATGGGATTGTTAACCGGGAACCGTAGTGTCTCGGACGGTGGTACCCCTCAAAAGGCTGATCAGGGTATTTGAGCAGCAGATCGCAGGCTGCCGCGTTTCCTGCGAGTCTGGTTTCTTCTACCCATTTACTGCTGTCTATTCCGCCGACACTTCGTCGATGGGGTGAACGAGGATCTGCAGTCACCTGTCAACGCTGAGGCCGCCTGACCAGCGAGCAGTTCGACGCTCTTGTGGCTGATCCCGTGACATATCCGCCACGATCGGGTTCCTGCGGCAGCTGCCAGTCTGAGACGAAGGCCATGGCCGAACTCACGCTCGACCAGATGTTTCAGAAGGCTCGCAGCACGCGTTCGGACATCAACGAGCACTGCGACAAACTCCGAGAACTGGCCAGCGAGGCCGGCAGCGTGGTGGAGTTCGGAATGCGGCACGGTGTCTCGACCGTGGCGCTGCTCGCTGGCCAGCCGCAGACGCTGATTTCCTACGACCTGAACCACGACTCGATTGTTGAATTGCTGAAAACGCGTCAGGGAAAAACAGCGTTTTCCTTTGTGCAGGGGGATTCGCTGTCCGTTGATATCGAATCGTGCGACCTGCTGTTCATCGACACGCGTCACACCGCTGACCAGTTGACTCGGGAACTGCAGCGTCATGCTGGCAG
>JBJTPZ010000166.1:0-1640 GCA_046075365.1 Planctomycetaceae bacterium
ACGTTGGGAATCGCGTCCAGCGGAACACTCTGCATCGATGACCAGCCAAACACCACCGCTGCCAGCATCGCCACCAGCACCAGCAGCCGCTCACGGATGCAGAATCCCAGCAGACCGCCAATCATCGCTGCACCCCCGCCATCGGCGACTGCGACTGACGACGCAGATAACGGCCCGGCTCACCCAGCAAACGATCGCGACAGCCCTCACAGCAGATAAATACCGACTGGTCTCCCACCTCAACTCGAATCGGCACACCCATCGAACCCAGACGCATCCCCGCTACCGGACACACCCGCTGACGCTCCGCCAAAACCCTGTCTGTCGCCGACAGCTGCCCCAGCGCCTCATCAATCTTTTTCGACTGCTCAGAACTTACACCCGAAACCACACGCTGCGGATCTATCAGAGACGGCTGGCCTGATAACTGCATCTGTGAATCAATCAGAAAGTTCCCCCGCACCGCCACCAGCTCGCCCACACTCAAACCCTCCCGAATCTCCACCTCTCCCCCAGACACACGCCCCGCTACTACACGCCGCAACTCAAACCTGCCTGCCTCCGTCTCCACATACACCACACTGTTCTCACCTGCCAGCAATAACGCATCCCGTGGAATCACCAGTACCCCGCTGGCCTCAGCAGCCTCGTCCGTGAAACCCAGCTCCCGACCAGAGATCAAAGGCTCACCACAGATCGGACAGGTCCCAGGACCCCCGGATGTCATGTGCGGATGACGCAGGCTGATCCACGAACCCGCCAGCTCAGCGTCATACACCAGTCCGCCCGCTCCCATAACCACCGGATCAATCTCAGCACGCGCGTAATCCCCCACACGCAGCTCACCATCCTCATTCGGAAGCACAACTCGCACTCCGACAGTACGAGTCTCCGGGGTCACCCGAGGAGCCACAAACACGACCCGCCCCTCAATCCGACGACCCGGCAACGACTGCACCTCCACATGCACACGCTGTCCAAAACGCACTCCAGCCGCCTCCTCCGGAAACAACTCCAGAATCAGCCACACCGCTGACAAATCCGCCAGCTGAAATACAGCCTCGCCCTCACGCACATACTGACCCTCAACCGCCAGCTTCTCAACCACAGTTCCACTGATCGGAGCCACCATCTGCAGACGACTGCTCGCCTCTCCCCCAGACTCCAGCTCCTCTGCCTGCTGCTCCGTCATACCCAGTGCCAGCAGACGACGACGAGAACTCTCAAGCAGACCACCACCCGCAGCCGCCCCGGCTCCCGCACCCGAACCCGATAAGCCCGTCGCACGCTGACCCAATGACAACAGGTATTCCACCTGAGCACTGTACAGCTCTGGCGAGTACACCAGTGCCAGACAATCGCCCTCTCGCACGACCACACCCGTGTAATCCGCAAACAGCTTCTCAATCCGGCCGTCCACCCGCGCCGAAAGTGTTCGCCGAGTCCCCTCGTCGTAGTCCAGACGACCAACCGCCTGCACCACTCGACCACCCGTCGACAATCGCACCGGCACCGTCTGTATGTTCGCTACCCTGCGAGCAGCCGCTTCTATCCGCACCGCTCCGGTCTCGGGAACCGCACCACCCCCGCCCGCCGCTGCCGCCGGCACCAGCTCCATCGCACACACAGGACAACGACCC
>JBJTPZ010000167.1:0-10600 GCA_046075365.1 Planctomycetaceae bacterium
GTGGGCTTTTACGGTACTGCCGGATGGCAGTCTGACCAACAAACGTCTGATTCGAAAATTCCCCGATCACGGATTCGATGGCATGCGAATCGACGTGGACGGAAATCTCTACATCACCCGCTACGGCAAAGGCACCGTTGTTAAAATGGCTCCGGACGGGAGCATTCTGCAGGAAGTAGACGTGCTCGGCAAACAGCCCAGCAACCTGTGCTTCGGCGGTCCCGACGGTCGTACTGTCTACGTTACCGAAGTGGAACACACGCGACTTGTGAGTTTCCGAGTCGACCGACCGGGCCTGGAATGGCAACGTCGCCCCGGCCAGTCGCAGCGTTAAGCCTGATCGGACGTGGCGTCCTGCAAGCGTTTTCCCCCCTCAACGCAACCTGCAGTTCGGCGTGTTTCCAGACGCCGATCTACGCTGTGGCGCTCCCTGTTGCCCGCTGCCAAGCGTACGCAGCGTGAGGTCGAACGTCAGATTTGTGCCAAAAGCCTCTTGGGCTGGAAAGCCCGTGCCTGAAAAAACCGAGCCATCGTGCCTCCCTTCCGAAACACGTCTCCACACGTGATCCCCCCCAATCATATTTCCACAGCGACTCAAGGGCTCCGGCGAGGGTGTGTCCCCGACTGTTGGATGCCGCACCGGCAAAACCACACTAAAGTGTTTCACTTCTGCCCGTCTGCGCAAGATTTGTTTCCCTCCGGCATCCAAAAAGGAAGTGTCCTCGCGCTGACGGCGTCTCGACAGCACAGCAAACACCTTTGTCCCCTTTCGGAATGTGTCCCGGCAATACGGCACAATTGGTGTGTCCCTTCCCGATATGCCGCAATAAAGTGCTTCACTTCTGCCCATCTGCGCAAGATTTGTTTCCCTCCGGCATCCAAAAAGGGTGTGTCCCCGCGCTGACGGCGTCTCGACAACCGCGCAAACGCCTGTGTCCCCTTCCGCATCCTCGTGTGTCCCCTTCCGCACCCTCGTGCCGCCCTTCCGAAACACGGCATCAGACTTGTGGCCTGCCGTTATATGTCCTCGGCAACTCAAAGGCTTCGGCCAGGGTGTGTCCCCGCCCGTAGTATACCCCTAACTATGCCGCGTCAGCAAAACCATGCCAACGTACTTCACTTCTGCTCGACCATGCAGGATTTGTGCCCCTCCGGCATCCGGCAGGCGTGTGTCCCCCGCGCTGACGGCGTCTCGACAGCCCCGCAAACACCTGTGTCCCCTTCCGGAATGTGTCCCCGCAATACGGCACAATTGGTGTGTCCCTTCCCGATATGCCGCTAACCGATATCTCCGCTGCTGGTGTTTCCCCTGCCGCTAGCCCCCCCTATTCTTCCAGACAAGCCCTGTGTCCCCAGGCAAGCCCACCGAATCAGGCAGGCCCTGTGTCCCCAGGCAAGCCACCGAATAGGTGTGTCCCCACCGAATAAAAGGTCCGATATGCGTGTGTCCCCAGGCACGCCCCCTGCGGGAAAACACCCAGATTTGGCTTTTTAGTGTTCCGCCGTATACTGCAGCCTTGCTGAGTTTACCTGCTGATCCAACATTCGCCCTGCTGCCTCGACCGCAGCCAATCCTCTCTACGGAATTTCCAGCCATGAATGCTCAGGGTCGCCTTCCAGGGCTGATCTGCCGAATCGCCTGCCTGGCGCTGGCCGGCACCGGCTGCACGAGTCAGTTGCCCGTTGCCCCGCCGAAACCTCCGGTGCCCGAGGTCACAGTGGCAGTGCCTCAGTCACAGGAAGTTCAGGATTATCAGTACTTCACGGGCCGCGTCGAACCCAGTGAAAGGGTGGAGATTCGGGCACGCGTCTCCGGCCATCTCACTAAAGTTCCCTTCAGGCCCGGCACAGAGATCGTCGCCGGTGAAATCATCGCCGAGGTGGATAAGCGTCCTTTCGAAGCGGAGCTTGCCCGAGTTCAGGCGCAGCAGGCCGAAGCCGATGCGCGAGCTGCTCGCACCCAGGGCACTTTTGAACGCATCACGGCTGCCCGTGAAAAAGGTGCCGCCTCGGAAGAAGAATTCCGCAAGGCCCTGGGAGATCGTGATGAGGCCGCTGCTGCCGTGCAACTGGTCAGGGCTGCCCTGTCACTGGCTCAACTCAACCTCGAATACTGTACTCTGACAAGCCCGATTGCCGGTCGCGCAGGTGATCGGCTGGTGGATGCGGGGAATCTGGTAACGGGTGGTCCCACAGGTTCCACACTGCTGACCACCGTTGTCGCGGTCGATCCCCTGCAGGTTGCCTTCGACATGGATGAAAATACGCTGCAGCGTCTGCAGCAGGCCATGCGTGAAGGGCGTCTGCCTGCCCCCCAGGAGCTGGCTGTACCGATCACTGCTGGTCTGGCCGTGCACAACGGCGATTACCCGCTTGCAGGTATCGTTCGATTTGTAAACAACCAGGTTGATGCGGCGACCGGCACGATTCGCCTGAAGGCGGAATTTGCGAATCCAAAAATTGATCCCGGCGGTCGTGTGCTGTCGGTGGGTATGTTTGTACGAGTCCGCGTGCCCATCGGGACTCCTCGTCCCGCATTGCTGGTACCCGAATCGGCGCTGGCTTCTGAGCAGGGCCAGCGTTATCTGTACGTCGTGGACGACCAGAAAATTGCAGTGCGGCTGAACGTCGAGCCAGGTCTGCAGTCGGGCAGCCTCCGCGAAATCGTTCGAGCGTGGACGCCCGGCAGCGCTGACAATCGGGGGCTGCAGCCAGGCGACAAGGTGATTGTTCGAGGGCTGCAGCGAGTGCGGTCCGGGGCTGAAGTGGCAGCAACGGAATAATTCCCGGTTCCGCGTGTGGAAAGAAGACGTCCAACATTCTGACCGAGGGATTCGCCGTGGCCGCATTGTGCCGGTTTTTTATCGATCGTCCGATTTTTGCGTCGGTCCTGTCCATCGTCATTCTGATTGCCGGTGCGGTGGCCGTAACTGGCCTCCCGGTGGCTCAGTACCCTGAAATTGCTCCGCCTGTGATTTCGGTGGCCTGCATCTACCCTGGAGCCAGTGCCGCAGTGCTGGCCGACACAGTAGCCGCTCCGATTGAACAGCAGGTGACGGGTGTTGAAAACGTCCTGTACATGTCTTCTCAGTGCACCAATGACGGACAATACCTGCTGACTGTGACCTTTGACCTGGGTGTCGATCTGGACATGGCGCAGGTACTGGTCCAGAACCGAGTCAACCTGGCGTTGCCCGGATTGCCGGAGGTCGTGCGGCAGACCGGTGTCAGCGTTCGCAAGAAATCGCCCAGTATTCTGCTGGTCATCAATCTGTTCTCGCCGGACGGAACCTTTGACCAGCTCGGTCTGAGCAATTATGCAACGATCAATCTGCGCGACGAACTCGCTCAGATCGGCGGAGTGGGTGACCTGCAGATGTTTGGTCAGCAGGACTATTCAATGCGCGTCTGGCTGGATCCGGACAAGGTGGCTGCCCGAGGCTTGAGCATCTCTGAAGTCGTCTCGGCACTGCGTGAGCAAAACGTACAGGTCGCAGCCGGGTCACTGGCCAGACCACCGGTACCGTCGGGTCAGGCCTTTCAGTATTCCCTCAGCACTCAGGGGCGTCTGCAGCAGGCGGATCAGTTTTCGCAGATCATCATTCGAACGGGTTCATCCGGTGAAATTCTGCGGCTGCGGGATCTGGTCTCCGATCAGCGGAAGGATTCCGTTACAGGCGAGCTGCTGGGGGGAATCCAGCGGGGTGCGAAGAATGCCGATACGACCTGCTCACTGGATGGTCGCCCCTCCATCGGACTGAGCGTTTATCAGTCACCTGGTTCCAACGCCCTGCAGACTGCCAGCCGCATTCGGGCCCGCATGGCCGAGCTGAAGCAGCGTTTCCCCGCTGGCATGGATTACGGCATAGTTTACGACACAACACCGTTCATCAACGAGTCGATTCACGAGGTGTTCAATGCGCTGCGGGATGCCGTGATCCTCGTGGGCATTGTCGTGCTGATCTTTTTGCAGTCCTGGCGTGCCACACTGATCCCGCTGCTGGCTGTCCCTGTGGCGATTGTTGGCACATTTGCCGTCATGGCAGGCTTCGGCTTCAGCCTGAACAACCTGTCGCTGCTGGGACTGGTGCTGGCAATCGGAATTGTAGTGGATGATGCCATCGTGGTGGTGGAGGCCGTTGAGCATCATCTTGAGCATGGCATGTCGCCCCGCGAAGCAACTCGCCGGGCGATGGACGAAGTGGCCGTACCCGTGCTGGCGATCTCGCTGGTGCTGATGGCAGTCTTTGTGCCGTGTGCTTTTATTTCGGGAGTGACGGGGCAGTTCTTTCGTCAATTCGCTGTAACGATCGCTGTGGCCACCTTCTTTTCGGCGCTCAATTCACTGACGCTCAGCCCGGCGCTGTCCGCCCTGCTGCTGCGTCGCAAGTCTGAGCAACGAGACATACTGACCAGGCTGCTGAACCTGTTGTTCGGCTGGTTTTTCAGAATTTTCAATCGGGTGTTTGACGTACTGAGCGGGGGATACGGGAGCTTTGTGCGGCGTCTGCTGCGATTTTCACTGCCGGTGCTGCTGCTTTATGCCGGACTCCTGTACGGCACATGGTACGGATTCACCAGGACGCCAACCGGTTTTGTGCCGGCTCAGGACAAAGGCTACCTGCTGGTGAATGTCCAGCTGCCCGACGCAGCCTCGCTGGAACGCACCAAAGCGGTGATGAAACAGGTGGAGGAACTGGCGGTGGGAAAGGCAACCGATGACGCCGGCGGAATCCAGGGAATAGAGCATGTGATTTCGATTTCCGGGCAATCGATTGTCCAGAATGCCAATGGCTCGAATTATGGTTCAATGTTTTTAATTCTGAGTGATTTCGACGAACGGCATGAACCCGGGCTCAGTTCAGCAGCCATCGCTACTCAACTGCAGCGAGCTGCATTCCGCAGTGTGCAGGACGCGGTAGTGTCTGTCTTCGGGCCCCCGGCAGTCGATGGCCTCGGCAGCGCCGGTGGTTTCAAAATACTGATTCAGGATCGGGCCGCGGCAGGGCTGGACTCGCTGCAGACTGCGGCCGACGGCCTCGCTGCCGCATCCGTCCAGGAGCCGCGTCTGGCAGGGCTGTTCAGTTCGTTCCGAGCTGCGACGCCGCAGATGTATGTCGACATTGATCGCGAGAAATGCAAGTCGATGGGCGTTCCCTTGAATGAAGTATTCCTGACACTGCAGGTGTGCCTTGGCGGCTACTACACGAATGACTTCAATGAGTTTGGTCGCTCGTGGCAAGTGAATCTGCAGGCTGATCCCCGGTTCCGACTGACCCAGGACGACGTACGCAGGCTGCAGGTACGAAACAGTGCCGGTCAGATGTTGCCAATTTCGGCAATTGGCGATGTGCGGGAAATCGGTGGCCCTGCCATGATTACAAGATACAACGGCATCACTTCAGCGGCAGTCAATGGAGCTGCTGGAGCAGGTATCAGTTCGGGAGAAATGATCAGTGCGGTTGAGCAGCTGGCAACCAGTCAGCTGCCGCCGGGTATGACACTGGCCTGGACCGAGCTGACGCTGCTGCAGATTCGAGCGGGCAATACGGCCATTATCGTGTTTGCTCTGGCTGTGCTGCTGGTCTATCTGCTGCTGGCCGCTCAGTACGAAAGTCTGCGACTGCCGCTGGCCGTGATCCTCGTGGTACCAATGTGTCTGTTGTGTTCGGTAGCCGGGGTGATCATCGCGAAGATGGACCTAAACATTTTTGTGCAGATCGGACTGGTGGTACTGGTGGGGCTGGCCAGTAAAAATGCAATTCTGATTGTGGAATTTGCGAGGGAAAAGCGAGCCGCCGGCCTGAGTGTTCCTGAAGCCACGGTGGAAGCCTGCCGTGTCCGACTGCGTCCGATCCTGATGACCTCCTTCGCGTTCATTCTGGGAGTCATTCCGCTGGCGATTGCGGAGGGTGCCGGGGCCGAAATGCGACGCACACTGGGAATCGCCGTGTTCTCCGGGATGCTGGGAGTCACGGCGTTCGGAATTCTGCTGACTCCCGTGTTTTTTGCTCTGCTCGACAGAACGAAGCCGGGATCGCCGGACAGCGGGCCTGACGCTGTTCCCGCAAGCGTTCATCACTGATCATAAGTACCGCAGCCCACGCTGCCCAAAATCAGCCAGAGCTGCACAATCCGCCCGATTTGGGAATTGAGTTTCCCTGCGAAAGCTGGCAGACTTCAGAAGCTGGCTGCCTGCAGCCTGCCAGCAATGCCCCGCCCCCACTCTTGCCGCGTTTTTCGTGGCGGATCTCGGGCTGTAAAGCCCGAGCTACACACTGTCCCCTGCGTTTTTCCATTCCGAATTTTGTTACCGCGGAATCCGTCTGTGTCCCGAAAGGCACCTGACTGTATGGCCCAACCTGTGTTTATTTCGCGATCAATGCTGCCCGCGGTCTCGCTGCTGCTGCTGCTGCACGCCGATGTCCTGGCCGCGCCCCAGCTTGCGGAGTCTGCCGGTCAAAGGCCGGCCGGCGATGCGACCGCCGTATTTTTACACGAACACTGCGAACGCTGCCATGCGGTCAGTGAACCTGCAGGAAAATTCAGGCTGCCGGCTCAGACACTGTCACAGTCGCAGCAGGCGGACTTTGGGTTGTGGCTGCAGGTTCGGAATCAGCTGCGTCATGGCACCATGCCACCTGTGGCAGAACCGCAGCCTGAACCGCTGCAGCGAACACAAGTGGTGGCCGAAATCAGTCAGTGGCTGGCTGAGCGCCAGGCCGAGCTGTACAGGCAGCAGGGACGTACGGTACTGCGACGACTGAATCGGGCTGAGTATGTAAACACAATCCGCGACCTGCTGGAGGTGGATATTGAATTGAAGGACCTGTTTCCGGAAAGTCCGGCAGAGCCTGGTTTCGACAACGCTGCAGTCGAGCAGCATGTCTCACCTTACCTGATGCAGAATTATCTGACAGCCGCTGAGCGGGCCATTGATGCGGCGATTGCATCGCGGCCTCGCCCCGACGTCCAGCAGAAGCGTTTCGATATTCGCGACGAACGGACGATCAAACCGACCGGCAGCGTTTACCGGCATCTGGAAGACGGAGTTGCGATATTCAGTTCATGGGTGTCAGCCAACATCCAGGTGACACTGTGGCAGTTTCAAAGTCGAGTCCGCGGTCGTTACCGCTTTCGTATCTCGGGATATGGCTTCCAGACCGAGAAACCCGTGGTGTTTCACGTGATGGTTGGCCCGATGAATGCTGCTGCTCAGCAGGATCTGGTCGGGTATTTCGATGTAGTTGCCAACGTTCCGGAGGTCGTGGAGTTCGAACTCTCGATGGAGCCGGCGCACACAATTCGGATTATTGCCGACGAATTGGGAGCGATTCCGCCCGACGTGGAGAAAGTGGGAGCGGAGAACTACAAGGGGCCCGGGCTTGTGATCCAGTGGGTCGATATTCAGGGGCCGCTGCTGTCGGACTGGCCGCCATCCAGTCATACGCGGCTGTTTGGATCGCTGCCGCAACAGCGGTTGCCAGGAAATCCTGCTCGCTTTCAGGTCGTTTCGACTCAGCCGCTCGCGGACGCAGCAGACATACTGCGACGCTTTATGACGCGAGCATTTCGTCGCCCGGTGACGGATGCCGAAGCAGAGCAGTGCCTTGAGCGTGTACGTGACGAATTATCGGCTGGCTCGGAATTTGAAGCAGCCGTGCGTGCGGGTCTCCGGTCGGTTCTGATGTCACCGCAGTTTTTGTTTTTGCAGGAGCAGCCCGGGAAGCTGGACGACTACGCGCTGGCGGCGAGACTTGCGTATTTCCTGTGGAGCTCGATGCCGGACGACCAGCTGCTGGAACTGGCAGGTCAGCAGAAACTGCATGATCCGGAGATTTTGCGACAGCAGACGGAGCGTCTGCTAAACGATCCGAAATCACGGGCTTTCACCGAGAACTTCACCGGGCAGTGGCTGGGACTGCGAGCGATTGATGCGACGATGCCCGATCCGATGCTGTACCCTGAGTATGACGACATTCTGAAGACGTCCAGCGTGCTGGAAACGCAGCTGTTTTTTGACACGGTGCTCCGTGAGAATCTGAGTGTGACGAACTTTGTGAAGTCAGACTTCGCGATGCTGAACGGGCGGTTGGCGCAGCATTATGGGATTGAAGGCGTGCAGGGTATGGATTTTCGAAAGATCCCGCTGCCAGCCGACAGCCAGCGTGGTGGCGTACTGACGATGGCCAGCGTGCTGAAGGTAACAGCCAACGGGACAACGACGTCGCCCATCCTCCGCGGTGCGTGGGTTCTGGACCGCATTCTGGGGACACCACCGCCACGGCCAAATGTAGCTGTGGAGGCGATTGAACCGGACATTCGGGGTGCCACCACTATTCGCCAGCAGCTGGCTCGACATCGCGATACGGCTGCCTGTGCCGGTTGTCATCGCCAGATCGATCCTCCCGGGTTTGCTCTGGAAAATTTCGACGTAATTGGCGGCTGGCGTGATCGCTATCGCAGCCTCGGTGCTGGTGAAGTCGCCGTTGTGAATGGTCGTCGTCAGCGTTTCCGCAATGGACCGGACGTGGAATCTGCCGATCAGCTGGTTGACGGACGGTCTTTTTCGGGCCTGAATGAATACCGCAGTTTGTTGCTCGAGAAACCTCAACAGCTGGCTCGCGCCATGGCGGAGAAACTGCTGGCGTATGGTACGGGTGCAGCCGTTGGGGAAGCCGACCAGCAGGACCTGGATCAGATTGTCAGCCGAGTTGCAGCACAGAATTTCGGGATGAGGTCACTGGTTCACGAAGTTGTGCAAAGTGCTGTGTTTCAGCACAAATAAGCGCGGGGTTTCGCCTGGGAGTTTCCAATGAAGTTGAGTCGTCGTCGCGTGCTGCGAGCCAGCGGTGTGGCCGTGGTCCTGCCGTGTCTGGACGCGTTTCAGGCTGAGGCGACCGGGGTGCTGTCGCAGCAGCCAATTCGCCGCATGGTCTGTGTCTGTGCGCCGCTGGGATTTTACGCGCCTGACTTTTTCCCGCAGCAGACTGGTCGGAATTATGAATTATCACCGCACCTGCAAACGCTGCAGCAGCACCGCGAGAATTTCACGGTGATCTCAGGGCTGATGCACACGGGCGGCAGCCCAGGATTTGCCCATCAGGCAACAGCCAGCTTTCTGACCGGGGCAGAGGGAGCCGGCCGACCCGGATTTCGCAACTCAATTTCGCTGGATCAGTTTGCGGCCGAGCAGATGGGCGAGCTGACCCGCTTTCCGGCACTGACGCTGTCAGGGGAAGGCCTGGGGCTGGCATGGACTCGGACCGGGGCACAAATTCCGGCCGATAATTCTCCGGCCAAAGTGTTTGCTCGCATGTTTCTTAAGGGCGCCGACGAAGAAGTGCGGTCTCAGCAGCAAAAGCTCAAACTGGGCCGCAGTATCCTTGACGATGTTCGTGGCCAGGCAACGCAACTGCAGGCAGCACTGGGCAGCAGTGACCGCGAAAAGCTTGACGAGTATCTGTCAAGCGTGCGGGATCTTGAGCGTCGGCTGCAAATTGAAGAGCAGTGGCTAAATCGTCCACTGCCGGTTGTTGACGCTGCTCCTCCCACAGACATTTCCAATCCGTCCGATCTGATTGGCCGCACCAGACTGCTCTTCGATCTGACCCATCTGGCTCTGCAGACAGATTCCACGCGACTGGTCACCATCATGATGCAGGGCGGAACTGCAGCACCACCGATACCGGGAGTTTCACTGGGGCACCACGACCTGTCACACCACGGCAAAGATCCACAAAAGCTCGAACAGTTAAAACTGATTGAGCTGGAGACACTGAAGACCGTCGGGCAGCTGCTGACAAAACTGCAAGGAACACAGGAACAGGAGGCGAATCTGCTGGATCGCACAACCGTGTTTCTGGGCAGCAACCTCGGCGACGCCAGCAGTCATTCGGTCAAAAACCTGCCGGTGCTGCTGGCCGGCGGCGGATTTCGTCACGGACAGCATCTGGCTTTCAACGCTGACAATCCACCACCGCTGTGCAACTTGTTCGTGAGTATGCTGCAGCGACTGGGGCTGGAGACCACCAGTTTTGGAAACGCCACAGGGACACTGCCCGGACTGGAACTGGCCTGACTCGCCGATGCTGGCAACAAATTCGGGTCAGTACTGGTACTCCAGCTTATCTGCCCCCCTGCCCTTTCCGTAGATCGGGCTGCACGCACGCCGAGGGCAACCCTGCGAGTGCGCGGTGAAAAGCCGCAGTGGGTGCGTGGCGAAGGAGTGTTTCTGAGGACAGATCTCGGTCGTGAAATCCCGAGCTGCATTTGTCCCGCAAGTCTGGAAAGACGCCAAAGTTAAAAAAGTTTTGCCTGTACCGTCACACGGCAAAATCGGGGTGCAAAAACAGCAAGTTTTGGCGGTGTTTTCGGGCTGAAAACTCACTCTGCATCGGATCGCGCGCGCCGTGCAGGCACAGCCCGAGGTTTCACTGACGGCCAGCAGAATCCGCACAACCTCGGCCCAGAACCCCTGAAATTCCCGGCTCAGCTGGTTCAAAATGCAACGATAATCCGATTGTATTGGCAGCCCCCCACTGCTAATCTGACTGGCAAGCACAGCCAACGCCCTCTGTCGTTCGCTCGCTGCCTGCTC
>JBJTPZ010000168.1:0-3532 GCA_046075365.1 Planctomycetaceae bacterium
ACTGCGGCCTGATGACCCCCAGCCCGAACTCCTCTAGGTTCAAACCCCGCTCCGGAACTTCGAACAAAGAATCGAAGTGACTGATGAATCCACCAGTCCGCCCACACCTCTCTGTCAACCCGCACTGTTTTTTGATTATTCACAGTTCATGGATTTGCGCAGAACCGAAACTGCACTCCGGCAATCCAGTACCCGCCTGCTCAAAATCCGCATCGCGGCAGCACCAAAACCACCACAGTCGCCAGCCTTTCCGCATCCCGAGCACTGCAGCTTGTCAGCAGCAAAGTAGAAACCAAAGACCGACAAACCGTCGCTGAATTCACCGGCGACCTCCGCCCGGTCACCAGCCTGACCCTGCAGACCAGCACCAGAAACTTCAGCCGCTCAGTGATCGTACAAGTTCCATCTGATGATCCCCAAATCGGCTGGCGCAATGTTGCCTCACGCACTGTGTCTGACTTTTCCGCTGGCAGCCTGACCGAAAGTCAGTTCACACTGCCCACTCCTGAGTTTCAAGCTCAGCGGATGAGGCTGCTGATTCAAAACCTCGACAGCGTCCCTCTTGAAATCACAGGCCTGACTGCCTCCGAACCGCTGTACGAACTGCTGCCGCTGGCTGAACCAGGACAGCGTTATCACCTGCTCTGCGATGCCGAACTTGTCTCTCGACCTCAGCACGACCTGCAGGCACTGAATCGAGCCATCCGGATCGACACCCCGGCTGTCACCGCACAGCTTCTGCCCGTGATTGAACGACAGACGCAGCCCAAAACAGTTGCAGCCAAACCATCGCCAGCCCGTTTGCGTCGCCATGGCTGCTGGGCACGCTTGTCGCCATTTCCGCAGCACTGCTGGCTGCCTCGCTCTATCGCGCCGTAACTCGAATTGACTCAGTGTTTCCTGATCCGACAGCAACAGACTCCACCACACCAAACAACAGCACTACTCGCCAATGACCTTAACCAGAACTTTCTTGGGACGCCGGCCATCAAACTCACCGTAAAAAATCTGCTCCCAGGGTCCAAAATCCAGTCGGCCCGCTGTAATCGCCACCACCACCTCACGCCCCATCACCTGCCGCTTCATGTGAGCATCAGCATTGTCCTCACCAGTGCGATTATGAGCATATCTGGCAGGTGACGGATCAAACGGAGCCAGTTGCTCCAGCCAGCGACGATAATCCGCATGCAACCCGGCCTCATCGTCGTTGATGAACACGCTGGCCGTAATATGCATGGCATTCACCAGCACCAGCCCCTCCTGCACACCACTCTCAGCCACGATCCCGGCCACACGTTCAGTAATGTTCAGGAAGCCCATCCGCTCAGGCAACTGGAACGTCAGATACTCGGTCCGCGACTTCATGCTTTCGCCCCCTGCTCATCAAACTTACGCTTTGGATCACATAGAAAAACACCGGCGTCAGCAGCACACCAAAAACTGTCACTCCCAGCATCCCCGAAAAAACGGCGATCCCCAGCGTCCGCCGCATTTCTGCACCCGCACCTTCACCCACCACCAGCGGAACCACACCGAAAATAAAAGCCAGCGATGTCATCACAATTGGCCGCAGACGCAGCTGACACGCTTCCAAAGTCGCCGCTCGCAGCGGCACACCCGCCAAACTGCGAGCCCGTGCATATTCGACAATCAAAATTGCATTCTTGCAGGCCAGACCCACCAGCACCACAAATCCAATCTGCGTGAAAATGTTGATGTCCAGACCGGCAGCTGCCACGCCCACAGCTGAACACAACAAACACATCGGCACAACCAAAATCACGGCCAGCGGCAAAGCCCAGCTTTCGTACTGCGCCGCCAGCACCAGAAATACCAGAACAACAGCCAGCAGAAACGCATACATCGCTGTGTTGCCCGCCAGCTGCTGCAAAAACGCCAGCTCCGTATACTCCACCTTCATCGCCGGAGCCAGCTGCTGCTCCGCCATATCATGCAGAGCCTGAATCGCCGCTCCCGAACTGGTGCCGACACCGGCATCCGCATTCACAAACGCAGCCGGATACAAATTATGACGATAGATCATCAGCGGTCCAGGCACACTGCGAACCTTAATAAAACTGGCCAGCGGCACGCTGCCGGCCGCTGGAGATCGCACATACATCCGCCGCAAATCCTCAGTCCGCATCCGATAACGAGCCTCAGCCTGGACATTCACCTGCCACGTCCGCCCAAAACGATTGAAATCGTTGACATACAGCGAGCCAAAATTGACCTGCAAGGCACTGAACACGTCAGCCATCGACAAACCCATCTTCCGCACGGCCTCACGGTCAATATCCAGCTCCAACCAGCTGGTCGCCGCACGAAAACCTGAAAACAGATCCCGTAAACGATTATCCCGATTGCCCGCATCCACCGTCGCCTCGCAAACAGACTCCAGCGCAGCCAGACCGTTCTCGCCCCGATCCTGAATCACCACGCGGAAACCACCCGCCGTGCCAAGACCCTCAATCGCCGGAGCCCCCAGAACATTGATGTCCGCATCCAAAATCCGCTCTGCATACAGCTCACGCAACTGATCGGCAATCCGGTCGGCCGTTTGCTTCGCCGGAACGCGAGACTCAAAATCCTCCAGCATCAGATACAGCGATCCGGCATTTGGAGCATTCGTGCCCAGCAAAAGTGACTGACCGGCAATCGCCACAGTGTGACGCACCCCGGGCACCTCGGCAGCCAGTGACTCCACCTGCGACATCACAGCCTGAGTTCGCTCCAGCGATGCTGAATCCGGCAAACGTACGTTCAGCACCAGATATCCCTTGTCCTGCGATGGTATGAAGCCCGCCGGAGTCCGACTGAAGATCAGCCCCGTTCCCCAGATCAATGCCGCATACGCCAGTAACACGAGCGGACTGATCTTCAGCAACAGACCAGCCAGCGACGTGTATAACCGCGTCCCCGCCTCGAAACCTCGATTGAACAGCTCAAACGATGTGGCCAGCACTGCGTTCAGCATTCGCGACAACAGCCAGACCAGCAGAAAACCCACGACCGCCCCCAGCCAGGCCCAGCCACGCTCCGGCATCCCCAAACTCAGTCCCGCACCCGCCGCCAGCGACTGCAGCTGAGCTCCCGCAAGATACCCGGGCCACGCCCCCAGCAGCCCCAGACCAGGACGCGGCAGCACCTCCGGACGATGCCCCGCTTCCCGCGGCTTCAGCAGCAACACCGCCAGGGCAGGGCTAAGAGTCAGCGAATTAAAGGCAGAAATCAGCGTCGAAACGGAAATCGTCACCGCAAACTGGCGAAAGAATTGCCCCACAACGCCCGTAATGAAGGCACACGGAACAAACACTGCCGTCAGCACCAGTCCCACAGCAATCACCGGACCAGCCACCAGATCCATGGCCTGCATCGCCGCAGCTCGCGGCGACATCCCATGCTCAATGTTGTGCTCCACAGCCTCCACAACCACTATCGCATCGTCCACAACAATGCCCACTGCCAGCACCAGACCAAACAAAGTCAATGCATTCAGACTGAATCCAAACGCCGCCATCGCAGCAAATGT
>JBJTPZ010000169.1:0-4725 GCA_046075365.1 Planctomycetaceae bacterium
AAGAGTGGGCAGTGGGCGAGCCGCGGACGGGAGTCTGCGGGTGTGAGGTCTGGGTGGGGCCGTTGTGAGTTGCCACGTGCTTCGATCGCGCAGTTCTCGTGACCATGCGGGCACTTTTGCAGACCGGTTTGTCTCACGCGAAGCCGCGAAGGAAGCCGCGAAGGGCAGTTGTTAGCGGGTGTTTTTCGAGTACGAGGGGGGGGCAGTTAGTGGGCGGCGGGCGGTTTGGCACACGCGAAGACGCGAAGACGCGAAGACGCGAAGGGAAACGCACAGGGTTGTGTTGTGTGTTTTGAACTGCCTGCTCTCCTTTCAGCTTTCTCGAATCTACTCTCTATGGCATGGATGCCATGGCCCCCTCACCCTCGACCCCTCTCCCCCGGTTCACGGGGGCGAGGGGAGGATTGGTTGTCGGTGTTCGGTGTTCGGTGTTCGGTGGGCGAGCCGCGGACGGGAGTCCGCGGGTGTTCCGTTTCTGTAGCTCGGGCTTTCCAGCCCGAGTTCTGTGCTTCTGCGATTGATCTCCGCGCAGGGGCGGGTGAGTTGCAGACAGCCGGGCTCACGCGAAGCCGCGAAGCCGCGAAGGGAAACGCACAAGGGCAGCTGTGGTGTGTGGTGAACTGCCTGCTCAGCTTTCAACTTTCTCGCATCTACTCTCTATGGCATGGATGCCATGGCCCCCTCACCCCCGACCCCTCTCCCCCGTTTCACGGGGGCGAGGGGAGGAAGAGTGGACAGTGGCTGTCAGGCGTCCATCAGGGGCTGGAGCTGCTGCAGGATTCGGGGGATGGCTTCGAACGGGGATTCGGATTCTTCGTATTCGAGTGCGACGAAGCCGCGGTAACCGGCATTGCGCAGGATGTCGACGATGCGGGTGTAGTCGGCAGGTTGTTTTTTTCCGTTGACGCTGATGGAGGCCTTGATCTGGGCGTTGACGGACCATGGAGCGATCTGCTGGAGGTCGGCCCAGGGGTCGGCGGTCTGGAAGTTGCCGCTGTCAAAGTTGACACCGAAGAATTCGGATGTGTGGACCTGCTGAATGATTTTCAGCATCTGTGCAGGTGTGCTGGTGATACCGCCGTGGTTTTCCAGTGCAAGGAAAACTCCTTTTTCAGCAGCGTACTGCAGGCATTCATTGATACCGGCAGCGCAGCGGGCGATGGCTGCGTCTTCGCTGTCACCGGCGGGGACCTTGCCGGCAAAGATGCGAATGGCGGGCGCGCCGAGAATGGCGGCATAGTCGATCCACTGCCGACATTCTGCCAGTTGCTGCTGACGGGCGTCGCCTTCCGGCAGGCAGAAGTCGTTGCCGATGGCAGTTCCCGAGATGGTGACTCCGTTGCGATGTGCGAGAGACTTGAGTGATGTGAGGTAGGCGGGGGTAATTTCTGCGGGGAAGTAGTACCCGGTCAGTTCGGCTGCTCCGACACCGTGTTCTGCGCAGAACAGGATCAGTTTTTCGAGTGACATTTCAGCTTTTTGAATCTGTTCGGTGGTACCGCGGCGGGCCATCTGGCGGTTGAAGGAGTACCCGGCGAGGCTGAGTTTGAGGTGTGAGCCTTTTGTGCGCTGCGGGGGATCAGCGGCAGCGGCGAGACCGGGGAGGGTGGCAGCAGCCATGGCGGCTGCTGTGTGTGCGAAAAGTTGTCGTCTGCTGATGGTCATTGGGAGCTCCTGTGCGGCGTGGGAAAATATCGATGCGATGATAGCGGTCATTGCCGCAAGAGTTCAAGCGGGCGGTGGGCGGTGGGCGGTGATCAGGCGAGCCGCGGACGGAAGTCCGCGGGTGGCTGTTTCCGTAGCTCGGGCTTTCCAGCCCGAGATCTGTCCTTCTGCGTTTGGAATGCCTGGAGATCGCCGCTGCGGGGCTGGGAAGCGGTTTTGTCTCACGCGAAGGCGCGAAGACGCGAAGACGCAAAGAGAAACGCACAAGGGCTGCTGTGGTGTGTGGTAAACTGCCTGCTCTCCTTTCAACTTTCTCGCATCTACTCTCTATGGCATGGATGCCATGGCCCCCTCACCCCCGACCCCTCTCCCCCGTTTCACGGGGGCGAGGGGAGGATTTTGTGTTTTTTGAGTTGCGGAAAGCGCAATAGCACCCCTCGCCCCTGGAAGGAGAGAGGGGACGGGGGTGAGGGGTGACGGTCCCTGAACTGAAGCCGCAGTGGTGCTTTGCGGACGGCTGGTCTCAAGCGAAGCCGCGAAGGGGAACGCACGGGGTGAGGCTGTAACTGGCGGCCGTCCTGCCGCGCCCGGTTCGCCCGGTGGCGATTTCGTAGCTCGGGCTTTCCAGCCCGAGATCTGTTACTTGCGTTTTTTGCATTGCTGATGAACGCTGATGAAGAGGTTACAGTGGCGAGCCGCGGACGGGAGTCCGCGGGTGTGCGATTTGGTACACGACGGAGGTGTTTTCGATTACGAGCACGAGCACGAGCACGAGCACGAGCACGATTTTTTTGCACCGGTGATGAACGCGAATGGACGACACTGGGGCGGGTGCTTTGCGGACGGCATGGTCTCATGCGAAGCCGCGCAGGGAAACGCCCCGGGGGGTTCGCAGTACCGGCTTTAGCCGGACAGCCTTCCTTCCAGAGCCATCGTCCGCTGCGGCTGCACACGAATTTTTGACGGATGAGCGTATGGTTGCCATGTCCGGTCAGCTTCCGTGCTCGGGGTTTCGCGGTTCGCTCATGGTCCAGGTCAGTACTGCACCGGCCGCCACGATCACCGACACAGCCAAAAACGGCAGCTCGTGGCCGAACCAGTCGACAAGGCCGCCGATCAGCGGCGAGGCCAGAAACGGCAGCGCCATGCACAGGTTGAGCGTGCTGATGTATTCCGGATGGTGCTGTCTGGCTGTGATTTCAATCGCGTAATTGACCTGCATGCGGAGCGTTACCGGGACCAGGCCGATCCAGAAGAATGTGATCCAGTACCAGCTGGCAGGGGCATAGCGAGTCAGTCCGATGGCGAGCAGCGGCGCACAGGCGGCACAGGGCAGCAGCAGTCTCAGGGCCGCACGGACTCCGGTGCGGTCGGCGAGGAATCCGGAGGCAGCGCTGAAGCAGGCCGCCCCGATGTGCTGAGCAATGACCCAGTGCATCAGGACCGTGCGGGAGCCTGCGGAACGGGCCAGTCCGATTGACTGGTAGTGAGGAAAGATGGTTTGGGAAAAGATAAACAGCACAGCCACCAGGCACAGTCGTCGCAGGACGCGGTCTTCGCGCAGCAGCTGCCACGTGCGGCGGAAGGCTGCGGCAGCGGGCGAGCCGGCTGCGGCGGGTGGCGAGTTCGGGGTGGTGTCGGGATCCGGGTCTTCGCGGAGCAGTCGTGAGGAAACTCCGGCGAGCATCATCACGGTGCCGACAAAACAGAAGATCTGCTGGAAGGGAGCTTGTCCGGGCGGCTGCAGCCAGCGGCTGAGCAGCAGCAGGGCGAGCGATACGGCGGCGGTGGTGCCGCAGGCACTGGCGGCTGCCTGCAGTCGGCCGCGCTGGTTGGCGGCGATCAGTTTTCCCAGCACAGTGCTGGCCGTCATTTCATTGATGCCGTGCATGCAGAAGAACACGACGTAGGCGGTCAGGAAAACCAGGGCGAACGCGGGCGGCAGCCGGGCATCTCCGAGCCAGATGCAGGCGGCGAGAAACAGAAAGGGGGCGCCCATCAGAAACGTGGTGCGGCTGAGCCACAGCTTTTTGAGCGGGGCGTGAGCGAGGCGGCGGGCCAGCAGCAGCGGGGCCAGCGACTGCCCGGCACGGTTCAGCAGTGGCAGGGCACCGCGAATGAAGCCGGATTCTGAGATGGTGTCGAGGAATGCCGGCATGATGACACTCTCGGTCTTGAAGATCCAGGCGACGCGAAACAGGGCCTGGTGCATCAGCAGCGCAGCGCGATTCCAGCGTTGTCCGTCGGGGTCGGTCGGGTTGTGCCGGGAGCTGTTCACGGGTGGTTTCCGGGAGTTGTGGCAGGGGGTGTCTGGCGGCCTGCCGGCCGAATTCTCTCAGGAAATGTCGGGCAATGCGAACCTGAAAGATGGATGGCGGGGAAGTTCGCGGTGCAGCGGCTGCTCCGCCCGGCCCCCGTTTTTCCCCCAAATTCCTCCGGATCCAGGCGACCGATTGTTGACCACGCACCCTTCACACCTGATAATTCCCACGCGAACGGAAATCGCGTATCTGTCAGGCGGGCCATGGTTCTGCGGATGCGTTGTGCATGTCAAATCAGCAGCAAACTTCACTGAAATCGCAGTCTGAATGCGGCCGGAAGCCGTTTTGCAGTCGGCTGCCTGTTGTCGTGGGCCGGCTGTTCGCCTTGCAGGCTGTGCTTCCGTCAGCCCTTTCGTCTGTGCTGCTGCCGGTGCTGCCGGTGCTGCTGCTGTGCCTGTTTTCGCCGCTCGCTGCTGCCCAGAACGGTGCTGGTGCCACTGCTGTCAACAATTCTGGTCCGTCTGGTGCCGCGTCTGATCAGGGTTCACTGAACGCACTGGTGACGCATCGGCATGAACCGATTGTGGTCCGGTCAAAGCCGGTGATAGAACGTTTGCCGGTCAAGGTGATTCAGCCGGTGGATTTGCAGGTCTCGTCTGACGGCCGGATTTTTGTCGCGGATGCTCAGGCCGGCTGTGTATTTCGGCTGGATCCGGACGGTCAGGTCAGTCTGGCTGCGCGTGATCTTGCGGGCATTCGGCGGATCCGGCTGGACGCTGACGGTTCGTTGTATGTTCTG
>JBJTPZ010000170.1:0-3015 GCA_046075365.1 Planctomycetaceae bacterium
TTTTTATTCCGATTGTGCTGTCCGGCCGGCAGCTTTAGCCCTGAGGTGCGGAGGCTGCTGCGGGACTGGCGGTGTCTTTGCGACAGGCTTCTGCCGCCGTTTTCCACATCTCGGCAAGTTCGGGCTTCTGCAGTTCACTGCAGACAACAGCCAGGCGATCACGAATCTCTGCATTAAAGGGTTCTTCAATCGCCTTGAGATTCAACTGAGTCAGTTCCGTGGCAAGATCACGATATTTCTGCCAGGTCTGCAGAGTGGTCTCAGCCTGCTGATCCTGCCCCAGTTGCTTCTGCACATTCCCCAGCCGGTAGTAGAGACCGGCCCAGGCGGGCCACTGCTGAATTGCCTGCTGCAGCACGGCTTCGGCACTGCCAATCTCGCCCTGCTGTTCAAGGAGCTCTGATTCCAGCACGGCCAGTTCGGGTGAGACTTCACCCAGTTGCCGGGCATGACGAACCTGTTCGGCAGCTTTTTCGGGCTGCCCTTCCGCCAGCAGACAGACTGCTCGCAGTCGCGCAGCGGTTGCTGAGTCGGCAGCCTGATCAAGGCAGGCTGCAGCCTGCTGATATTCGTGCAGAGCGGAGTGAGCTTTGGCAAGTTCCAGCAGCATGGAGTCGCGGAGTGCCGGATCCTGAACGCCCTTGAGAGCCGCGGTGAATTCCTGAATGGATTCGGCATGCTGTTCAAAGTCAGCATACATAATTCCCAGCAGGTGGTGGGGGCGATAGTCATTGGGAGCGAGTTTAACGACGGCTTTCAGTTCATCGATGGCCGCATTGTAAGCTCCCAGGTCATACCACGTGGCCCCCAGCCAGCGGCGTGCTTCGACGTTTTCCGGCTGCTCGCGAACGAGGACTTCGAGGATACGGGCGGCTTCGCTAAGTCGCTGCAGCTTGTGCAGAGACTCACCCGCATACCGCATTACGAAATGCCGCAGGGGACCTTCCTGATCGACGTTCGCCAGCAGTGAAAGTGCCTTGCCAACTCGTCCGCCGCGGAGCAGCAGGATGGCTTCCAGCACATCAGCTTCGGCCGCACCGTCAGGCGAGCCACGCAGACGACGCACGGCTGGCGAGACAACGTCCAGATCACCCTGATCTGCGGCCGCCACGAGCGCAGCAAAAGAAAGAGACGGCTGCCGCAGCCAGAGCACGGCAGCCGTCCCGGAAATCATGAACAGAGCACCAGCAATCAGTAGCCAGGTTCGTCGCACGGGTGTGCTCCGCATCCTTTGCGGCTGATCGATCAATCAGCCAGGTTAAACACGAACTTGTTGTTGCTGGAGGAAACATTTTCCTTCAGTGAAGTGAGCTTGCGATCGGCATATTTTTCAGGAATTGCCGATTTTGGACCTGAATCCTTGCTGCTGGCCTGTGTGGCTGCAGCCTTGGCAAGTGCCATGGGATCCTGCAGCATCTGCTCAGGAGTCGGACCAGCGGCCGCTTTGGATCCGTCGATCTTGGTGATCGTTACGACGTTCTCACCTGCGAGGCAGCCGTCATTGATATCAAACATGGACAGGCTGAACTTGCCTTCGGCGTCGGTGATGCCGGTTGCGGCACGAGGAGCCCCTGGGCCCCAGAAGGCTACTTCGGCACCTTCAATCGCCTTGCCCTTGTACATCACGGCACCGGTGACCGGAATTGTTTCCGGCAAGGCCGCTCCGCCACCACAGCCGACCAGCATTCCTGCCAGCCCGGTAACACCCAGAACAACTGCACCTCGACGCGAAATCCCCATCGTACATTCTCCGGCTGAAAACATCTGCAATCCTGCGTATGAAAAGAACCGCTGCAGCAGTACTGCAGCGGTTCAGCGTTTTCCAGTCAACTTACCCGGTCAGCCCGCTGCGGACGATCAATAATCGCCAACAACCTGGCCGTCACGGCGGTCACCAAGACGCTGGTAAGTGCGGTAGTCGATCGTTTCGCTGATGAAGCGAGCAGAACCGTCGCACAGCACAAACTGAGCACCACCGGTGTGGCGAGACTTGAAGCCCTGGCTGGTCTGCCAGTTCTGCCAGTGATTACAGCCGTTCAGGCCGTTACGAGCAGCACCTTCGTCCCATGACACGTCCTTCAAAGTTTCACGAACGCAGGCGATCGGGAAATTCACAGGAGCCGTGGTGGCAATCCACATCGAGTTGAAGTGGTACCAGCCGTTACGGCTGTGGTCACCGCACTGGCCCAGGATTTCACCGGCCAGGATGGTGTTGGAAGTACCGTCGCTGATCTGAGTGAAAGTGGCACCCCAGTTCAGGCGGGAGATAATCCCGGAAATGTATGAACCGTTCTCGGTGTTGCCGTGACCCGGTGCATAGATACCAAACACGTTGCGGTCGTTTGGTGAATTGTACTGAGTGCAGGTGCCCCATGGGGTACCGCCGCCTGGCATAGACTGATTACCCATGCTCATCGCATAGTTGGACTTCGCACTGTGACCGTCCAGCTTCGGCTGAGGATCGGTCGGGCACTGGAAGGCCGGAATCAGATAGTGCCGATACAGCTTGCCGGTCGGGTCAACCTGACCTTCAAAGTTGGCTGTGGTCCACGGTGCACCGCGGAGTGAGAAATTCAGAGCCTTGAACAGGTTGTCCTGCTCAATAAACGGCAGGATTCGCACCAGGTGAGAACCACGGCTGGCGTCGGACCACTGCACCGGTCCCCACGTTTCGAACACGGTGATTGGGAACTGATTGTACACGTCGTGGTAGTTGTGTACCGCGATGCCCAGCTGGTGCAGGTTGTTTTTGCACTGCGTGCGGCGGGCAGCCTCACGCGCCTGCTGCACAGCCGGCAGCAGCAGCGCCACAAGGATTGCAATGATCGCGATCACCACCAGCAACTCAATCAAAGTAAAACCATGCCGCCTTCGCTGATTACCAACAGAACTCAACATCTTCGTCATCCTTCTGCAAACAGGGAAAAACAACGGCACACCATGGACAGCCTGCCGCTGCAGCTCGGATCTGAGGAACCGGCCACACCATGCTTGTGAAGTCTTTCTGAAGATTGT
>JBJTPZ010000171.1:0-5948 GCA_046075365.1 Planctomycetaceae bacterium
CCTCGACTGTTGAATCCAAATCTGGGCTTCAGGACCGCCGGGAAAAAATTGTGCGGCACAGATTCTGCATCGAGACGTGTCTGCAGCAACAGGCATCGCGGGCCGTCAGTTGCAGTATTCATCGCCAGTCGCATGCGGTACTTGTCCCGAGCGAGCTGGGGGTCGCGAATCAGTTCCGGCAGCTTTAGTGCAGATGCCAGCAGTGCTGCCGGAATTACACATTTTTCCTTGCGATTCAGAACTCCGCAAAAGGGTCGCGCAGCATGCAGTTCGAGAAACGTCTGCACCATGTGATCCGGGCGGTGTGCGTTAATTGCCACCGTGTCGGGAATTCCCGAGGTGAAACTGGCGAATTGAAAGTCATGCGCGGGCCACTGAGTCCGATATGCGGTGGCTTCGTCGTGGCGACTGATGAAGGCAATAAATCGCCTGCCGAACTCAGACACGGTTTTGCTCTCGAACTACTTTCGTGGGCGCGATCGGTCGGACAACGGATTCTCGTGAGACACCGGCCTTCATCGCCATCAGCAGTCCGGCAGCCTCAAGGTAGTTGTCGACGAAATGTATGCCATCTGAAGCACCCGGCAGCTTTGCAAGCTGGTTGGGCAGGCAGTTGCGATTGCCGCGAACGCTGATCACCGGAATGCCCTGAGCAAGTGCAGCCAGCGTCGGCAGGCCAATACAACCGTCCGGGATCACAAGGCAATGCAGATTTTCGGCAGACAATACATCGCTGCAGACAGAGGTTTCGGGGGGCAGGATGCGGGGACTGCGATGCAGCCCCTTCAGGACACTGAACAGATAGGTTGCTGAGACAGGTTCGGCTGCTTTGCGAGGGTCAACAGGACCAAAATCCATCGTCTGAACATCACGCGACGTCATCATCGGCGCGTGTGCAGCCGGGATCCGAAAATCACGCGAAATCGCATGCGTCAGCATGGCTTCAACACCGCCCCACGGGTTGACCATTTCGTCACGCGAATCGTCGAAGTATTGGCGATGATAATGGGAAGGCACCTTGATAAGCGATGCGACCGCGACAGCATCAAAAGTCCCCTGACGACTTCTTAAACAGTCATACACAACGTCAAGGCCTTCAACCACGCCCGCAGCACGCCCGGATTCAGAATACTCACTGCGCATGGAAAAGTTGCGAGGCAACACGACGGCCTCGGTAATGTGGATACCGGCTGCCGCTCGGGCAGCAGAGGCCATATTGACGGTGGCGTCCATAAACCAGGGGTCCGGGTGCTGTTCCATCAGCAGCAGTACCCGATTGGATCGTACCGGCTGAAGACAAACACTGCCCATCATCAGGTCTGTGATGATGCTTCCCTCTACGTAATGCGCGTTCGAAGGCAGCTCATTGATGTCAGCTGCATTTCCCACATTCGGATGAGTGATCAAATGATCGCAGCAGGATCCCAGCAGCCGCGCGACCGGGCCGGCATCGCCACTGTGTCCGCCAAGCTCAGCACCAATTCCCGTGGGAATCAGAAAAACCGCATTGAAAGCTCGATTGTTGGAATACGAGCGACGGCGAAATTTGAAGGGTGAAGGCTGCCTCGAGGTTGCCGAACCGCTGATCACGCCCAATTCACAATTCAGAGTCTCTGTCCGATTGTCCGCCACAACAAACCGCACAAGTCTTTCACTGGATCCCAGCCGCGATGCCACCGAGTGCTGAAGGTGGTCAAGGAATTCCTGAGGGCAGGTCGTTTCCGGTGCGACCGTCCGCAAGGCCCGTTCATTGATGGTGATATCCGAGTTGAGAACAGCGGTTTGAGCTTCGTTTGCTGATGGCATGACGTTTTTCGTGATCGCTGGCAGTCAAAACAATGGGTAGGTTTGGGAGCCAGCATCCACTGAAAAGTGCCTCCGGGCGCGCAGGCCGCGTATGCATTCTTTTCAATTCCGGAGGGTGGGAGTGGATTTGTCGTTTTATGAAAAACACGAGGTTTGGGAACCGCAGAGAAAGTTTCTGGATTTCAAACTCTCAGGGCGATAGTGCCGAAATTTGGGACCTTAGTGGTGGTGGTTTTGCTGGCGGGTGATCTGGTCGTTTGCATTAAGTATTGGTCGGTCGGCCTGCACCGCCACCATGCTCTCTCGCTCGCCCCCCTTTTTTTCCAATGGCTCGTGTTTGTCCGTAACAGGAATCGCCGTCACGAAATCAGGTGATCGGGCAATCTGCCTGTGAACGCCGCCAAACATCGCTCCGGGATGCCGTGCTGCAGGCAGGTCGACCGTCATTCTTGCGCAGTTCATATCCGGGGACGTCCGCCCGGCCGTTTTCCCCACTGGCCCCGGTCCATTTTCCCCGTGCATCTCCCTTCGCGTATTCGCCTGAGACCAACTGTCTGCAGAACACCCGCATGGTCACGGTATCTGCGCAACAGACGAAGCAGCCAGCCCGCACCGAGCCCGCCAGCACTCACACTCGCAGGCTTCCCCACTCAGTTCGCCCCCTGCCCCCTGCCCCCTGCCCCCTGATCACTGCCCCCTGCCCCCTGCCCCCTGACCACTGACCGCTGACCGCTGACCGCTGACCGCGGACCGCTCCTAAGGCCTTTCCCCCAGGTCGAATCGATCGCGGGTGCGACAGTATTCCGTGCCGCCCAGTCGTCCGATCAGATCCAGCAGCTCGGGGTCGGCGAACCCGCTGTCGTTGAGCACGCCATCGTCGATGTGCATGTGCACGATCCGACCGATGACGATGTTGGCGCCCCCGGGGCCGTCGCCCAGTGCCAGATGCTGCAGCAGGCGACACTCAAAGCTGACGGGCGACAGTCGGACTCGCGGCACGCTGACCATTACTGACTGGGCTGTGTCCAGCCCCGCCAGCTCAAACTCAGACTCGTCAGGTGCCAGTTCGCTGGATGTCAGCTGCATTTCGCGGGCCAGCGAATAAGGCACCATGTTGACCACAAATTCTTCACGGGACAGTGTGTTCGCCAGGCTGTCTTTGGGACTGCCGTCGCGACGATTGGCCGGACAGAACAGCAGGGTCGGCGGGCGTGAACCCACACCGCAGAAGAAACTGTACGGAGCCAGGTTCAGCACACCCGTCGGCGATACCGTGGACACCCACGCAATCGGTCGCGGCATAATCGTCCGCACAAGGTGCAGATACAGCTTGTTGGGATGCAGTTGCTCGGGATTCAAATCCATGGGATCGGCCTGTCGCAGAAATAAGCGATCAGCGTGGTTGTCTGGAAGGGCGTGACCAACTTCTGAAATCGTTGCCACAACTCAGTTTAGCGTTTTTTTCTGCCAAACACAGCGGGCTGAGATCTGGGCCGGTGACGGCAGCAATGTTCTGGGGGTTCTTCCGTTTTGCCCGGATTTTCATGTCCTTCCCCCTGGGGTGGCTGTATTTTGCTGGGTATTAACCCTCTGGAATTCTTTTCTGATCTGCTCGGAAGTACCCATGGATCGACGGCGTTTCTTCAAGGCGGCCGGCAGTGCTGCGGCGGCTTCCGCGGCGGCTGCGGCGCCCGTTCAGGCAGACGGGTACCGTCGCTGTGATCAGGTTCACGTGAAGCTGACGGAAGCGGATATCGACAAGTGGGTGCAGTCGCTGCCGTTTCCTCCTGTACTGCCGACAACATCTGTGCGACAGCAGTCGGATGTCCAAAATCCGCCCCTCGGTGGCGGTTCCCAGGGAATTGCTCCGGAGTTTTACTGGCAGTATCCCGATTTGGCGGTGCCACCGCCGCCGGGGACCAGCTGGGCTCTGGCACAGGCTGAAAACTTTCGTCCCGGCGACATTTATCGCGGGACGTCAGACGGCCAGCCGCAACCGCTGCAGTTTGCCGAGTTGTCTGTAAAAGCCGTAGTCAGGGAGGTCATTCCTGGCTGGCTGACTCGCGTGCTGTGTTACGGATTTCGCGAACGGGACATCAGCGGAAATGTGGTGCGTGAACATTACAGTACCCCCGGCCCCACCATTCTGGCTCGGTCCGGACAGCCGCTGGTGGTCAGGCTGCGGAACGACACAGATCCGACTTTGATGCTGGACACTTCGATGCATCAGCACGGCGGACACATTCCGGCGCACTCGGACGGGCATCCAAATTTTTTGGTAGAGCCACAAAGTCTGCCGGGGGACAGCTGCGTGCATGCTGCGGGTGTCAAGGACTATTACTATCCGAATCCCGTGCCTCACGAAGTGCAGCAGCAGCCCGGTACTGCTGCCGAACCGCTGCAGTGGCAGCCGCTGTCGTCGTGGGACTATGCCGAGATTCAGAATACCATGTGGTATCACGACCATGCCGAGGACATTACGGCTCATAATGCACTGCTGGGCCTGGCTGGATATTTCTTTCTGCAGGACGATCCGATCGAGGTGGACGGTCACGATGTGACGGGTCCTGATGGCTGGCGTCAGTACCTGCCCCAAAAACAGATACCGCTGGTGTTCAAGGATCTGTGTCTGGTCCCCGTGACTCAGCGGGATCAGATTCAGCCTGCGGTGTTGTCCGAACTGCAGGCTGCGGATCCGCAGCGTGGTTTGTTCGGAGAGGCGCGCATTCACTTTGATCCGTTTGACCACAATGGCACTTTGGGAACGATACAACTGGTGAACGGTGCCGCATGGCCTCGGCAGGCCGTGCGATTTGAACGCTACTGGCTGCGGCTGCTGGACGCCTCGCTGGCTCGGTTCTACAACATCGAGTTCTGGGTTGTGCATCCTCAGACGCGGCAGCGCAAGCGGCTGGTGTTTCATCGTTTTGGCAAAGACAGCTGGCTGTTTGATCAGGCACAACAGCAAAGCTCGGTATTTCTTGGCATGGCGACTCGTGCCGACGTGTGTCTCGATTTTGGTCAGCTGAAATCCGACACGTACAAAGGTTATGCTCAAACTGACGGCAGTTACGAAGTCCTGGTGGTCAGTACTTTAAATCAGCGGGATGGGCGAGGTCCCGGTCACGGTGACAATGAACAGACTCTGGCGGACAACCCGCGCGGGGGTGCCGAGGACATTCGCGAGGATCGGGATGCGCCTTTATATCTGCTGAAATTTGTAGTCTCTGAGCAGGCGGATGATCGACAGACGTGGCCACTGCAGAATCAGCAGTCGGGCGTGGATCCCGAGCGAATGCGGGCATCTTTGCCGCTGCAGCAGGGAACGCGACTGCGGCGTCATGTGCCGTTGCCGCTGCCGGATCCTGAGCGAATTTACATCCGCGAGTTTAATTTCGAGCGTGGTCGGGGCGCCTGGCAGATCAACAAGCGTTTTTATGATTCGTGCATTGCCAATGCGGTACCGCAGCTGTGGAGCACAGAGCTGTGGATTTTGCGAAATCGCAGCGGCGGCTGGTGGCACCCGATTCATCTGCATCTGGAATCACATCAGCAACTGTTTGTGCGAGCCAGAAATCATCGCGGAGAGCGGATCACGCTGTGTCGTGAGGGCTATGATCCGCGGCGTTTTGATCCGACGCTGGGTGAAGGGCCTGAGGCCTGGCAGCCCGAGCCCGAGCAGGCTCGGTGGCAGGCTGCTTTTCAGTCACCCGAGCAGGCCGATTTTCGCTGCGACGCAGCCATTGCGGACTTCGATTCAAGCGTCTGGAATCTGGGGATCAAGCACGATACGACAATTCTGGGTCCGAACACGGAAGTGCATGTCCTGATGCGTTTTCGCACGTTCGAAGGACCGTTTGTATTTCACTGTCACAATCTGGACCACGAAGACATGCGGATGATGTTTCAGATGGATCCGCGTCGAGGACTGGCATTGCCGGACGAACAGCTGAAGGTGCGACGAGAATACTGGTATTTTAAGTCACCGTGTGATGGCGTGCATTGTTGCGAAGGGCAGAAGACTTAGGGGAAGTGGTCAGTGGGGCGGGAGCCGCATGGCGCGCCGCATGGCGAGCCGCATGGCGAGCCGCATGGAGCGCCGCATGGAGCGCCGCATGGCGAGCCGCGGGCGGGAGCCCGCG
>JBJTPZ010000172.1:0-6259 GCA_046075365.1 Planctomycetaceae bacterium
GCTTTGCCGGGGCGGCGTTTCCGGCTGAAGCCGGGACTACGAACTGCTGACCGCCCCGGCATCCGTGGCCATTCGTGGGTCTCCGCCACCACTGCCATCGACTCCGCTGGCTTTCACCAATAACTGCTGGTTTTTCACCCGCAGAACCATTACCCTGTAGCCATTCAGCTTCCTCACCCCCCTGCGCGCGTTGCTGCGCAAACGCCGGCCTGAGGGTCCTGCCATAACCGCCATAAAGTTCACTGCTTATGAAACACTTTCTCTGCTGCTGGTTACTTGTCTGCTCAGCCAGCACCATGGCTCAACAGATCACCGAACAGTCCCCCAAGGGCATCACAGTACAGGCAGCCGGCTCCGCCGGACTCCTGCAGCCGCTGGCCAGCACTGCTCCCCAGGGCAATGCCGGACTGTTTGTCGGCATCAATAAGTTTTCCCGAGATCAGGGACTCAGTGAACTGGCCTATGCCGTCCACGACGCCGTCGAGCTGGCCCATCTGTTCGTCATCGAACTGAACCTCATTCCACCGGAATCCTGCCAGCTGCTGCTCAGCGGACAACCGGCTGAGGACGCTCAGCTGGTGCAGGAACACCTGTCGCTGCTGAAGAAACGCGGCGTGCAGGTCCAGGTGGCTGACCGTTCCCAGATTCTCAATTCTTTTTTGAAAATCACCGACACTCCGCGAGACGCCGCCAGCCTCCTTGTCTGCTCTTTCAGCTCACACGGATTCGTCGACTCCGGGCAGGCGTGGATCATGCCCTCTGACGGGCTGCGACGACTGCTTGTTGAGACGGCTGTATCCCTGTCCTCGATCGAAGCACGCATGTCGGAATCCAAAGCCGGACACCGACTGCTGCTGGTGGATGCCTGTCAGGAACGAATCTCTGCGCGAAGCGGCACCGCTGCGGGTACCCCCGCTGCGATTCCGTTCATCGCAGCACTCAAAGAACCGACCGGACAGGCCAAGCTTGCGTCCTGCAGCCCCGGCGAATTCAGCTTCGAACACAACTCGTTCGGGTCGGTCGGGCACGGGGTCTTCACCTGGTACTTCCTCGAAGCGCTCCGCGGTGCAGCTCCGGCGGATCAGGACAACATTGTTCGACTGGGAACCGTGGCCGACTACGTCGCCCGTCACGTGGGTGACTGGGCCAGAACTCAAAAGGACCAGCCGCAAACACCGTTTCTGCAAAGTCCGCTGACAGCCCGCGAACTGCCCCTCGCAGCCCGCGCAGATGATCTGACCAGCCTCCAGACCATCGTCGCGCACCTGCAGCCCGACGGGGAACTCACACCGGAACTGCTGAAAGACCTCGCCGCCGCAGTCTCAAAAGTCGATCTGCGACAGCCTGTGGATCGCGAATTTCTGCTGTCTGTTCAGAAATACAGCAAAGGTGAATTCACCAGTCGCCAGTTCGCCCTCATCATGAAACCAGACCTCGACCGACTGCTCAAGGGCATCCCCACGCCCACGCCCGCTCCGGTGCCGACGCCGAACCAGAAATGGCTGGTGCGGGTGCGAGTGCAGAATCTGGTGCGCGACCCGCAGGCCACTCTGCACCTGAAGGTTGGTTCTGTGCGTCAGTCGGTTCCGCCCGGACATGCCGGATTTGTTGAAGCGGTCGCGCCCTTCACCCTTGAATATTCAGATCGCAGCGGAACGTCCGTTGCCCACGTGCCACTGCCTGTCTCGCCCGAAGGCCCCGCGCAGCTGGATTTCAGCAGAAATTCGGCTGGCCCGGCATTTTGGAAAGCCACCCCGGTCGCAGATCCCGCCGGTATTACTCGCTCGGCTGCAGGTAACGCTGCCGCAGAAGCTGCACCCCGCTTTTTTGAATTTGCAGCCCTGCCCGACATCCCGGGCACAACCGCCTCAGGAAACCCGACGACCGCCGGCACACCCGCCACCCAGAACCGCCCGAAAACCGGCTGGACGAATCTCGGCATGGTCAATGGCGTGCAGGTCTTCCGCGATAACGCCACCGGACTGGAATGGACACAAACAATCGCGAGGAACGTGATATTCAGCGAGGCCAGCGGCACCGTGCGACAATATGGATTTCGACTGCCGACCGCCAGCGAATTTCAGCGTGCCCTGCAAAACAACATGGCTCGCCAGTCCGCCATGGGATACGACAGCTGGTTTTTCTGGACCAGTGACTCCGAAACTGTCATGTCCATCGAAAATCCGAGGGTCAACCCCGCCCGCGGACTGCTGAATGACGGCACGAATTCAGTACGCGGAGTTCGCAATCCAGCGGCGCAGCAATAGCCGAAGTCCACTTAAATCGAATTTATTTTCCCGAAACCCATTAAAACTCAACGCATTCCCAGGAAGATTTCCGCCGGCAGTTCGCTGGACTGTTGTGTCGATTCCCTGAAACACCGGAGACTGACCCGTGCCTAAGAAATTCCGAACTGCCCTGAACTTCTCACTCACCTGCTGCTGGCCGCTGCTGGTCACCAGCGTGCTGGCCCAGAATCCTGCACCCACCGGGGACAAGCTGGATCAGCAGACGCTGGCCACCTTTCGCAGTCGCTGTGTTGTGTGCCACGATGACCGTCCCGGCGACGGTGCCGGTGACGTGGCTGATCTGCTGGATCTGACAGCGATCGCGGCGGCCGATCGCGGCTACATCGACCGTGCAAAGCCGGCCGATTCTTACCTGCGAACCATCATCACCGATGGTTCCATGCCGAAAAGCTCATGGAAGGATATCCAGGGAACAGGTGTTTTGACCGACGCTGAAAAGGCCGGGCTGCTGCAGTGGATTGATCGTGGTGGTCCCAGCGAAAAATGGCTGCAGGAAGCCAGCAGTCTGCAGCAGGCCGAAAAACGCAGCGATATCCCGGAACCCCAGATCGTCGCTGCCATCGCCAGTGACCTGCAGAAACTCAGCGGCGCTGCCCTGACGAATGCCCGCTATCTGACGCTCACCAACCTGCACAATATGGACAGCATCACCGCCGCTCAGCTGCAGCTGTACCGCGAAGCCATTGTCAAAACGCTCAACAGCCTGTCACGTTCCAGCGACATCCTTGGGCTGCCCGGCTCGGCCGCGGTCAACAAACTTGTCCCCATCGATGCCGCCGGGACCATCTACCGCTTTGATTTGCGTCATATCGGCTGGACCGCAGCCGACTGGGACCGCGTTGCACAGTTCAATCCTTATGGCCTGTCGTACCGCAGCGGAGCTGACCGGGCGGTGGCAAATCTGACCAGCAGCCAGGTACCGTGGCTCCGTGCCGACTGGTTCTGTTTCGTCACGCTGCAGCCACCGCTGTATCATGACCTCGTCGGGATCCCGACACACCTGGATCAGCTGGAAAAGCAGCTGGGAGTCAACCGGCTGGGCAACATTCGCTCGCGGCAGGTGCACCGCGCCGGATTCGCCAACTCCAAAGTCTCCGTGAATAATCGGCTGCTGGAACGGCACCAGTTTCCGGGAGGCTATTATCACATCAGCTACGATTTTGGGCGCAACGACGGCACCTCCAACTTCTTCGAAAACCCCTTTGGACCACCTGACAGCCTCGGCCGCAAACAGCAGTTCTCCCACGATGGCGGCGAAGTGATCTATCGGATGCGGAACGGGTTTCAGGCCTATGTGCTGGTCAAAGCAGACGGCGGACGGCTGAGCATTGCCCCCTCGGCGATCGTCCATGACGACTCAATGCCGGGCGGAGCCATCATCAATGGCATTTCGTGCCTTAGCTGTCACTGGGACGGCATGAAACCGGAAAACCCCGCCACAGCAGCCTCAATGGACGAAGTCCGCTCCAGTACCCTGATGAACCCCCGCAACTTCAACGCCGCGGATCGTGAACTGATCGGGGAACTGTATCCCGAACCGGCCGAATTCGGACGACTGCTGGAAGCCGATCGCAAGCAGTTTCGCCAGGCACTGGAGACAGCCGGGATTCGCCGCGGGGCTGAAGAACCCAGCCGTGCACTGTTCGATCAGTTCACCAGAAACCTGACTCTGGAAGCCGTCGCCGGCGACTTCGGACTGGATCCCCAGCAGCTGCTGCAGCGACTGAATGCTGACGGGGACACGCGGCAGCTGGCCGAACGGCTGAAATCTGCGGGAGTGCAGCGTCAGCTGTATGTGGTTGAATTTCGCCGCATTGCCGAACTGACAGCACTTGGCGAACCCCGGCATTTCCGGGAACTGCCGTTGCCCTGGTTCGGCAATGATCCCGAAATCGCCCAGCAGCAGCCGGCACTGCAGCAGCCACAGCAGCCCCGTGTTTCGCTGCTGGACGATGACAACGTGAATGCCGCTATCGGCGTCAGCGTGCACAGCGGTGACGGTCGGGACCGGTTCCCCGAAGGCGAAGTGATCCCCTGCGTGATCAAAGCGCAGCAGGACTGCTTTATCACGGTCCTGGGTTATCAGCCGGACAACACCGTGATCGTGCTGGTTCCCAACAGGTGGCATTCGCAGCTGCAGCTGAAAGCCGGGCAGACCCTGCGACTGCCGACTCCGGAAATGGGCTTTGAATTCACGGCACAGGCCCCGCACGGTACGACACAGATCAAAGTGATTGCCACCCGCACCCCGCTGCAGCTGGCAGGCTTTAATCCGCAGGAACTGGAACAGTCAGGCGGCTTCAAGAGCCTTGGCGGGCGTCGCGCGATCGGAGTCCAGGCAGCGTCCCGGCCGCCGCAGCCCGGCGCCCAGCCCGCCGGCCCGGTCGCCCCCGCAGATATCGATCTGCAGCGACAGTTCGCCCCCAACGACTGGTCCACCGCCCGCTGGACCTTCACCACACACCCGGCCGGGAGGCAGTAAGGCAATGGCATTGAAGTTCTGGAATCCGCTGTGCACATGGGAGAATACCCCGGGAGGGCGAGGCTCCTGCCGAGCCACCGAATACTGGAGCGTGCTGTGAGCGATTGTCAGCGTTTTTGCGGAGACGCAGGGATCGTTGCAGTGCTCGCGGCAGGGATGCGGGAGGGATGCGGCTCAGCAGGAGCTTCGCCCTCCCGGCACCGACTGCTGCAACGACGAGCCCATCATTCGGTGCATTCATGTGCAGAAAACACCGTCCCCCCTGCAATTCACCGACAACAAACAACGAGCAACAAACCACAAACAACCGGATTCAAACCATGCACTCCAGACTCCTGATGCTCGTACTTGTCTGCTTTGTTGCTTCGGCCGGTGCTCAGGCGCAGCAGGACATCAAGGCTGTCGATGTCAGGCCGACCGGGTATAACGCGCTGCAGCCACTGGCAAATGCTGCGCCTGCGGGGAATGCGGGCCTGTTTGTCGGCGTGAATGAGTTCACTGCGGACCCCGGCATTTCCGCCCTGAGCTTTGCGGTCCACGATGCCATCGAACTCGCTTACCTGTTCGTCGTCGAACTGAAACTGATTCCGCCTGAAAACTGCTCACTGCTGATCAGCGGCAAACCCGCAGCGAATGCGAAAATCATCCAGCAGCATTTGCAGCAGCTTGCGGATCTGGGTGTCAGCGTGGGTTCCGCGGAACGGTCCGATGTCCTCACCACTTTTATCCGGCTGACGGAACTGGCGCGAGACAATTCTGCACTGCTGGTCTGTGCCTTCAGTTCCCACGGTTTCAATGAAGAAAAGATCGCCTACGTGATGCCGCAGGACGGTTCCAGAAAACTGCTGCGGGCGACCGCCGTGCCTGTCGACGATCTGGAAACCCTGATGACCGGTTCAAAAGCGGGCCATCGGCTGTTTTTCGTGGATGCGTGTCAGGAGCGAGTTTCAGCGAAGGGCGAGACCCCGGTGGGGACCGGTGCCAGCCAGCAGCTGATTGATGCGTTGCTGAAGCCCACCGGTCAGGCCAAACTGGTCTCCTGCAGTCCCAATCAGTTCAGCTTTGAGAACGGCGCCCTTGGCGGTGTGGGCCATGGCGTGTTTACGTGGCACGTGCTGGAGGCTCTCCGCGGCAGTGCTCAGGCGGATGCCCAGAACTTCATCCGTCTGGGAGCTGTTTCGCGTTATGTTTCTGACGGAGTGCAGAAATGGGCACAGGACAACAAGCGTCCGCTGCAGACGCCGCTGCTGGAAAGTCCTGAAGCGACTCGTGATCTGCCGCTGGCTCTGCGCAGCAGTGATCTGCAGACTGTGGTATCGCAGCTTAAAGCACGCCGGACGGACAACACCTTCACGGCCGAATTTCGTGACCGTCTGCTGCGGGGCCTGAACAAAATCAATCCTGCGGTGGAATCGGATCAGGAACTGCTGCAGAGCACTCAGGCATTTCTGCGGGGCGAGCTGTCCAT
>JBJTPZ010000173.1:0-3751 GCA_046075365.1 Planctomycetaceae bacterium
CTAAGTTTTCTGACGGGGGAGGCGTCCGATCGTGTGGGGCCTCAATAAAAATGCCCGAGCGGCTTTGCACAGCCGATCGGGCGGATTCCTGGGGAGCAAGACCTCCCGTGGAATGCTGCCAGCATAACACAGATTCAACACACCGGTCTCGAAAATCCAGATTTCGGCAGCGTGTTTGTCCGAGGAAAGGTTGCGAGGCCGTTTACACACCGCGTACCGGTAACCAGCGGTATTGCCAGGACCCGCAGTGTCGGCAGGAGGTTCGTCGCTGGCAGGCTGCCGGACGACAGAAACAGCGGCGACTGCGGCCCGAGGTTCGCCAATCACAGGCCGCTGCAGCAAAAGTCGCGAGACTCCGAAAATCGCTGCTGAAGCTCCATCCACCTTTGCCAGCAAAGCCGATTGTGCCGACCGAGCCACGTCAGTCGCCTGGCGCGTCGTCACGCAGCAGAAAAAATTCTGGTCCGATTTGTGCCCGCGTGGGCTGTTATGAGCCGCCCGCACCGGCAGCCCGTTGCCCAACCCGCTATTGCAGTGGCAGTTGCCGCCAGACCATGCAGCGTGTTCGTGACCGTGAGCGAAAGTGGTTGTGGCGGAACACCTTAACCGGTCAGTTCAAATGCCGGCAGCGGGCTGACAGGCGGCAAAAGCAGAAGCGGACGTTACTCACTGATCATTCATCGACCTGCACGAATACAGCTACTGCTGCTCACCCGGCTGTCGTCCTCGCCTATCGTGTACCACCGGACTTCTCTGTACCGTCTGGTGACCGAAAGGAGGACTTTGATCATGACGTCCAGGATCCAGAAACGGCTCTTACTTCCCAAACGCGTCCGCCACCCTCCCCGTGAAGGGTTCTCGTGGGTGGATCGTCGCTTTCTCAAGGACTACGCCGCGCGACTCTCGCGTGACGCGATTCTGCTGTATTTCTTTTTCTCTGCTGCCAGCGATCAGCACGGGCTGTCCTTCTACAGCGACGCCACAATCGCCTTGCGTTTGAAATTGACGGAAAAAGCCATCTGTGATGCGCGGGCTGAACTGGTGATGCTTGATCTGATCGCCTGGCAGCGGCCACTGACTCAGGTGCTGTCACTTCAGCAGCCAGGCCTCATTCGAAATGGTGGGCTGCAATCGATTGCCGATTTGCTCCGCTCAACTGGCAAGGCGGGTGAAAAACAACAAGACGGAGGCGACGTATGAAGGTATCAGAATGGGCTGAGATCCGGCGCCTGGCAGAAGTCGAAAAACTGTCCATGCGTGCCATCGCTTTGCGATTGGGCTGCTGTCGCAGAACAGTCGCGAAAGCCCTTGGCATGGAACGCCCGCCAGAGGAGCATCGAGGGCCGGTGCGAGGCAGCGTGCTTGATCCATGGAAGCCAAAGATCGATGCACTCGTGCTGCGTTATCCGGAACTCTCAGCCGCGCGGGTGCTGGAAGAAATTCGACGCGGGCCCGACGGATATCAGGGCCAGTTGACACTCGTCAGAAATTATCTCCGCAAGGTTCGACCGCGCCGGACTCGCGTGTATCAGGAAGTGGTGTACGAACCGGGACAAGCTATGCAGGTGGACTGGGGACACTGCGGTCAGATCCGAATCGGCAGTACTCAGCGAAATGTGTCAGTGTTCGTGGCAGTGCTTTGCCACAGTCGTATGTGCTACATCGAATTCTGCCTGTCACAGCGAAAAGCAGAATTCTATCGAGCGATCGTGAATGCTCTGAGATTCTTCGGGGGCAGTCCGAAACGGATTATCTTCGACAATCTGAAAGCAGCCGTGCTGAATGGATCGGGGCGACACGCGTGTCTGCATCCAGACTTTCTGGCACTGTGTGGTCACTTCTTGATGGAACCGATTGCCTGCCAGCGGAGAGATCCGGAATCCAAAGGCACCGTCGAAGCGGGTGTGCGTTACGTCAAACGAAATGCTTTGGCCGGTCGGGACCAACAACTGGTGAACTGGGAAGCGTGGCAGCAACTGGCAGTGAGTTGGCGTGATGAAGTGGCAAACGTGCGGTTGCATCAGACAACCAGACAACGCCCGATTGACCGTTTTTCCCAGGAGTCGCCACTGCTGCGCTCGCTGCCCGCACTCGAGTTTGACACTGACGAAGTCGTGCCGACCATCGTGACTTCCCACGCGAAGGTGCATTTCGACGGAAATCGCTATTCGGTCCCTCCGTCTCTGGTGCAGGCGCCTGTCATGATTCGAGCAGACAGTACTCGAGTCAAAGTTATGGCCAATGGTGTTGTCGCAGCCTGCCACGTACGCTGCTACGATCGGAATCAGCTGATCATCCTGCCCGCACATCGATTGGAGGCGTTGAAGCTCAGGAGTCGCGTGCGGGCGCACGACATCGAAGCCGCCTTCGATGCGCTCGGGGAGGACGCCCGCACATTTCATCTCGAACTGCGGCTGCAGCCCGTGAAGACCAGTGTCCATCTGCGACGCCTGTTGAAGCTCGTCAACCTGTACGGCCGACGCGACGTAGTGTCAGCCATCAACGCCGCCAATCACTATCGCACGTTTGATGCGGCCTATGTGGAAACCATTCTGTTGCAGGACCGCCGTCGCCGTGAACTGCCATCGCCCACACAGGTGCGTCCGAGTCGCGAAGACCTGCTCGCGGAAACTGATCTCGAAGAGCCGGATCCTGCAGCGTATGACCGTTTTATTCTTGACACAGAGGAGCCCAGCCATGACTGATCGCCATTTCAGACTGCACGAGCCACTGCTGGAACAACTGGCAGAACTGAATCTGACACACATCGCAGCCACCTATCGTGAAACTCTCGATGAGGCGGCTCGCTGCAACAGTTCGATGCTGGACGTTCTGGCATCACTGGTGGCATCCGAAGTGACAGCCCGTCGCCAGCGAGCCCTGCAGCGTCGCATACTTCAGGCCCGCTTGCCAAAACTGAAGACACTGGCAGAATATCAGTTCGACTTTCCTAAACGCGTGCCAAAGCAAAAGATCGTTCGGCTGTTTGACTGCGAGTTTGTTGAGCAGCATCAGTGCGCCATCTTCATCGGGCCGACCGGCTGTGGCAAAACACACTTAATGACGGCACTCGGGTACGCAGCCTGCGAACGGGGAATCAGCGTGCGATTCACTCGAGCGATTGACATGATCAATCGACTGACAACCGCCCAAATGAATGGAACACTGGAGTTGGCTTTGAAGGCTTATCTGAAGCCCTCACTGCTCCTGCTGGATGAACTGGGTTATCTGCCTATCGACAAACGCGGTGCCGATCTGCTGTTTCAGGTCGTCGCGGCCCGTTACGAGTCCGGATCGATTGTGATCACCACAAATCGTCCTTTCCGCGACTGGGGTCGGATCTTCGACGTTGACAACACGCTGGCCACTGCCATGATCGATCGACTGATGCACCATGGCGAGGCTATGGTCATTCAGGGCAGCAGCTTCCGTACGAAAGGCGAGACCCCCGACGAGTAGTCGCTTCCACGTCATCAGTTTGCTCAGACAGCCCTGGCAGCGTCCGCGTGTGCCGTCAGGCATTCGCCGGAGACCCTGCTCGCCCTTTGCAGCCGCATCAGCCTGACTGATGCGGCTTTCGAAGCTTCAGCGGCAAGCGGTGGAGTCTCACCCCTGGCCCTCGCACTGACCAGCGTACTGTGGTTGCGGCCCCAACGGCGGGCGGCACCAACTCCGTCTGGTGATACCGAGTTGAGCCGGCACTCGAGACACGCCACTGCCGTGGACGGCGACTCCGACCTGCCTTTCCCGC
>JBJTPZ010000174.1:0-2960 GCA_046075365.1 Planctomycetaceae bacterium
ATCGTGGCATCATTGCGATTTTGTCTGAGCTGGCGAGCTTTGGCGAGTGAGCTGGTGGCTGCTGCGGGCAGTCCGTTGCAGATTTCTGCGAGAGCCTGAATTTGCCAGCAGTCGGCGACCTCGGGCCAGCGCTGAGTGGCCTGTTGAGAGGCTTTGAGAGCCAGCTGGTGAGCGCGGACATCCTGTGCGCGGATGAGCAGTTTTGGGGTGTGGTTTATGAAGTCCTGCAGGGAGTGACTGGCGGGCTGTGCCTGCATGAAGTTGAGTGCAAACGTCAGTTCGTCTGATTTTGTGCGCAGCAGCAGCGAGTCAGCAGCAGTCTTTGAGTCCGGGGTGCGATCCAGCAGCTGCAATGCGAGGCAGGTATTGAACTGACATGTGGCGTCGCAGTCGTCGGGCCTGTTCTGTGACTGGAGCAATTGCAGGGCGTGGGCAGGCTGGTTGTGTCTTAAGAGGAGAGACGCCATGAGGGCTTTAACGGGTGCGTTCTGGTGACCTTGTTGCGTCAGCCAGCCGCCGGCTAGCGTGGCTGCATCGAAGCAGCCCAGTTCGAGGGCATCACAGAGGACATTGCTGACGAGGGCGGCTGCCGGAATTGAGGGATTTTGACTGTTGGAAGTCCGGTTCTTGAGCGACTGAATAAATGTCTGCATGGTTCGAAAGTGCAGCGGTGTTTTGCGGGCAGCGAACCGGAGAGAATGTGCCGACATGGTTTGAGCGGGCTGCGTGGCTTTGGGTAGAGGCGGGAAAAAATTTGCGGGAACAGGCAGCTGCAGGTCGGAGTATTCTTTGAGCAGAGCGGGCAGGTTGATGCTGAAGGAACGACTTTCCCCGTGCAGATACAACTGGCGATCTTCGTCGGCAAAACGGGGCATGCCATGATCGTCTGCGTTCAGAGGCAGTTTCAGCACGGTGTCGCCGTCCGAGGTCTGAATGAGGCGGACAAACGGTTCGTGGAGATAGCGGATAGCCAGCAGTTTGCCGGACTGTGAGAAGTCGAACCATGCCGGTCCGGATGGCAGTTTGCGAATGAGTCTTTTGGTGCTGAAGTCGTAGAGAAGTACCTCCTGATCGCTCGGTTCGGATCGGGACTTTTGGTCGCTTTTCGGGTCAATGGTCAAAAGGAGATATTTTTCGTCTGCGGTGAATGAGGCATCGCTGTTGGCGGGGAATGTCATGCATTCCGTTTCGGACTCGCAGTCATAAACCACAGTCGGTTTTTCTGGCTGGGATTCAGCGCACAGGAGCAGGTTGCCGGATTCCGACACACCATGCAGGCTGACGAAGCGGGAGGGCAGTGTTTTTATGGCGAGGGGGTTTTCTGCTGGCCAGTAGAGAATCTGATTTGTCGGGCTGATTGAGAACACACGGTTTCCGTTTGCCGACAGCAGCAGCGGAACCTGCAGCAGTGGAGCTCTGGTGCGGCCCAGGGTTGTAATGTGCATGATTCCGCTTTGTGAAACCGAAGTGCGGAACTGCCAGAGCGACTTGCCGTAAGAATCGAACGCAGTAAGACGATCCTGATTCCATGCCAGTTGAGAGATGTGCAGCACGCTGGAATTGCGTCTGTCCGGAAGATCTGCGTGCAAAGTTGTTCCGGAGTGGAGATTCAGCATCGCAGCAGGTACGCCACCGACAGCGACGGCGATGAACGGCTGGTTGTCGGACGGGACGAGATGCGGTGCAACAGTCAGACGGGGGTTTGTCTTGTCGAAAGTCTGCTGTACGCGGGGGTCATTCAGCTGTACTCTGACGACGCGATTCCCATTCCACAGTGCAGCCGGTTGCAGCGTTTGAGGCTGGCTGCTGGGATCATACCATGACTGGGCTTTACCATCGGGGATATATGGCCATGGGCAGGTCAGAGTCAATTCGTCTTCGATGCGAATCGTGACGAGCTGATGCTGTGATCCCCCGGGAGACCAGGTGCTGAAGGCCAGCCAGCGGCCATCCGGTGAAAACTTGCAGTGGGTCGGCCCGATGCCCTTGTAGAATGTTTTCTTTTTCTTAAGCGACGGCCAGTGCAGTAGTTCAATTTCCAGCAGTTCATCGTGTACTGCGAGGGATTGACCGTCAGGGTGCCAGTCAAATCCGGAGACTCCGAATCGGGGAATTTGGTTTTCGACAGTGCCGGACTGCAGGTTCAGGAAACAGACTTCGTGATAGTTGTTGCTGGTGACGGCGATAATGGGTTCTGTGGGATGGGGACGCAGCTGAATTTGTGCCGTGGGGCCAGTACAGGCAAACTTTTGCAGCAGGCGACCGGACTGCAGATCAAGCAGCAGTATGGAGCCATCAGGGTCCGCAGCAGCAACTTGCTTTTCGTCAGGCAAAAAGGTGAACGCGCTGGCCTGGGACTGAGGGATTTTCCAGAGCAAAACTGGTTTTGCAGCGGTCAGGTCCCAGCAGGTAAGTTCGGGTGCGGCGGTGCTGACAACGAGGCGACTGCCGTCGGCTGAGAGTTCGAATTTGTCTACTTTCTTCTCGAACGGGATTTGAGCAAGTTTTGTCCCGGAACGGTCATGAACATCAAGGAAGTTCTCTTCCGCGGCGACTACGACACGCCGTTCGTTGCGGGAGATGACGAACGCATTGAGTGAGACACGCTCATGGACTGGTTCTGAAACCAGCAATTCCGGTGCACTGACGACGGCAGCAGCATTATCGCGAATAAGCTGTATTAAATCAGCTTTGCGGTAGGACTGAGCTGCCAGCTCTTCGGCCTGTCGCAGTTTTGTGATTCCTTCGGTCCGTTGTCCCGGGATACCAGAGTTTGCGGTGCTGTTGGCTTCTGAAACCAGCTTTCCGATCTCACTTTCCAGTCCGTTGATTCGCAGTACTTCGCTGTAGATGGCGATGGCGCTCGAACCTGATCTGCTGCGAGTGCTGTCGCAGGCGCTGCGCGAATCCGGCTACGCCGTTGACGAAGCTGCTGACGGTGAAGAAGGACTGTTCAAAGC
>JBJTPZ010000175.1:0-4590 GCA_046075365.1 Planctomycetaceae bacterium
CTGCTGGCGGCGGAATCCCTGACACGGCCAGTGTCGTCGTGACCGTTGGCATCGGAGCAGACAGCGGAGCTTTGAATTTCGGAAAGCCCGAACAGCGTGCCAAATCCGGTGTATCCCTGACGCTGACCGATATTCTCGCTACATTCGACGTGGCCGTTGACCTGAACCTCCCTGCGATTCTCGGCATGAGCAGTGGCCCGAAAATCAAGGACGCCGGTCTCACTGGAAAGTTCAGCCTCGACGTCGGTACCCTGAAACTAATCGTCCCACAAGTGGTGACCGTTGAAGCCACCGGAATTCAAGTCTCTCTTGACCCGCAGATCGATAAAAACGGTGACGGCACCGAATCTCAGGCTGAGAGAGATAATTTTGATAAACGGGAGATCGTATCGGTTGAATCCGCCAGCGTTACTATCCCCAAACTTGGACTGCAAGGCGCTATCCAAAATCTAAAGGTACGCAATGACGGCTTTCAACTGGGCGAAGCCAGCATCACAAAGATCGGCACGACCACCATTGGCAGCGTACTGCAGATGGACAACGTCACCGTAGGTATTACCAACTTCGGTGCGACGTTCGGTGGATCGGTTGTATTCGACGGCGACTTCTATTTTGCTACCGGTAACGCGTCCATCTTCCCGGGCAAAGCCTGGACGGCGAAAATTGAAGACGATGCCGACGCCGACCTTGAGGCCTTCCGGGCAACACCGAAGTTTGAGGCCGGAGAATTCAAGGGGTTCGAGTTCACGGCCGACAAGTTCACCATCAAGTTCAATAAATTCCTGACCGTCACTGCAATCGATGTTGACATCAACACTGACGCAGCGGACGACGAGGAAGTAGTCTCCTTCACATCAGTCAGCGCTGCACTCAAGGTCGGAAAACTTGACGTTGGTGGCGAAATGCGCAGTTTCGCGATCCGCGGTGACGGCAAATTTGTCACGAAAACCGGTTTTGGCGTCTTCGTAAGCCTTGATTCAGCCGACCCGACCGCTCTCAAGTGGCCGTCCTGGATGCCCATAAAACTGACGAAATTTGGCATCCTGTGGGACGACATCGAAGCACATCCAGAGGTGTTTAAACTTAGCTTCTCGGCGTCAGTCAGTAAGATCTTCAATCTGCCACTTGATGTGACGGGGGCCGTAAGTGACCTCATACTTGAGCCCGCACTTCTCGCCGCGGGCAAGTTCCCAATCACTGATATTGGCGGAATCGCGGTCTCCATCACTGGCGATTTGTTCGCCGGGAAAATCACAGCAGGACTCATGGGGGGAATTCTGAAACTCGATGCAGCAGGAAACCGCATTCTCACCGGATCCAACACCCCGGTTGCAGACCGAGTCCTGTTTATCGGGGTCGAGGGCGGCTTCGAACTCCCCGGTGTGGGTGGCCTCGCCATAAAACTGGCGTTCTCTGAACTAGGCCCGCTGAGCGTCATGATCACCGGCAACTCGCCGGACGGCGTCGTTCTAAATCAAGCCAGTGGCCTGACAATCAAGGGCTTTACTGCCGGAGTTGAATTTTTCAAGACCCTGCCCGCAATCAGTGAACCTGAAGAATTAAGAGGCTCTGCCTTCAACATCAACAAGACTGTGGATGCTGGTACATGGCTCACATCAACCGAAGACCAGGTTGTGAAGCAGTACAAAGAAATTAAGCAGAATCCAAATCGGTCTGGATTTCTTGCTGCCTTTACCTCGCCAATGCTCATCACTGGGCAGGGAGACCTCTTCTTCAAGGTCGCGGAAAAGGCAAACAGGGGCCAGGTTATCTTCAAGCTTGATACCCAGGGCCGCTTCATGGCCGGGGGAAAGCGTATTTTCTTCGACGGCCTTCTCACGGCATCCGGAAAGGTCTATGCGGATCTATCACAGGTAGCACAGGGTAACGCTAAAATCCTGATGTTGATTGATGCGCCGGATGACTTCCGAATGCTCACCATAAAAGGAAAGATCGAAACCAAGTTCCTCCGAGCCGATGGTTCCGAAGTCCAGAATGATACAGGTGGCCCTGAAGTCGACTCCACAAAACCTGTCGCCGCATCCATCTTCCCCGCAGCGGGCGGACAGATTGGTATTCAGGACTGGAAGGCCAACCCATGGATCGATATTGCTTTCGCCGTTCCTGCAGAAAAGACCCTTGACACAGCCACCATCCTTGATGTCGCAGCTGAAATCGATCTGATTGCCCCGGATGGGTCAAAAGTCACCGTATCGGCAGTACCAACCCAGCCTGAAGGTTTTAAGCAGGTCAACAAATTTCGATATGCACTGCCCGCGGGCTTTACACCGCAGGCAGGTGAATATCAGGTAAAATACCTCGCTGGCAGCTTTGCCGACAAAACCCCCACAACGAATTTGTTGCGTACGGACAAATTCACTGTCACAACGCCAACAGCCATTTTTGCTGCTCCTGCGGGCGGCGGAAACATCGACCGCGTGGCATTGAATACAGACAAGATTCTGTCGGTGTACTTCAACCCGGTTGGTGGCGGCACCATCGATTCAGCGACCATCCTCGATGCTGACCCAGAGTTTACTCTGACAGGTGCGGCGGCACAGGGCATCGTGCTCGGAGTTCCCACGAAAGCTACTGACAACGACTACGAATACAGATATCCGTTCACCGGCACCTTCGGACGAGGACAGGTCGAGTTCGCATTTATCGCCGGATCTTTTGCAGACAAAAAGAATAACCTGAACGCCGCCAGCACCGGCTCATTTACCATCACTGGAGCAGTTGGCGCATTGGCCGGACCTTCCCAGGATGTGAAGGAACTGAACGCTCGCGGTTACCTGGATTTTGAATTCACCCCAACCCTGAACTCAACGCTGGACGAAGCGTCACTCACAGACTCTGACCCGGAGTTTACTCTGATAGGCGCTGCTGCATCCTCCGTCACCTTCGACGGGGCGCCTGTGAAGCAGGAAGACGGCACGTGGCGATACTCCTTCCTCGGCCAGTTCACGCCCGGATCTGTGCAGATCCTGTTTAGTGAAGGATCGTTTACAGACTCAGCAGGCAACCAAAATCTCGGGACCTCCGTGACACTCAGAGCTGAAGGCGCAACCGCCATCCCGGTGTTCCCCGCAGACTCAGCACCAGCCTCATTAGAGCTTCTGAATGACCGAAAATGGTTCGAAATCCAGTTCAAGCCCGCCTCCGGCAACACCATCGATGATGCCACCGTCCTTGACGCTGCCAGCGAGTTTTCGCTCAGTGGGAAAGGACTGGGGACCGCTGCGGTCACTTCGGTAGAAAAAATCGGAACTAATACGTTCCGCTACCACTTCACCGGTGAGTTCAAGCCCGGACAGGTCAACGTGACATTCCCGGCAGGAGTTGTTGCGGACAGCGGCAGTTTGGCGAACATTCCCACGACTCGTACCTGGCAACTCGATCAGCTCACCGGCACTCTGGCCAGTCCGCAGGCAAACGAAGCCATTTCTGCAACGGTTCTTGCAACGAAAGGCAGCATTGACGTGAAGTTGCCTGCGCGATTCTCAGCAAACGTGCTGGCAAGCAGCGTGACTGACCCCGACGCCGAAATTCAGTTTGTTACAAAGAATGCTTCCGGAACTTTCATTCCTCTCCCTGGCGTTTCTGTAGACGGCATCGCCGAAGCTGTCCCGGGAATCGCCGATACGTGGCGATTCCGCTTCTCCGGAACTCTGCCGGACTCTGCTCTCATTTACGTGAAGTTTGTTGAGTCATCCTGGACCGATACGGCTGGCAATCCATCCGCCGAATCAATTTCTTCGTTCCGTACTTTTCGTTCCGCTGACACATTCGAGCTGACTGTCAACGGCTCGATGGAGCTGCGCCTGCCGTTTGTCGGTGATGACGACACAGTGATTTTCGGCATCTACGGCTACGCAACACTGCGAGCTCAGACTGGACGAGCCGTACTTGACTTCGGCGGCCACGCTCAGATTATCTACCTCGGTACTATCGCTGCCGCCGCCGGTCGCGTCGTATTTGCTACAGCCCCGGATGGAACATCTGAGTTTTGGGGCGTCGCAACACTTCAAACAAATTTCGAAAAGCTGCAGCCCCTCGGTATCAAAGCTGATCTTGAGGCTACGCTGCAATTCAATACCAGTAAGCAGGCGAAAAATGAAACCATCACACTGAAGGGCCAGGGTCCCGGCGGGGCCGACCTGACCAAAACCTACCAGCTCCAAAAGGAAATGTTCCGCATTGAAGCTGGTGGCATTCTTGAATTGCACGTACCCACTTTCGAAGAAGGCCCACCCACCGGAATGACGCTGGCACGCGCCAGTGGCGCCTTCAGCATCGAGGTCAGCACGGCCGGGCTCAAAGCCTTTGTCAAGGCGGACCTCGAAATTGGCCCCGAAGATGCGCGATTGCTGGACTTCGATGCCCTGGGCGTTCTCAGTATCACAGACGACGGACTGGCTCTCGACATCCAACTGAAAACCGCCAAAAGCCTCCCGGGACCGCTGTCTGAATACTTCAGCTTCAGCGTCGGCGGTCGACTGACGCTTAATACCACCGGAGAACCGCAGGAAGTTCCAATCTCCCCGAACCTGCTCGAATACATCCCCGATGACTTCAAGGCCAAACTTC
>JBJTPZ010000176.1:0-2890 GCA_046075365.1 Planctomycetaceae bacterium
GCAGCTGACTGCACTCAACGGACCGCTCCTCGCCACCGTGCGCCGCGAAATTCTGTCCCGGCCCGCCGCAGCTGACAGTCCCGTCGCCGATTCCGCCATCGGACTCGACCCGGCACTGTTCGGAAAACTGCCCGATGGCAGCCCGATCGCACCCGCCGACCTCTGCGTACAGGCACCCTCCGTGATCGAAGTGCAGGTCCCCGCAGACCTCGTCGCCGGCAGCGAATTCGTCGCCACCGCCGGACTCCAGCTGCCGGCCGGGGCCAATGGCAGTGTGCAGATGCAGGTCCTCACCGCTCCGCCAGCCAGCCTCTCAGCACCCGCTGCCGCAAACGCCGCTCCAGCCACCGGCAAAGCACGCTGGTCAGATGGCGAAGCTCAGATTCGCTTCGATCGACCCATTCTGGTACAGCCCGACAGCCAGGCTCGTACCCGACTGCTGCAGGACTTCGACACCTTTCGACAGCTGTTCCCCGCAGCACTCTGCTATCACCGCATCGTTCCCGTCGATGAAGTCGTTACACTCACCCTGTACTATCGCGAAGATGATCACCTGCGGCGACTGATGCTGTCCCCCGCAGAAACAGCCGAACTGGATCAGTTGTGGTCCGAAATGCACTTCGTCAGCCGCTCCGCACTGGCCCTCGTCGATGCCTACGAACAACTCTGGCAGTTCGCCACACAGGATGCCGATCCCAGCGCCTTCACACCAATGCGAGACGGTATTCTGAAAAATGCCGAACTGTTCCGTGAACAGCAGCGACAGGCCGAACCTCTGCAGCTCCAGGCTGTTCTGGAAATCGCCGATCGCGCCTGGCGACGCCCCCTGCACGAATCCGAAAAACTACAGCTCACAGCACTCTACCAGCAGCTCCGCAGCGAAGGACTCGAACATGAAGCTGCCATCCGCAAGCTGCTGGTGCGAGTCCTTGTGTCGCCTGCCTTCCTGTTCCGCACCGAACAGGTCCACCCCGGACGCACTCCGGTTGATGTCTCACCCAGAGAACTGGCCTCCCGCCTCAGCTTCTTCCTCTGGTCGTCAATCCCCGATCAAAGTCTGCGGGATGCCGCAGAATCCGGCGCCGTGCTGCAGGAACCCGAACTGAAAGCACAACTGCAAAGAATGCTGGCAGATCCGCGCAGCCGCCGCATGGCCGTCGAATTCGGCTGCCAGTGGCTGCACATCCGCGACTTCGATCAGCTGGACGAAAAAAGCGAACAGCATTACCCCGAATTCACCGAACTGCGCGGTGACATGTACGAAGAATCCATCCTGTTCCTCGAAGACCTCATCCGCAATGATCGCTCCGTACTCAGCCTGCTCGACGCAGATCACACCTGGGTCAATGCCCGACTGGCAAAGTTCTACGGGATTGAAGCTGTCGAAGGGGATCATTTTCGGCGAGTCGAGGGGCTGCGTGAGCGTTCCCGCGGCGGCATTCTCGCCATGGCCAGCACTCTCGCCAAACAGTCCGGTGCCTCACGCACCAGCCCCATTCTCCGCGGTAACTGGGTCTCAGAATTCCTGCTGGGTGACCGCCTGCCGAAGCCGCCCAAAGGAGTCCCCGTGCTGCCGGAAGTCGCACCCGACAATGTCACTGAACGCCAGCTGATCGAACTGCACAGCTCCGACCCGGCCTGCGCTCGCTGCCATACCCGCATCGACCCCTTCGGATTTGCCCTTGAAAGCTTCGACACCATCGGCCGACTGCGCAGCCAGGACGCCCACGGACTGCAGATCAACACCGCCGCTGTACTGCCCGACGGAACACCAATCCAGGGCCTTGACGGGCTGCGGCAGTACCTGCTGCAGAATCGACGCCGCGACTTCCTCCGCACCTTCTGCCGCCGGCTGCTGGGATATGCACTGGGCCGCAGCACGCAGCTGTCCGACGAACCGCTGCTGGACGAAATGCTGCTGCAGCTGGAACGCCGTGACTGGCGAATCAGTGCCGCCATCGAAACCATTGTGCTCAGCCCACAGTTCCGCAAAATCCGCGCCGCCGACCAGCAGCTGGCAGTTCAGGAAGACTGAACAGGTTCATCCGCCGCAAAAAACGCGGCAACACACCCGTCGCACCCGCCAGGCGTACTCGTACCCGAAAAAAACAACCCTGAGACAACTAAGAATTCACAGCAGCAGATAAGGCAGAAAAAATCGAGTACGAGCACGAAACATCGCAGAAACCACTCGAAACAACTACCCGCAGAAAGCTGCACTCGACAACCGCCGCCCTCCACCTTCGCGGCTTCGCGTGAGACCTGCCTCCTGCCTCACCCACTGACCACTGACCACTAATCCCCCCTCGCCCCCGTGAAACGGGGGAGAGGGGTCGGGGGTGAGGGGGCGATGGCATCCCTGCCATAGAAAGTAGACCCGAGAAAGTAGAAAGTAGAAAGCCCCCTCAACGTAATCACAAGGTTCCGCTCAACCGAGTCCTGCCACGATCCCTGACGTTCGCGGCTCCTGTCTGATTCCCGAAAACCGACAACCATAAACCGTAAACCGAACACTCAATCCTCCCCTCGCCCCCACCGGGGGAGAGGGGCCGGGGGTGAGGGGGCGCTGCCCTCCCCGCCCTGCAAAAGCAGACTCGAGAAAGTAGAAAGCACCCTAACCGTAATCACAAGGTTCTGCTCAACCAGGCCATCCCCCGCTCCATCACGGTCGCGGCTCCTGTCCGAACACCAAACACCGAACACCGAAAACCAAACACCAACCCCCGCCCCAGTCTAACTTTCCCGCCAACCTTTGCCACAGAATTCCCCCGCGACACGCCGCCACATCCGATACGTGGCACCGGTTCTCACGGATCACACGAACAGAACACTCCGGAACTGCCGAATTTTTGGATTCGCGAGAATCTGCGGAATCTGCCGCAAGGCTGCC
>JBJTPZ010000177.1:0-26531 GCA_046075365.1 Planctomycetaceae bacterium
CGCTAAGAAATCGCTGCCTGTGGTTTTTCAGGGTTTCCGGACGTGTGTTTCTGACAATTGCTCGGCCACAACGACAGTCGCACCCGCCGGAACCAACACCGCCCAAAAACGAACTGCCAGCAGAACACAGGCCCTGCCCGAAAACAGCCGTATCCAAAGAAACCGGCCCCTCGCCGTGCAGTCGGCGATAAACGCCAGACTGTCGCACCATAGCGCCATCACTTTGACATCAACCAAACACAAGCCCCGCAGTTTTTTTTCTTCGTATCTTGATACAGAGCAATCACTTACGGAATAACAAACAAACATTGGCACGGGGCGTGCAGCCAGAGAGACAGAAGCCGCGAACATCGCGGCTGACAACACCCTCCCGGAAAAATAGTGTTACCCCAAAGGATGCGGCAATGAAAACCCTGCTGTTTGTTCCCGCGATTGTGATCATGGCTGTCTGTGGTTCCTGCGAAGCTGCCACAGGTGACGACCTCGTGGAAATCCTGCGAGTGGTCCATGCACTGACAGACGACCGCGGACGTGGCTCACGCGATTCAGGCGACGGAATTGATCATCGCCACGCGACTCGTCAGAACCATAACCAGCCGACTCACTTCGCGGGATCCCGAGATGAGTGGAAGCAGGCTCAGGAACACGAGCAGCAGGTTCGAGTTGCCCGTGGTCGAGATATGCGAGTCACTGATGCATCCCGCAATTTTCGCGACAGTCATGAAGAGTTCATCGGCGGAAGTTCCCGTGATCGTGCTCACAGTGCTCAGTTCCGTCCACAGCCCGCTCCAGTGCCGGCGCCACGATCATCCCGCGATCAGGTCCGACTGGGTTTCAGCATCAACTTTGGTTCCGGTTCCATCCAGCCCGGCCTCGCACCGGTCTATGTGCCTGTCGCCCCCCCGGTCCCGCCGCGCAGAACCGTGTATGTTCCGCAGCCCGCTCCGGCTCCGATCTGTGTCTGCCGCCATCAGATCGGTGAATTCGTGGATACTCGAGTCCCTCTGGCGACTCGCGTTCGAATCCGCAATCTGTGCGACGCTGCTCCCAATGCCATTCCTGCAGTGATTGCTGTCCGGGACCCTGACATGTGTGCACACGACACGGAAGAACGGGTGGCTTATGTGCAGATTCTGGTTCCGCCGCAGCCACTGCGAAGCCTGGAAATTTCACGCTGCCGCACGAAGATCACACTGTGCTTCGGACAGTACGACATCCAAATCTGCTCGAAGGACGGCCTGATTACGGTTGAATACGACGACTGAAGCCGACTGCACCAGCTTAGGTCAGACATACAACGCCGGGGATCAAACTCCCCGGCGTTCTGTTTTGCCGGACACGGCACGCAGGATTCAGGTCACGCATTCCCCGGTGTGTCCGGGCAGCAGCTGAGTTTCTGCGATGTGGATGGCCTTGAGCATGGCGCGAGCCTTGTTCATGGTTTCCTGATACTCGCTCTCCGCCACGCTGTCCGCCACAATACCGGCTCCGGCCTGGATATAAATGCGGCCATTCTTCATCACCAGCGTACGCAGCGCAATGCAGGTGTCCATATCGCCGGTGAAGTCGAAGTAGCCGACAGCACCGCCATAGGGTCCCCGTTTTTGCGGTTCCACCTCATCAATAATTTCCATCGCCCGCACCTTGGGTGCACCAGAAACAGTACCGGCCGGCAGACCGGCTCGCAGAGCCGCCACGGCCGTCAGGCCTTCCTGCAGCCGCCCCGACACATTGCTGGTGATGTGCATCACGTGACTGTAACGCTCGACAACCATCACGTCTGCCAGTGTGACTGAGCCGAATTCAACCACACGTCCGACATCGTTGCGTGCGAGGTCAATCAGCATGACGTGCTCAGCTCGTTCCTTCGGGTCCGCCAGCAGCTCCCGCTCAAGCTCGCGATCTTCCTGCGGAGTTTTGCCGCGTGGGCGAGTCCCTGCGAGCGGTCGAATGGTCGTTTCGCGATCCTCCACGCGCACCATAATCTCGGGCGAGCTGCCCACCAGATCCACGTCCGGTGTCTGCAGCAAAAACATGAACGGGCTGGGATTCACCATCCGCAGGGAACGATAGACGTCAAGAGGAGTCGCCGGGGAACTGCACTCAAGCCGCTGGCTGATCACCACCTGAAAAACATCGCCTGCCCGAATATATTCGCGACACTTCTCGACCGCCGCACAGAACTGTTCACGAGTAAAGTTTGAGGTTGTGCTGAGGACTGGTTCCACCGTCAGATCCACGTCGGCCAGCTGCACATCTTCATCGGTGAAGGCCAGCTGCCTGCAGAGCACATCCAGACGCTCTTCAGCCCGCGCTCGTGACTCTTCAGTGTCGCCCTGCGAAGTATCTGCCAGAGCCACCACCAGCACAACCTTGCGAATGTGATCAAACAGGACCATTGAATCATAGAAGGCAAAGGTCAGATCAGGGATGCCGCGATCGTCCGGAGGCACATTCGGCAGATGCTCACTGTAACGCACAACGTCGTAGGCTGCGTACCCCACAGCACCGCCGAGGAATCCCGGCAAACCGGGCAGATGTACGGAACGGCAGGCAGCCACCAGTCGCTCCAGCTCCTGCAGCGGATCCACGTCGTGCAGTTCCTGACGCTCACCCTCTCGACTTTGGATCACGACTGTTCTGCCGGATGCCGTGAGCGTCATAAACGGGTTGCTGCCAACGAAACTGTAACGCCCGACTCGCTCGCCACCAACCACGCTCTCAAACAGAAATGCCCAGGCTCCGCCGGCGATCCGCTGCCACGCCGTCACTGGAGTCAGCGTGTCGGACGTCAACTGGCGATACACAGGAACAAAACGCGCCTGGCGAGCCAGCTTTTCAAACTCAGCCGATGTCGGAAGTGTCGTCGGAGACCTCATGAAACACTGCACTCCAGTTCCCTGCTCAATTGCTGAAATCAACCACCTGCAACCGCACCGCTGTCAGCTGTCCACGCAACCGACTGAGTCATCTTCTGAAAGACCGGACGCACATCTGCCAGCTCGTGATCCGTACACTGCCACCAGATCAGCAGTGTCGCAGCACCAGACCGGACACTGCAGAATCCTGCCGCGTTCAGCAGCTCCAGACAGGAAAAAGTCACCTCGCAGCCCAGTGCCCGTCGACCGGCCACAAGCAGCGGCTCCTGCTGCTGCTCAAGATCCTCATATTCCTCCTGCAGTGCCTGCAGACAGTCCTGCAGCACCTGCTCAGGAGCCGGACGATCAGGGATAATACGCAACAGCCAAAAACATGAATCATCGGCCGCCGCCGTCAGAATGACGTCATCACCATCCTGCTCTTCGCGGACTTCCCAGTAACCAGGATACAAAAAACGCACCCCGTATCCGGAATACTCGCTCAGGAACACTTCCGCATCGCCACTCATGAATCACCACTCCCACACACCGCACCGCTGAATTCCACCAACCGAACCTTTAATGCGACCTGGTCTAGTATTGAGTGTTTCCTGGGGTCCGATCGGGCTCACGCAGCATCCACAGCTGCAGCACTTCAACAGCAAACGAGAATGACATGGCGAAATACACGTAGCCTTTGGGAATATGATGACCGAAGCCATCCCCTACCAGCAACACTCCAATCAGCATCAGAAATGCCAGTGCCAGTACTTTGAAAGTCGGATTTCGCTCGATAAACAGCACAATTGCCCTCGAAAACATCAGCATGCCGCCAACGGACAGCAGTATCGCGGCAATCATGATGGGGATCGGACTGGGCAGATCCTCTGTCATTCCCACTGCTGTAATCACAGAGTCAATGGAAAACACAACATCGATCAGCAGAATCTGAACAAGTACGGCAGCCAGGCTGACGACTTTTTTGGGTACCGATGAATCCACACGCGACTGCTGCACTCGATGATGAATCTCTTTGGTGGCCTTGAAGATCAGAAACAAGCCGCCCAGAATCAAAATCAAATCCTTGCCCGTGACTTCCCGACCAATCAGTCGAAACAGCGGTTCCCGCAGCCCCATCACCCAGCCAATTGCCAGCACCAGCATGATGCGGGAAACCACTGCCAGGCTTAAGCCGATTTTGCGAGCTTTGTCGCGATCACGCTCAGGCAGTCGACCGCACAGAATCGCAATGAAAATCACATTGTCGATTCCCAGCACCAGCTCAAGCGATGTCAGAGTCAACAGAGCCGCAAGGCCCTGCCCCGTCAGAAACTCACCCATGTCCGCTGCAGTCCTGTCTGAATCTTTGGCCAACGGAGCGAAAACCTCCGAAACACCGGCCAGGAGAATAGAAAAACACCCCCGCAGAATCGATGCATCCCGTTCTGAAATCCAGCCGTTTCGGGGGTTTTCCCGGTTCTGTGCGGAGGAATTATGCACCGGATCGGGAAGAATAGCTGTTAAACCTCGGTCCTCTGCATACACTACCTGCCAGTCAGAGACCCTGGTCTCTGGTCTGTTCCTGCCTTTTTTCATGCGGAGCCTTCTCGTGCGACGTCTTCTGCTGCTTGTCTGCCTGCTGCCTGTGTCCGGCTGCAGCGAATCCGCCGGTCCCGAAGCTGCCGTGGCCCCGGCAGCCGCAGCCGCCACAGCGGCTCTGCAGGTGGTCAACACCAAATGCCCGATCATGGGTGGTGACATCAGCGTGCCTGACCTGACCGCCGAACTGGTCAAAGACTGGAACGGTCAAAAAGTGGGATTCTGCTGCCCGCCGTGCCTGGAAGAATGGGACGAACTGTCTGATGAGCAGAAGGCTGAACGCCTGAAAAATCCCCCCAAAGGACACTGAAACAGCCAATGTTTGAAGGCTTCGAACAATTCCGCAAGCTGCGCGAAGCGTGGTCCAAAGTTCGGATTGAACGAGAAGTCAGGACGGGTCTGTTCACCTTTGGTGATTCCGACCTGCCCTACTTCCTCGTCACTTCCTCCGACACCGAACAGCTGGTGCGTATCCGTCGCGGCAGCATCACCATCACTCGCGCCCGCATCATCACTCCGGAAAACATGCACCCGGAACTGCGGAATTTCTTTGAAGAGCAGGACGATGCGGGATTCATCGAATTCCTGATGTCCCGCACTGCCGCGTTCTCCAATCTGCGACTGACCAATCAGGCCGGTCCCGATTCCATCGTCACAGACACCATCGAAGAAGCTGTCGCTCGACTAAACCGTCAGCTGGACAGCGAGGACGAAGAACAGACTGCCGTCCTGTCCGCTCCCGCCAGCATGGCCGGATTCGCAGTTTTCCGCTACGCCTCTGAACGCATCATCTCTAGCGCCCCCGACAACATTCAGGAACTCCGCGAACGCGGGTTTCTGCCTTAGGCAGTGGTCCGTGGACGGAAGTCTGCAAAAGGCCCTTTCCGTAGCTCGGGCTTTCCAGCCCGAGATCTGCCCGCTGCGTTTTGAACACCTGAAGTTCGTCGCACCGTCCGGTAAGCATTGCAGGCAGCTGCAGGCAGTTTCGACATCACGCGAAGACGCGAAGACGCGAAGCGAAACGCAAAGGTCAGTGCGCAACGGTCAGAGAGCAACCAGCGGACGGGAGCCTGCAAGCCGCCCCCCCATTTCCGTAGCTCGGGCTTTCCAGCCCGAGATCTGCCCGCTGCGTTTCTAACGCCGGACGATTGTCGCACTGTCCCGTACTCGTTGCAGGGAACTGCAGGCAGTTTCGACATCACGCGAAGCCGCGAAGACGCGAAGGGAAACGCAATGGTCAGTGCGCAACGGTCAGAGAGCGACCAGCGGACGGGAGCCTGCAAGTGGCCCCCCCCCCATTTCCGTAGCTCGGGCTTTCCAGCCCGAGCACCTTGCTGGCGATTTTGATCGCTGAGCCTGCGGACCCAGGGAAGGCGACGTGACGGGGTCACAGCAGTCCGTAACGGCTGAGTGTTGTGCGGAGTGCAGAGATCTGGGCGTCTGACAAAGCAGTCAGCGGCAGACGAACTTCTCCACACTCGCGACCCACCAGCCGCATGGCGGCCTTCACCGGAATCGGGTTCGTTGACAGTCCCAGCATGTCCCGACAAAGCGGGAACAGCCGATGATGCCACTGCATCGCGGTCGCAGTGTCACCTGCGGCGAAAGCTGTCAGCATCGCTTTTACATCACGCGGAACAATATTGCCGGCCACCGAAACCACTCCGGTCGCCCCCAGCGACAGCAGCGGCAGCGTCAGACTGTCATCGCCGGACAACACCGTCAGCTCGGATGCCGACAGAATCTGCGAAGCCTGGTCCATCGAACCTGTTGACTCTTTGATCGCCACAACGCTGGGACAGGTGTCGGCTATGCGACAGATCGTTTCTGGCTCCATGTTTTTCGCCGTGCGGCCGGGGATGTTGTAGAGCACGATCGGCAGATCCACATGCTCAGCAACAGCGCGAAAATGCTGAAAGAAACCGTCCTGCGTGGGCTTGTTGTAATAGGGAGCCACCATCAGGGCCCCATCCGCACCCGCCTGCTTGGCAGAACGAGTCAGCCGGATGGCCTCGGCCGTGCTGTTTGATCCGGTACCAGCCATCACCCGAATTCGCCCGGCTGCATGCTCGCAGGTAATTGCAATCACTCGCTCATGCTCGTCATGCGTCAGCGTCGGACTTTCACCCGTAGTGCCCACCGGCACAACACAGTCCGTCCCCGACTCGACATGAAAATCAATCAGGGAGCGCAGCATCGCTTCGTTCAGTGAACCATCACCGGAGAACGGAGTTACGAGGGCTACAGAGAGCCCGGAGAACATTTCGCCACGTCGCTTCATGATTCATTCATCCTTTTCCGTTTCGCAACGACCGTCATTCGGTCGTCACCACGCCACGCACGAAGAATAGCGGGCCGGGCCGGGGTTTCAAACCCGCCACGCCACATCCCTTGCAGATGCTAAGCCAAAATCACCTTCCCTGCCCCACGGGAAAGACCTAAGGAGCAGACGTCCGGGACCGCCAGTCCAGTCCGGCCATGCGTCCCAGTGCCAGAATCAGAGCCTGAGTACCGGCACGGCCGTGTCCCTGTGCCTGCACCGCAAGATAAAGCTGTTCGGCCAAAGCCAGCCCCGGCATGAACAGTCCCATCCGCCGGGATTCGTCCAGCACTATGCCAATGTCCTTAATAATGTGTTCCACATAAAAGCCTGGATCGAAGTTGTCGGCAATGATCCGCGGTCCCAGATTCGAGAGCGACCAGCTTCCGGCAGCACCACTGCTGACCGATTTCAGCACGGTTGTCAAATCCAGACCCGCCCTGTACCCGTACAGCAAAGCCTCGCACACACCAATCATGTTCGATGCAATCAGCGTCTGATTTACCATCTTCGTGTGCTGACCACTGCCCGCCGGGCCCTGATACACAATCGTCTTCCCCATAACTTCCCAGAGCGGCTGCAGGGCTGCAGCAATTTCCTCGTCACCCCCCAGCATGATCGAGAGAGTGGCGTTGCGAGCACCGAGGTCTCCACCGGAAACCGGGGCGTCCAGCGAATAGACATCGCGAGCCTTCGCAGTTTCCCAGATTTCAACCGCCAGTGACGGCTGACTGGTTGTCATGTCCACCAGGACTGTCCCCGGTGCTGCCCCCCGCAACGCTCCCTGCTCACCCAGCAGCACTTCACGAACATCGGCCGGGTAACCCACGATCGAAAACACCACGTCCGACTGACGTGCGAGGGCTTCCGGAGTTTCAGCCCACTGAGCACCACGAGCCAGCAATGGCTCAGACTTCTGGCGAGTGCGAGAATAAACGGTGGCCGAATAGCCGGCGGAAATCAGGTGGCCACACATGCTGGCCCCCATCACGCCCGTTCCAATCCAGCCAATCCGCGTTTTTCCGGGAACTATCTGCGGTACCGCCATCGCTTCAACCTCCGCCACCCGCCACTCAGATCCATGCCGCTGCGGTTTCAACCACATCACATTCACTGTGGCATATTACGCGGTCGGGAGCAGCGGATCGAGCAATGGAGGGGAAAAACTGATCGCGACAAGCCGGCTGAGAATCGTGCACGGCGCAGGGGGCGCAAGAAAATGGGCACCGGCGTGATACCGGTGCCGCGAGGGGACGCATCAGCAAAACACAGAGAGGAGAATAGAGAGGGGAGAAAAGGGGAGGGGCTCAGGACCGAACCGGCAGGACGCCGGCTCGCTGGATTCAAAAACAACAGGAAAAGGCACTGAAACCAAAGACCGACTTATTTGTCATCCGGGTCAGCAACATACAACACAGGCTCGGTACTGGCAGTCAAAGTCGAATCAGGACTGCGACGGCTGGCACGCCACCCGCCCGCACCGCCCGCCAGACGCACACTGGCTGTCCTGGCACCGGACTCGGCTGAGTCCTGCTCGCGAACACGAGCCGGCTGATCACGACGAGTCTGCGGGAGATTGAAACCAGGTTCCGTCTCCTCGTCATCTGAAGAACGACGGAAGGAAGATCGCTGAATGGCTTCATCTTCGTTGCTGCTGCGACGAAACTGCTGATCACTCCCGGTCGCATCCGCCGGATCATCACTGGCAGCGCGGCGATTGAATGCAGGATCCGGCGTCGGGCTGGCGGCAGTTCTTGACTGCACAGGCACTCCATACACCGTCTGAACTCCACCCCATGGCGACATCGCTACAGCGGTTCCGATTGGTACCGTACGCCAGGTCGTCTCAGGACGCATCACCGTCCGCTGCTGTGGCTTGTAAACCAGCTTCTGTACCGGCACTCGCTCGTTGCGAACATCCCGCACCAGTCGAGTCTCCTGGAGCGTCATCCGCTGCGTCCCGCGAACTGCCACCTGACGCGTTACGGGAACGCTGAAGGCCATCACATTCGGCATGTATTCACGTGACGTTGTGTAGCTGGGCATAAAGGCCGTACGCATTGAGTAACCAGTGCGATTCAGCCAGCCGACAACCCCCGGACGAGGATCAATCTGACAGGGCGAACAGCGAGCAACCGGGTGATACCGAGTGATCCAGCGACCCATGTCGCGGTTCACCGTCTGGTACTCCACCACATTCTGGTACGACACCACAGGAACTTCGACCGTACGAGCCACGGTTTCGGGACGCAGAGTCGTTACCTCGCGATTCTCGTAGACCGTTTCCCATGTCGCGACATCCACGGTCTGCTTTTCCTGCACATAGGTCGTCACGGGGACGGTCTGATAGCAGGCTGCAGCCGGCTGGACAGCCCAGGCACTCTGAGCAGGTCCGCAGGCACAAGGATTGCCGAACAACTGAGCTGCAGCCGGAGTACTGTGCAGACTGCACAGCAGGATGCCAATGGCGGCACCAAGAGAAATTCTTCTGGACAGCATGTGCTTCTTCCCTGAAGTTGAGAGTCGCTATCGCGGCTGATCAGAACAAAACCGCGGCAGAAGAGAGAACACTGGTTGGTCGCACAAACTTCCCGCCATGGATGTAACGTGCGAAAACCGAAAGTTCAGGAAAACAACAAAACAGACCAGGGCTTAACGCCCTGCTGAGGCAGGCAGAACAGGAAGACGGGGTGAGAGAAACCCGCTGAATCCGATCTGCAGAACAGGACAGGATCCATCCGGGTCTGGCGGTTTCTGCCGACAGATCCCCAACGGACGGGGCGAGATTTAGTGCAACCCGGAAATTGGGTCAATACCTGTTAAAGTTTTGGTTGCAATTGAACGGGAGTGTCGTTCTTTCCGGGGTCAGACAGGCCGGTGACACACTGTGTACCGGCAGAATCTGCCGCTCAGGACTATTTGAGGCAGTATTTTCCGCTTTATCGGCGAATTACAGCGGGAGCAAAGCGTGTGCAGCGGCAGATTTCTTCACTACTTCTTGCCCATTGCACGCTGCTGCCGAAAAAATTCCTGAAGAATCGCCCGACAGTCCTCCTGCATCACACCACCCAGCACTGCCGCCTGATGATTCAGACGCAGATCACCGGTGATACTGAACAGACTGTGACAGGCACCGGCTTTGGGATCCGCAGTGCCATAAACAACGATCGGAATGCGAGCCTGCACGATGGCCCCGGCACACATCGGACAAGGCTCAAGCGTGACATACAGCGTGCAGTCCAGCAGACGCCACGACTGCAGCACTTCGGCAGCCTGAGTCATAGCGATCATTTCAGCGTGTGCCGTGGGATCCTGCAGCATCTCACGCTGATTGTACGCCTCAGCAATCACGCGATCCCGATGCACAATCACGGCCCCCACCGGAACCTCGCCCTGATCAAACGCGATCAAGGCCTGGTCCAGTGCTTTCTTCATCCAGAAGTCATGAGGAGTCAAAGGGTTCTGCAGGATCAGATCTGTCATGCCCGAGGCATCCGTACAGTCAGGGACTTGAAATCAGGGCGCCGCAGCCGGAGCACTTTTAGCCGCAGCATCGGCCTCTGCCCGCAGACGACGATACACTTCCATAATACTGTCAGCAGGAATGGCATAAGTCGGATACCGGTCGGCACGGGCAATCACAATACCAAGAGCTTTGCCGTCCAGATCCAGCAGCGGACCACCCACCTTGGAAGGATATACATCCGCATCAATCTGCAGCACTCGCGGAAAACCACCAGCATGCACACTGGCGAACTGACCGCGAGTCTCCAGACTGTCATACAGCGGCAGCAGAGGATTTTCGTTGGTAAATCGCGGTGTCAGCACAATCTCCATCGTCTGTATCTTTTCCCCGCGCATAAACTGAATACCCACCCTGTCTCCCGGCTGAAAATCACGGACTCGCACAATCAGCTCATCAGCCGTCTGCACATCCTGACCACCAACGGACAGAATCAGGTCGTCCGCCTTGAGCCCGTTCCGCTCAGCCGCTCCGCCAGGAATAATCTCAGAAATCCGCACGCCATTTTCTGCAGTTGCCGGCTTGATACCCAGGAACGCACGGCGGGAATTTTCCATCTCATGAGCACGGACGCTGATGACCGTCGGGATCGAAGGACGACCGCGAGGATCCTGGATCAGCGCCAGCTCGCCCACGTTTGCCGGCGAGTCTCGAAACACGGCCGGCTTCAGCGTAACGCCGTCGGCTTTCAGCAGGGCCAGGTCAAAAGAGTAATCGCGGGCCAGCTCGCGAACTGGAGCACGACCGCCCTTCGGAAACACGATTTCCGGGCGCAACGCGTTATTCAGCTCAGACGCTTTCGTCAGGATATAACCGTCCTCTGTGATCACCGTGCCAAGACAGAGCAGGGGACCGTTGTCACGAATTGCAACAACACCCTCACGACAATCCTGTGACAGTGATTCATAGAGCTTCAGCACGTGACTGTCCCGTTTTTCGTTCGGACCGATACGGCGATTGTCACTCAGCTGCTCCATGATTTCCTGCTGTCGCTGCTCATCATCCTCTTCTGATTCGGATGACCCCCGTCGGCCCGGCTGACGATCCTCCGACACCGGCTTCGTACCCGTCGTCAGCGGAAGCTCTGTTTCCACGCCGTCACGCAGCACTCGCACACGCACCGACTGACTGGATTCCAGCAGCGCCAGCGTGGTGCCAAGGTCCAGACGGTCTGCTATCCGACCATCGCCGATTCCCAGCAGCACATCGCCAGGTTTAATACCGGCCTTCTCAGCAGGGGCTGCTGCACGTACTTCAGAAACTCGAGGAACAAAGTCCTGCCACTGCAGCACGACACCAAAAAAGTCCGTCGCGACCAGATTGTTGTCGGCCGAACGCAGCTCACCCCAGCGCTCGCCCGCCAGCAGTCGGTCCCAGTCGCTGTTGAAAACGTCAATCGCCACGTGACGGTTTTCAATAATCAGGCTGGTGATCATGCTGTGAATTCCGATCACCTGGCCGTCGAGATCAAACAGCGGTCCACCAGAGTCCCCCAGCAGGATGGCACAGTCCGAAACGACAGTGCGACTGCCCACGGACAGGACACGACCAACCCGCAATGGTGCCTCGCGATCCTTGCGATACCCGCCAGGATGGCCCATCGCAAAACACCACTGACCGGCTTTAGTCTCTGAAGTCCGACCCATTTTCACATGCGGAAAACCATTGTCACCACGCGGGGGTTCGGTAATTCGCAGCAGTGCCGCATCAGCATCTGCATTTCTGCCGAGAATTTCAGCACGGTACTGAGTGCCGTCGGGCATCAGAATGACCACGGATGGATCACCGCTGCCGTTGCGGCGAAATCGACGCCTGCCGCCCTCAACAACATGCGAAGCTGTCAGCACAAAACCATCGGCACTGACAATCACACCACTGCCCACTCCCATGCCGTCCGAAACACCGACGACGGCGGCGCGAGCTTTTTCATGGGCAGCCAACAGCTGCTGCTGTCGCTGCCTCAGCTCCTCGGGGACCTCGGCGGCCTGTACTGACTGCAGCGAAGCCGCCAGAACCAGACTGCAAACACAGAAAATAAGACCGCGAAACAGTCGGAACAAACGAAGATCCATGACCGGTCCGATCTGATCAACAGGAGACAATATGAGAGTCGGAAACACCCCATTGCATTCCGACAGCACAGCCGTCCCCAACAGAAGCACATTTCGGGCCAATTCAGCACAATGTGTCCTCCGGACACACCCCGCCAGTCGCCCGACCCATTCTAGACACCCCTCCGCCGGACTTTCCAACGGGTTTCTGTTCGGAATTTCCCGATAAGTCGGATTTCGCCAGTAGTGCTGGTTTTGTCGGCAAAGCTTTCCTCAGATACCCAGACACAGAGAATCCACAGAGTCAGTCCCAAACCCGTTCTGCTGATCGCCGGCAGAATCCAGCGGCTGTGCCAAAACGGGCTGAATACAGCGATTGCAGCGATCGAAACGATTGTGTGCTGCCCATTTTGCTCTGTTGCGGCTGCTTTTGTGGCAAGTCAGCAGCCCGCCGGTTTGCTGAGGTGACATGGCAGCAAATGCTGCTATCCTGCAGCATAAGGATGTCATCCGGCCCCCTCCGCAGGCAAGGCCTTGCCACTCTGGAATTCGATCGCCGATGTCGCTGCAGTTTGAACCCGCATGGTCATGGCTTGCTGTCGTCGGCCTGTTCGCCGTCGCACTGGTTGTGATCCGCAGCGCCTATCCGTCGCAGATTCGCCATCTGCCTCAGCCCCGTCAGCGGCTGCTGCAGCTGTGCCGCCTGTCGTTCCTGCTGCTGCTGTTTCTTGTGGCACTGCGGCCGTCAATTTCCGTCACCAATGAAGACCCGACAAAATCGGTCATCTATCTGCTGGCCGATTCCAGCCGCAGTATGCAGACGGAAGACGCCGGCGGCGGTCGCACCCGCCGCACTGCCGTGGCGGAATTCAGCGAGTCACTGAAGCCGATCCTTGAGAAACTGGAGGAACGCAGCGAAATCCGGCTGCGAGATTTTGCAGACACGCTCACTGTGGCAGAAAAAATTCAACCCGCCGCCGAAGGTCGACTCACCGCCTTCGGTCGCATTCTGGACCTTGCCTCCGAGGATATGGCGAGGGACCGAGTGGCTGCTGTGCTGCTGCTCAGCGACGGTCGACAGGCTGCATTTGGAAGTCTGGATGCCGACCCTGCTGCTGCCGCCCGTCGCCTCGGCCGACAACAGCGGCCAGTCTACTCAGTCGGATACGGCGGCACTGCCGCAGGCGGCAGTCAGCTTGACCTGTCACTGGAGGAACTGGATTTATCCCGCGAGGTCTTTCAGGGGAATATCCTGCCCGTGCGTGTGCGCCTGAAGTCCACCGGTGCCGGCGGACGTCCGGTCACCGTGCGGGTCCTGCTGGAAAATCGCAGCGGCGTGGCGGAAGGCAAGTCAGGTACACTCGAACCGGCAGCAGCCATTGATTCAGCCAAACCCGTGCTGCAGGTGACTCCCGGCAGCGATGCCGATGAACAGACGCTGCAGCTGCAGCTGGTTCCCGAACAGTCCGGTGATCTAAAGCTGGCCGTGGAAGCCGAGCCTTTGCCAGGAGAAGCTCGCCGGACCAACAATCGAGTGGAAACGATCATTCGAGTGCGTCGCGGAGGGATCCGTGTCGCCTGCTTTGACATCATTCGCACCGAACAAAAATGGCTGCGGAAAATCAATGACAGCAGTCGAGTCCAGCTGGACTTCTACGCCATTCGCTCCGGAACCCTGGCCAGCCCGCAGCAAATTCCCGACCGCTGTTTCGAACCGGGACGTTATGACGCCTTTATCATCGGTGATGTTCCGGCCAGTGCCTTCAGACCGGACCAGCTGCAGGCGCTCGCCCGCTGCTGTGGTCGCGGAGCCGGGCTGATGATGATCGGAGGGCGGAGAAATTTTGGTGAAGGAGGCTACGGGCAGACCGTGCTTGCAGCTCTGCTGCCTGTCGAACTGCCACTGGTCAACCCGCAGATCACCGGTCCCCGCAGAATGCTGCCGTCACGCGACGGGCTGTCACACTTTGTCATGCAGATCGCTGCCCCGGATCAGAATCGGCAGCGCTGGGAACAGATCCCGCCACTCACCGGAGCCAATGCGCTGCAGCTCAAAAACAATTCGCTCGCCCAGATCCTCGCCGTCAGTGAAGACGGACAGCCGCTGCTGATCGGCCAGGGTACGGGGGCCGGGCGAGTCCTGGCATTTGCCGGCGACACCACGTGGCAGTGGTCAATGCAGGGTTTCGAAGAAGAGCACGCTCGTTTCTGGCGACAAATCATCTTCTGGCTCACGCGCAAGGAGACAGATGATTCGCAGTCTGTCTGGATTCAGGCTGGCCCGCGCGATCTTTCACCGGGCATGCCCACGGAACTTTCTTTTGGAGCTCGCGATGCACAGGGGCAGCCCTTGCCCAACGTCCAGTTTCAGGTGGAAGTTGTAGACCCTGCCGGCAAGGCGATCAGTGCCGCACCACGGTCCAGCGGTGACTCGTCCGTTGCCGAATTCGCCGACACACTGCTGCCTGGTGACTACTGGGCGCGAGTCCGGGCACTGCAGGACGGGCAGCCGGTTGGCAATATCGGCGTTACTCGGTTTCATGTGCTGCAGCGCGACGTCGAACTGGATGAACCGGCACCGGACTTCGCCCTGCTAAGAGAACTGTCGCACGCCAGTGGCGGCGAGTTTTTGACCGAGGAACAACTGCGTGAAAAACTGCAGAAGTGGGCCAGTGACGGGCTGCCGGGAGTATCTGTCCGCCGTCAGGAACGCATCAGCCTGTGGGACAACTGGGGCAGTCTGCTGCTGCTGACAGCAGTCCTGACCGCCGAATGGGTCCTCCGCCGCCGCAGCGGACTGGCCTGACGCCCGACTGCTGCCCGACTGCCGCCGCGCAACGCACAGCAAGCACGTGTCGCCCTGAGCATCGCTCCGTGCCGATGCTCAGCAGGCGGCCCTTCAGTTCGTGCGAACGTCAGCGGAAACTCGAGTCCCGATGCGTTCGCCGGCGATGGCTCGAGCAATATTGCCGACCCGTTTGTAGTCGAAAACGATGATATCGATGTTGTGTTCCATGCAGTGGTGCATGGCCTGAGCATCCATGACCTGCAGATTCTGAGCCAGTACGTCCCGAAATGAAATCTCGGTGTAACGAACGGCGTGTGGGTTCTTCAGCGGATCGGCCGAATAGACGCCATCCACTTTGGTGCCCTTCAGCACAACTTCGGCGTCCAGTTCACGGGCACGCAATGCAGCGGCCGTGTCAGTGGTTACAAACGGGCTGCCAGTACCCGCTGCCAGAATCACCACTCGCCCCTTTTCCAGGTGCCGCAGGCAGCGGCGACGAATAAATGGCTCGGCGACGCCTTCCATTCGAATCGCACTTTGCAGTCGAGTCTGTACGCCGGCGCTTTCGAGCGCGTCCTGCAGGGCAAGCCCATTGATCACGGTTGCCAGCATGCCCATGTAATGTGCCGTCGACGGTACAATGGTGCTGCTGACTTCAGCGAACTGTCGCCCCCGCAGAATATTTCCGCCACCGCAGACTATCGCCAGCTGCACGCCACTCTGGACGACGTCACGGATCTGGCTGGCGATCGACGACAGCTCAGTCATGCTGATCCCCGACTCTCCCTCCCGGCAAAAACTCTCTCCACTGATTTTCAGAAGTACTCGACGATAGGGAATGCGTGAGCCGGATGTAGTCATGGCTGTTTTCTTCGTTCTTCGGGAGGCGTGTACGGGCCGGCGATGCAGTGAAAAGTGTTTACCTGAGCACTGTGGGTATTGTAAACGCGAGCTGCTAATTCGCCTAGCCGGGGTGCGGACGTAAAAAAAGCCCGCAGCTCTGCAGCTGCGGGCCTGTTATGGACCATCAGGCGGTCAGGCCGACGCGCCCACCTTCCAGCGGAGGTAGGACACGGCCTGCAGGCCACCTTCTGCCAGTGCGTCGCCGACAATCTTCTTGTCGTCCTTGGCGAACGGCTGCATCACCAGCACATTCTGCTCGCCAAACCACCGCTTCAGCTGGCCTTCCACGATCTTGTCAACCATGTTTTCCTTCTTGCCTGATGCCAGAGCTTCGCTGCGCAGACGGTCACGTTCTGCCGCCACCAGCGATGAATCCAGCTGCTCAGGGAAGGTCACAACCGGGTTCAGAGCAGCAATGTGCATGGCCACATCACGCAGGATGCTGTCGTTCTTCGGAGTTCCCGAAGCGACGAACAACACGCCCATCTTGTAGTCATGATGCACATACCCACCCACCACACCGCTGATTCGAACAATGCGGTTGACCACGATCTTCTCGCGAATCTTGTTCACGATCTCTTCGTACTGCTCCTGGAAAGTCTGAGCCGCATCGGGAGATTTCTGGGCGAGCAGAGCAGCCGGGTCAGCAGCACCTGGACCCGCCAGCAGTTGGTCGACCATCGCCTGCCCAAACTTCTGCAGCACTTCCCCAGTGGCCACAGGTGCTGACTCGCACTGGATCTCTACCAGCGCGGCCTCTGAGGCATCCGGACGGATGGCCAGAAAGATTCGCCCTTCAGCCGTCACGTTGTCGGCTCGCTTCTCCTGAACCTTCTTGAACATTTCCTTCAGGATCGCAATCGCCTTCTTTTCGTCGCCACCCGCCTCCGTCAGCGCCTTCTTGCACTCCATCATCGGCAGGTCAGTCTTCTCACGCAGCGCCTTGACTGCCGCAGCCGTAATCTCAGCCATCGTTCATCGCTCCCTTTTTGACAGACGTCTTTGCCAGCCAGAAATGTCTCAATAAACATGCGACGGTTCGAATTCGAACCGTCGCATCGTAAATCCGGTTAACACACAGCCGATTCAAACGACACGTCAGTCGCGAATCGACGGAACCGCCTTGTAAGTCTCTTCAGGTGCATCTTCCTTGCGACGACCTTCGTCAGGTCGCAGACTGCGCCCCTGCTTGATCGCATCAGAAAGATGCTGCATCACCAGACGAATCGAACGCAGACTGTCATCGTTGCCCGGAATCGGCAGGTCCACCATGTCCGGATCAGAATCAGTGTCAATCAGCGCCACAACCTTGATGCCCAGCAGACGAGCCTCGTGGACCGCGTTCTTCTCTTTCGAAGGATCCACGATCACCAGACACTCTGGCAGACGATTCATCTCACGCATACCGTTCAGGTTGCGATAGATCTTCTGATACTCGCGATTCAGTGTCGACTGCATCTTCTTCGAGTAATTGCGGATCTCTTCAGACTCGCGAATCTTCTCAAGCTCTTCCAGACGCTTCAGCCGGGTACGAATCGTACGGAAGTTCGTCAGTGTGCCACCAAGCCAGCGCTCGGTGCAGTAAGGCATACGACACTCAGATGCCAGCTCTTCAATCGATGCCGCAGCCTGACGCTTTGTTCCGACGAACAGAATCAGACCACCCTGAGCAGCCACCTTCAGAAGATACTTCCGGGCCCGAATCAGACCGCGGATCGTTTCCTTGATGTCAATAATATGAATCTGGTTGCGACGACCGTAAATATACGGTCGCATCTTCGGGTTCCAGCGACTGGAGCGGTGCCCGTAATGCACACCAGCATCCAGAATGTCTTTCACCACAATCTCAGCCATCGCCGATCTCCTGTGTCTGCAGCTTTCACACCGCAGGGCCGGGGATCTTTCCCCTGCACAGAACAATTGTGTGAATGCCCAAACGACTGGCGTCGCCCGGACACGCAGCACGCTGCCTTGGTTCACATCGGAGGCAGACAAATCCGACCAGCGCCCAACATGGACGCCAAAATTTCAAGCCCATCAGTCTACTGCTGCGTTTTCCCAGCGTCAAACAGCATTCCTGACGAACCAGTTGCCGGAATTCATACCGATGAAAAAGTGTTCTAATGTTCACTTTTCCAGCAGCAGGCATCGCGGGTGACCGCGACTATTCGGCTCTCAAAATCCGCTCTCCATTCGACCGATACCACGCCGAAATCCACAGAAATACTGTTCCCACGACCAGATTCCGACACTTCCCGCGACAGCTCAGTCAAATCGAGGGTTGCCTGAGAGAATGTCCCAAAGTTCATCAATCTGACGACTTTGAAAGTCAATCCGTCGCAGCTGATCCGGAGCCTCAGGATGCGGGACTTCATACAATTCCACCGGTTCCGACTGCTCCGGAACCTCCGACTCCGGCACGTAAGCCGTCCAGATGCCGCTCCAGCGCGGGTCGGTGCTGGTGCGAGTCGTGGCGACAATCCGGCCGGCAACCGCCACGGCCAGCCAGACAGGCTGCTCACCGTCGCTCCCAACCGGCTCAGTCGCCAGGCCCGGCTGGTGCGCCAGACGGCCATGCTGCAGACAGGCGGTGAACGGCCCACCAGGGAAACTCGGAGGCGGCAAAATGTTCCGGCCCACAATTCCGGGAGCAACCTCGCATTTCAGATCAGATAAAACCACGGCAAACTCAGAAACCCGGCGTCCGGTCAGAGCCGGAATCGCCGCCAGTCTGCCAATACGATCCTCAGCGCCGCCTGTGCCAAAAATTTGCTGCAGTCGCTGCGAATGCTGAAACCGCCGGGGAAAGTCCGGGGGCAGAATCGAAGGATGCGGACCCAGCAGGGTTTTTCGAGCACGAGTCTCATCAGACAGGAGCGAGCTGCCCACCCATTCCGGAGCCGGCTGCATCCCCGTGATGTCGGCAATCGTCGGCAGAATGTCAATAATCTCCACGTTGCGGTCACTAATGCTGCTCTGTTTCTGCCCGGGCTGCCTGATCAGCAGCGGCACCGGCAGCAGATCTGGCAGCGTCTCTGCTGCGGCCTCACGCAACGAGGCTCCAGGGACAAAACACATCCCGTGATCAGCCGTTACCACCAGCAGTGTCTGGTCCAGCGTCTGGTGCTGCCGCAATGCCTGCAGGATCATGCCAAGACAGCGATCCGCATACAGTGTCTGCAGCAGACTGCGGTCCCACGCCTGACTGACCAGCCACTCATCCTGCGTCCAGGTTTCATCAGTGAGTCCCGCGACACCGAGACCAACATCAGCCCACGGAAAACAGGGATCGCCGGATGGCAGCACGGACCATGGGTAATGCGGCAGTGCGATGTGCAGGAAAGAAAAGCCGGGGCGCGTTCCGGGCCGCAGGCATTCAACAAAATGCTGAGCCTGTTCCCGCCGCCCCGTATCCCAGCCATACACCACCAGCCCCTGCTGTCTACTCTTTGCCTCACTGTCGTGCGTCAGCAGCCCAAACCAGTCCCGCGGAATGATCGTCTGACTGGGGGCCAGTTCGAGGGGCAGGCACATCTGCGTCTCGACTCGCAGCAGCGTCGACAGCAGCCGCATGACCTGCTGCGGTGCAGTACGCTGGTGCCTGATCTGTCGCAGTTCCGTCGGGCAGAAGCGAGTCAGCGGCTCGAACACCGTCATATCGTACTGACCGGTGCGAAAAATTCGGCGAAACAGTCCCTCCGGATAATCGGCCTCCACAGGGGCCTGCGATTCTCGCGGCAGCGTACTGGTCAGCATGGCGGGCAGTGCATGATCGGTTCGCGTATGCACTGTCGTGGCATTGCGATACATCGTGGCAGAGTCCGCCAGCTCGGCGAAAGCCGGAAATCGCTGCCGGTCAATTTCACCCGCAGCATTCAGCAGCGACATGCCGTTCAGTCCGTCAAATACCACCATGACAATCGGGACCGGTCGCGGCAGTGTTTCGTTCGGTACAGCCGGCTGATCGGACAGCCCCAGCAGTTGCCAGCGAGCCCCGGCAGTGCTGAACAGCACCACAGGAACCGCCAGACCTGCCGCAGCCAGCAGGCAGACAAACTGCCGGACAAATTCAAACCGGCGATTCACCAGCGGCAGGCAGACTGCAGCAACCGCCACGACTGCTGCCGGCAGCAACTCCGGGATGCCGTTTCGCTGCAGATCCAGTGACACTGTCAAAGTTCGCACCGCCGACATACCGCAGCAGGCTGACAGCAGCACCAGCAGCAGACTGAACAGCCGACGCTCTGCCACGCTGCCCCACAGCCTGCGAATCAGCCGCACCGCCAGCCACAACAGCAAAGGCAGCCCAGGAAACAGCATCGCCAAAGTCGTCAGAACTTCCAGCAGCGAATAGTTGAGCAGGATCAGGTACTGGGAATTTCCGGCCAGCCGATCCGTCAGTGGCAGCGTGATCCCCATCGCGCTGAGACCGGCCAGCTGCAGCAGCTGAGTGCGGGAGTTGATGTCTGCCAGCTGCCTTTCAGTCATGCCTCACTCCCGGCTGCCTGCGGCACCAGCAGCATGAGGGTGCGAGTATCCCCGGAAAGACGCTGCTCGGTCACTGCCTGAAAATGTCGGCTTAACGCCGCCTGCAAACGCTCGTGGGTGTAATCCACAAACACATCACGTCGCTGTCGCAGCATACTGACTATGATCGGATCAGTTCGCCCCACCCATTCCAGCACCACCGGTGCACCCAGCGACGCCAGCCACCCGATCACATCCTCCAGTAAAACTCCGCAGCCAATCACCAGATGATGTATCAGTGCCAGACACAGCACCAGCCGGGGCTGACTGCGAGCCTGCAGTGACTGACGTTCCTGCAGTCCCCAGCCCTGTGCCGGACTGGGATCCGCCAGATTGCAGACCAGCGGAGTAATTCGCTGCCGCGGCAGACTGTCTGCAGGTTCGGCGGCCAGACTGCAGTACAGGCGTTCGATGACCGCATGGTCAGCATCCAGTGCCAGGACTCGACCAAATTCCGCTGCGATTCTTGAGAACCGCCCCTGATTGCAGCCCAGATCCCATGTCAGAGTCGGCTGAAAGCGATCGCAGGCGGCCCTGACAAACTGCGACTTCTCAGATTCATGCGCGGCTGCATGTTCAGCCGTTGCGTAGTAATCCTGCCACGCAGAATCAACGGCCTGCCATGTGAGCGACTGCAGCAGCTGCTGCAGTCCGTGCAGGTTGCTTAAAATCATCCGGGTGCTCAGCTCAGAGGCTGCCTCAGCACCGCCTTGCCGCTGCATTACCGACGCTACGCGACTGTGCAGCCAGATATGAGTGAATGCGCCCCGCCGGAACAGCAGGTCACGCCAGCTCAGCAGCCCCGCCAGCTGCCGCAGCGGAATCCCGCCCATCCGACCACGCAGCCACGGCTGAAAATCCACACCTTTCCAGGACTGCAGCAGCAACGGAGCCAAAAACTGTTCGCAGAACTGGCGATAGCCTTCCCAGATTCCATGCGGCGGCCGCGGCCTGAACGAACCGGTGTCGATCAGCTGCGGACGGACACCGCGAAACTGAAAATTGAAGGGAGTCGCATCCACCATGTCGAAACCGGACTGCAGTGCCTGCTGCAGCAAACCCAGCTGCAGCAGTGCGCAATCACGCAGCATGGAAAAACTCCACTCCCACGGCCATGACAGCTCTGGAACCCGCTCATGCTGCAGCACCAGCGAATAGCCCTGCGTGACAGCCCAGGGCTGGTAACTTGCACATTCTTCCGTGGGCACCACTTGCCCCGCGGCCTGGATCCTGTGCCAAAAATCTGTCGCCTGCAGCCGTCGCCAGGTGTCTGCGGCTTCCGCGGTCAGCGCCCGCAGCACCTGATCCCCAGCCACAAAGACTCGCGCCGAACGATCACGGTACGAGCCGGGCACGAAAGTGCCTGACTGTAATTCGCCTGGCACTACCTGGGACCTGTCGAATCGGACTGCCGCGAGTAACGAATGGTCTTCCACAAATGGCGGAACGCCAGCAGCAAACCGGCCGCACCACCCACCAGTGCCTGCATCAGCAGACTGCCGGCGCCGGGATCAAGATATGCCACGCCTAATGAACATTCGATAATCAGCATGTGTTCACCTGCATCACCGCCAGCAGCCGAAAAGATCCTGAAACCGCGTATTTCCGGCCCGTTTCAGATCAATTTCCGGCGATTCGACCTTCGTATTTCAACATTGCGTGCAGGCTTACCCGCAATAACACGCGGTCCCCGCGAAGGTTCCGCCGAAAAATCGGTTTTCTGAAAATCCGTCTGGTATTCCCGATGGACAGCAGTTTTTTTCGCTGTTCCTGCGTGCTTTGACAGCGTTAATTTATGCTCGCAGTTGCAGCTTTCGGGCCCTGGCGGGTATGCTGACAGTTCAGCTCAGTTCATTCCTGCAGTCACCGGGAGCGATCCTCGTCATGTCCAGCCTTCGCCGTTCACCTCTTGCCCCGTCAGTCATCAGCCCCCGATTCCTGCCATTGCGTCTGGTCACCTGTGGTCTGCTTGGCCTGCTGTCCTGCCTGCTGCCCCTGCCTGCTGCTGCTCAGACCGCCGACACCGCTGCCTCAGCACAAACTCAGCCGCAATACATCCGGATCCGGAAAAACGACCGCAAACTGGCGGTGGCACTCGAGACTTCGGTGGCTCACTTCACGGATTCCCAAAAGTATCCGGATGCTGAAGTCGACCTGATCGGCGCGATTCATCTGGGTGACGCCGAGTACTACAAAGAACTGAATGCGCTGTTTCCAAAGTACGATGTGGTGCTGTTCGAAGCTGTCATGCCGGAAGAAGCCGTGCGACTGGGTCTGCGACCTGGTGCCGCCGGTGCGCGTGCCGCCGACCCTGATGCTGACGCCGACGCTGATACTGAATCGTGGGATGATGCAAAAATCGGTTTTGCTGCCATTTCAGTCCTGCAGCTGGGTATGAAGGACGTGCTGGGCATGGAATTCCAGCTTGCCGCCGTCGATTACACGCCGGTCAATTTTGTGCATGCGGACATGACTGCTGAAGAGTTCGAAGCCACGATGAAAAAACGGGGCGAATCTTTCTCGCAGATGCTGCTTTCTGAAATGGGCAAGTCGATGTCCAGTCAGCAGAAGGTGAATCCGCTGGCGATGAATCTGGATATTATGCTGTCGGCAGTCTCATCAGACCGCTCCTGGGCGGCTCGACGAATTGCCGCCAGTCAGATTGTGAAAGCCGGAGAAGGCACGGCCTTTGCCGGCAAGGACGGCACATCCACCATCATCACCGAACGCAACCTGAAGTGTCTGGAGGTCCTGCAGTATCAGCTGAAGAAGCATCGCAGGATCGGGATCTTCTACGGTGCCGGACATTATCCGGACATGGGCCAGCGACTGCAGCAGGATTTTGGCTTTAAGCTGACCGGCGAAGACTGGGTGACTGCATGGAAACTGCGGGCGCCTGAGAAAACGGCAGCACCCGCATCAGTTAAACCCTGATCTCAGGTCGGAAATGTCAGCCCGCGACGATATCTACTCAGTCCCGCTCACCACCGTGGGCAGCTTCCAGTTTGACTCGGATGTCGTGCGGGTATTTCCCGACATGATTGCTCGTTCTGTCCCCGGCTACGCCTCGATCCTGTCGGTCATCGAGCAGCTTGCGTCGCATTATGTGCGACCGCACAGCCAGGTTTGGGATCTGGGATGTTCGCTGGGGGCAGCGACTCAGCTGATTCGTCGCCGTGTGGATCCGTCGGTCACGATTCACGCGGTGGACAATTCGCCGGCGATGATTCAGCGGCTGCTGCAGCTGCTGCAGACCTGGGAACCCGGAGCCCCTGTGATTGTGATGGAGTCGGATTTGCGTCAGGTGCAGGTGACAGAGGCTTCGCTGGTGGTGCTGAATCTGACGCTGCAGTTTTTGCCGCCGGCTGAGCGTGACGGCGTGATTGCAGGAATCGCCGCGGGTATGCTGCCCGGCGGGGCTCTGCTGCTGTCCGAGAAAATTTGTTTTGAGGATTCGCGGCAGCAGGAACTGATGACGAAGCTGCACCACGACTTCAAACGGGCTCACGGCTACACGGATCTCGAAATTGCGCAAAAACGTTCGGCAATTGAGAATATGCTGATTCCGGAACCCCTGCAGCGACATGTGCAGCGGCTGACGGAAGCCGGGTTTTCAGCCGTTATTCCGTGGTTTCAGTGCTTCAACTTCGCTTCCATTATTGCCGTCCGCTGATCCTCGCCGGGAACCACGACATTGCTGCGGCCCGGGGACTGTCCCCGCAGGCTGCTCGCTGGTATCATTCACGGCAGGAGGCGTTTATGTTGACGTTTTGCTCACTGCTGTTTCTCGTCAGTTCTCTGCTGACCGACGAAAGTCGTGGCGGCAGCAGTCCGCAGTCTGCAACGGCAGCAGCTGCCGCTGCCGACCTGCCCGTCATCGTGCTGACGGGCTTTGAACCGTTCGGTGAGAAACGCCCGCCCAATCCTTCCTGGGAAGGTATTGCAGCGCTCCACAACACTCAGTGGCAGGGCCATCGCATCGTTGCTGTGCAGCTGCCGGTTGTCTGGGGGGCTCCCCAGCAGACACTGGCTCCTGAAATTGCCCGGCTGAATCCGGTGGCCGTGTTTTCCTTCGGCCAGGGGCGGCCCGGTGCCTTCGCCATCGAAACCAGGGCTCTGAATCAGCGTGGTCCGATTCCCGACAACACCGGTCAGACTCCGCCCCAGCCACTGGTTGCCGGTGACGGTCCAACCGAATATCGCTCGTCATTTCCCTTTCAGCCTCTTTGCGACCACCTGAACACTGCCGGTTTTCAGACTCGCATTTCCGAAAACGCCGGCCAGTATCTTTGCGAAGAAACCCTGTTCACTCTGGAACTGCTCCGCCGCCGCGCCAAAACGCCGCCTGATGTTGCTTTCTGCCATGTCCCCCCGCTGGGCTCCCAAATCGGACAACAGTTCGTGGATGCTCAGTACGTGCGCAGCTTTGTGCTGCAGGTGCTGACCGGCTGGCAGGCTGGCAGGCAGGCCAGTGTGAAACAGCCCGACGATCCGGCTTCGCCCGCGCCTGCTGCCGCACCCGTGATTCGCGGTCAGTCGCCAGGGGACGGCAAAAAAAGCACCGGTGAAAAGGCGGCTGTGGAAAAACTGATTGAAGAGTATTTCAAGTCGTGGTCTGAGCAGCGGATGCAGGACTATGGCAGTTGTTTCGCGGACGGCGCTGTCATCCAGGAAATTGGCTCAGGCAGTATCAATACGCAGATGAAGGGCCCCTTTGTGGCTCAGCAGACCACATATCACAAACTGGCCATTTTCAAGGCGGTTGAAGTTCCCGTGCGCACCTCCATCCAGTTTGAAGCCGACCTCTGTCGAGTGGTCGTCTACTGGAAACTGACAGCCGGACCTCGAGTGCAGTACGGCTACGACCACTTCACACTGATGAAGCAGAAGGGTTCGTGGAAGATCGTCAATCTGGTCTTCTACGGCACCAGTCCGGAAAAAAACTGAAGCGAATATGAAAAAGCAAAGCAGCAGATCTCAAACGGGCGGCAGCAGACGGCCTCCCACAGGTTCAGCGGGTGGCCGTCGGCCTGCGTCAGGTCCGCGCGGGCGTGCCGAACGTCCGGCGGGACCGCGTCCGGTACGAGTTCCTGAATCGCGCGGCGTGGCCCCGGCGGCTCCGGCCCCCGATGCAGCCACTGAAGATGCCGTGGCCGAAGATTCCAGCGTCATGCGGCTGCAGAAGTTTCTCGCAATGTCCGGAGTCGACTCGCGACGAAACAGCGAGCAGTACATTCGTGACGGGCGAGTGACAGTCGACGGTGAAGTGGTCACCGACCCTGCTCGATCCGTAAACGCCGAGACCAGTGATGTGCGTCTGGATGCCGAGCGTCTGCGACTGCCGCGGTTCCGCTATTTTCTGCTGCACAAACCTCGCGGCATCCTGTGCACCAACCGGGATCCGGACGGGCGACCGCGAGCGATCGACCTGATTCCGGTGGCCGACCAAAGACTCTTCACCGTCGGCCGTCTGGACGAGAATACATCCGGACTGCTGCTGGTGACCAACGACGGCGATCTGGCTCAGCGACTGGCTCACCCGCGGTTTGAAGTCGTACGACGATATCGCTGTCATGTCGCCGGCTGGCCGGCACCGGAAGTACTGACGCAGCTCCGCGAAGGCATGTATTTTGCCGAGGGCTTCTTCAAGTTTCGGGGTGTGCGAGTCATCAAGCACCAGGGACGAAGTACTGTTCTGGAACTGGAGCTGCAGGAAGGTCGCAATCGAGAAATTCGCCGCCTGCTCGCTCGTGTGGGCCACAAGGTCATCGAACTTGAGCGCATTGCCTTCGGTCCGATTTCGCTGGGTTCGCTGCCCTATGGTCGGTTTCGCGAGCTGCATGGGGCCGAGATTCGTGAACTGAAACGATTTCTCGCCACAGGTGAGCTGACCGAGCAGTCGCGGGGTCGCGGCAGTTTCGGTTACCGCCCCGGCAAGACTCGCAACAAACGACGTCGCACG
>JBJTPZ010000178.1:0-25114 GCA_046075365.1 Planctomycetaceae bacterium
GTGGCCGGAACCGTGAGGGCACCGGAATCCGCGTCCAGGGTCACTTCCAGAGCCTGAGACAAATCGTCTGAAGTACGGGTGATGGTCAGTGTCAAAGGAGTCGAGGAGTTCTCTGTGATGGAGCTGCTGTCTGACGTGAGCTGCAGTTCGGCGACGGCCGTGTCATTGTCCGTCACGGTCAGCAGCACAACGCCGGGAACGAACTGCGTTGCAGAAACTGACACATCCAGTGTGTCGGCGCCATCGACGAACTGATTATCAACGGCACTGATCGGGAAGGTCACATTTGTCTGGCCGGCTGGTATTTCAATATTTTCCGGCCCGGTGGCTCGATCTGAACCGACGCTGACAGCAACTGTCAGCGGCTGGGTGGTATCCTCGGTGTTTCTGGAGACGGTTGCCGTGACCGGCGGAGCACCTTCGGCAACTGTTGCTGCTGAAAGAGCCAGCGCGAGTGCAGGTGCATCATCATCGGTGATTGAAACCGAGGCACTGCCTGCCGCAAAGCCGGCGGCAGTGGCTGTCAGTGTGTGGCCAGCAGAAAGGTTCACGATCTGATCGTTTACCGGGGTGACATTGAACTGAGCAGAGGCTGCTCCGGCCGGAATCGTGATTGTCGCCGGCAGGTTCAGGCGAGCGGAGGTGGCCGAGAGTGAAACGGCCAGATCTTGTGCCACATTTTCTGTGTTTCTGGAGACTGTGACAGTCACGGCAGTCCCGGCTTCGGCGATGGCGGCGGGCGCAGTCAGTGTGAGTGTCGGAGATTCATCATCCAGCAGTGTCAGCGAGGCCGTTCCGGAGGTGAAGCCGGCTGCTGTCGCCGCCAGGGCAATGCTGCCCGGCAGGTTCACGATCTGGTCGTTGACGGCTGTGGCATTGACAACGACTGATGCTGCTCCGGCCGGAATGGTGGCGGTGGCCGGCAGGATCAGTCGACCGCTTGAGGAAGAGAGAGCTGCGGTGAGCGGATCAGACTGATCGGCAGAGCTGCGGGCAACGGTGATGCTGACTCCCGCCGAATTGTTTTCCGCCAGGGTGCCGGATGCCGGTGTCAGTGTCAGGGCCGGGGTGACCGCAGCAACGTCGTCGTCCGTGATTGTCAGGGAGGTGCTGCCACCCGTGAATCCCGCTGCTGCAGCAGTGATCTGGATTGTTGCCGAGCCATCAACTGCAGTGTTGTTGACAATGGTAACCGTGGCGGTGGCCGACTGACTGCCGGCCGGGATCGTCAGAGTGGCCGGCAGGGTAATGCGATCGGAGGTACTGGCAGTGAGCTGAACGGTCAGGGGCAGTGCGGTGGAACCACTGCGAGTGACAGTCAGTGCGGCCGTGCCGGCTGTTTCGGCAACGGTCGTCGGATTGCCGGCGGCAGTCAACTGCGGAGCAGCTGAACTGACGGCAGCAGCAGCCCGGGCCAGGGCACCCGTTGACGCTGCTGTGATGCGGTCCTTCTGAGCCGTCTCGGCGACGCTGCCCGGTCGACCAAATTCGCGGATGCGACCTGTGGTGGCGGTCCCCGCAATCTCAAGCTGGTCAGTTCCCAGCAGAGCACCAACAATCAGCTGACGGGACAGGACCGTCTGACCCTGCAGGATGTTGCTGTCATTGCCCTGTCGCATCCACAGCGATACAGGGCCCGTCACTTTGGCACCATCCAGCAGCACTACGTCCCGACCGCGACCGGTATCCACATACAGTGAACTGCGGAGCGTGGAATTCTGAATGGCAATGTTGTCGTCGCCGGCACCCGTGAGCAGCACGACGCTGCCCCCGATGGTTGAACCGGTCACGACGGCAGAATCAGCGCCGGCAGCCGTGCTGAGTGCCAGCGAACGATTCAGAGTACTGTCGGCCGTACTAAACTGCAGACTTCCGTCGCCCGTGATGCTGACGGCACCATCAGCGGTCAGGCGGCTGAACACCACCGAGTCATTGCCGGTTCCGCTGCTGACCGACAACAGACGATCAAACTTTGACCCGGTCACGCTGATCGTGTCGTCACCAGCCTGTCCGTCCAGCTGAACCAGACTGCCAAAACGGATATCGCTGCCAATTGAGAAAACGTCATTGCCAGCACCAAGCTGAACCTGCAGCCGTCGCTGAAACGTTGTGCCCGTAGCGCTAAGCGTAAACGGTGACTGCGATCCGTTGATCGTGGTACCATTGCGTCCACGCAGCAGCAAAGATCCCGGAACTGCCACCAGCTCCAGATCGTTGGCCTGACTGTCACCGGTGATCACAGCAGCGGCCGCCGACAGAGAAACAGACACATTGCCGGCCAGCAGGCAGCGAGTTTCCAGGTGTTCAGGACGACCGCGGTCGGAACGCTGAAATCGTCGACTGCCCGCGACTGACGATGCTGAACTGATATTTCGCCAGACCCGCTTAATCCACTGAGCTGTCATGTGTGCTGTCACGTGCTGATTCCGACGAGAAGTCAAACGGGCAGAAATCTGGTCTGCCCGCAAAATGTACCCAGATGCCCTATACTACCCGACAGAGACGGGCAGGGAGTGTTTTTCTTACCTGAAAACGGTGGAAATGCGGGTGTCAGGGGGAAATTCGGACCAGCTGCAGGGCCCGCAGACTGTTCGAACTGGATTTCTGTGCAGAGGCTGTCCGCTCAGGGCCGTTTGGGATGAGAATTTTTTTTCCGCGGCGGATTCCAGGTCGGCAGATCCAGTCGCAGCAGGTAGTCCAGGTCCAGCCCCAGCAATTCCTCATTCAGTTCGGCCATTTCACCTTTTTCGTCACTGTATTTATCTGCGGGCCTGCGAGCCGGTTTGGGGCCATCCGGAGTCTCATTTCCCGGGCTGGAAGACTTCTGTCGATTGTGCGAATTTTTTCGAATCCGCAGCCCGCTCTGTGTCACCTTGCCGGATTCCAGCAGAGTCAGAAACTGGTCGCTGTCCAGAGCCTGTGCTCCGCGTCTGGCGGCAGCCTTGTGCAGGCGATGGTCGCTGGAAATAACCAGGACCTGCCGCGGGCTGCTGTGAGTTCCCAGCAGTCGTTCGATTTCATCATCCGCGGACAGCGTCTTTGCCGAGTAGACAACGGCAAACGGCCAGCCGGCTTCGCCTGCAGCCGCCGCTTCGTCTGAATTCTGGCGTGATTCGGCATCCGGGCCTGCGTCGAACACAACCACGCTGTCCCGGCAGACATCGTCAGCCATTTCCGCTGCCAGTTTCAGCAGCAGTTTACGGCGAGCCAGCTCGAGTCCGCCTTTGGCAAATCGACGGCGTCCCAGGCCCGCTGCATGCAGCAGGTTGTATCCGTCGATCAGCAGGAAGACGCGAGCCATGTCGCTGGTCCATTGGGTTAACTGCCAGGTAATCAGACGACGACTTCGACCTCAATAAACAGCGACGGATCGGCAGTCCACGCATGATGCATCTGCAGCAGCGTATTGCGGCGAATTTTATGATGCGGTTTTTCGAGGGCCAGTTCAAGAGTCGGGAATGTCTCAAGCAGATCACGGCGAATCACCATCGCGCGGATCTTGCGAGTTCGTACGGCCCCTTCAGCCTCATTCGTCAGGCAGATCAGGTAAGTGTGCGACGTGACGCTGAGACCAGCTTCGCGGCGGAACAGGCCTGCAGCAAACCGTCCACTCAATTCATTCAGCACAGCATTCAGATAGAACCAGCGGTCCTCCTGCGCCATCGGGATGAACGGGTTATCGACCGTGGTCTGCTGAGCAGCCTGAATCAGACGCTCGGCTGCGAGGGAATTCAGAAAGATATCGGCACACGATTTTTCCAGCACCGTGCGGATCAGCAGTCGGCCTTCATGGACGGAATTCAGCGACACATTCAGTCGATTGAAGAATTCGCGTTTGCGCCAGCTGCGGGCATTCCGCCAGCGTGCCACCAGCCAGCCCAGCAGCGTGAAAGCAGCGGCCGTCAGAACCTTGATGCCATGGTCGCTGATCTGTTCGCGAATCGCCTGCAGCCACTGATCCATAAGACAGCTCCTTTAGATGTCGAGGCATTTGACGTAAATGATTTTGGCGTCGCCGGGGGCATAGAAGTCGGGCAGCTCGGCCGCCAGCTGATACTGGCAGCGTTCGTAAAAGCTGCGAGTCGGCAGGTAGTCGCTGCGACCGGATGTTTCGAGATAGATGCGGCGTCCGGCAAGACCGCGAATCTGCTGTTCGACCAGCTGCATCAGTCGCCGGCCCAGACCTTTTCCCTGACATTCCCGGCGCACCGCGATCCAGTAGATATCGTAGCTGCCGCGAGTGCAGGGGATTTCACCGAAACAGGCGTAACCGTCCGTGCGACCCTGGTCATCGGCAAACAGAAACTCGTACCCGGACGCCGGGCCTTTGCTCAGTCTTTCGTCTGCCAGCTCAAGGGCAATGTCCACCTCCCACGGATGAAAGAACCCGGTGGACTCAACGATCTCACGAATCTGCTGCCGGTCTGCAGGACGCACTTCACTGCGAAAGCTGAAATCGGCTGCATTCGTCACTGTCGCTGCTCCTGTTTTTGGCTGGTGAGTTCAGTTGACTGAGCGAAGTGCATCGCTGAGGATTCTTTGCACGGCCTGATCCCAGGAAATGCCTGACTGTTCCAGTGCTGCAGCAAAGCCCGCGTCAGGGGACAGGCAGGGGTTGGCGTTGATTTCCAGAACCCACGGCTGTCCGTCCGCATCGACCCGAAAATCGACTCGCGCGTAGCCGGCAAGGCCGAAGGCGGTCCAGCAGCCGCGAGCCAGTGCTCCCAGCTCATCCAGCAGCGGCTGGTCCGAGACACCATAACTGAAGCTGCGTAATGTCTGCTGGTATTCAGCCGAATCTTCCTGCCATTTGGCAGCGGCTCCCAGAATTCTGGGGCGATCTTCCGCATACCCTGTAAAACGAATCTCGGCAGGACACAAAACCAGCGGTTCGTCCTGCCCACCCAGCAGACTGAGGTTGAATTCGCGTCCGTGAATGTACTCTTCTGCAAAGAACGGTGTGCCAAATTTTCGGCCGGCAGAACTGATGTGCCGGTGCAGCTCACTCAGCAGCTGCGGGCTGTGGCAGGCGACCACGCTGTCTTCGCTCAGACCCAGTGAGGCGTGTTCGGAAGCCGCTTTGATCAGTGCTTTGCGGGGAGCACCGCGGTTGGCAGCCAGACCACGCCAGTTCACGTCCGATGGCAACAGCCACGCAGGAGTGGGCATGCGGAGTTCGCTGAGCCGCTGTTTGGCAAGCGGTTTGCGAGTCGTCAGCTGCATGGCCAGCGACGACGCACCGGTGAACGGGATCCCCAAAGATTCCAGCAGCATCGTGGCCAGCCCCATCAGCTGGTCAGTACCACCCAGTGCCTCAACCAGATTGAACACAACGTCCGGACGCAGCTGCTGCAGCTGCCGGCGAGTGGCCGACAGATCGAGCGAGCAGTCCAGCCGATGAACCTGATGCCCCAGCCGCAGCAGACTGGACTCAACGGCCGAGCACTGTCGCAGCACGTCCAGTTCACTGATGGAGTCTTTGGCGGAGACTCGATTGAACAGCAGCACCACCGTGGACATCAGTCAGTTTTCCAGGAAATGTGGTTGGAGGAGGCTGGCGGGTTTAGCGGGTTTGGGGAATTCGGGCGGCGGCGGAATCCACAATGCCGCCAATCAGCTGCTGATAGCTCATGCCAGCCTTGCCCGCCAGCATTGGCAGGTCTGAGTAATCCGGGTTGAGCCCCGCCAGCGGGTTGGCTTCGATAAATGCCGGCCGACCGTCTTCAGCCGAGCGAATATCGATGCGTCCGGCATCACGTCCGTTCAGTACCAGCCACGACTGCAGCGCCAGTTCGGCAGCAGCGTCAGCCTCCGGATCCTGACCGACCGGGATCAGCGAATATCTGACGCGGTCCTGCCAGTGTTCTTTGTTTTCCATCGAGTAGCAGCCCTGTTCCGCAGTGGGCAGCAGCTCGACCTCCATCGTTCCAATCACGCGGGCGGCAGGTCCGGTTCCCAGAATTCCGACGGTGAATTCCCGCCCCGGCAGATATCGCTCCACCAGCACAGGCTGACTGAATCTGGTCAGCAGCTGACGGCAGGCAGTGTTAAGTTCAGCAGGAGTTCTGACAACGGATGCGGCGGAGACTCCCTTGCCGGTTCCTTCTGCAACCGGCTTAACAAACAGCGGCCATGCGAGGTTCACACGTTGAATATCCGCCGCGGTTTCAACAACATGAAAAGCGGCAGTGGCCAGGCCCGCACGCTCCAGCACCGCCTTGGTCAGTCCCTTGTGCAGGCAGACTGCCATGGTGAATGAGTCCGAGAAAGTGCAGGGGATCTGCCAGCCTTCCAGCAGGGCCGGAACCTGGGATTCTCGCGACAACCCGTGCATGCCTTCACAGATGTTAAAGACCAGGTCCCAGCGATCACCGGCAGCCAGTCGGGACGTCAGCTGGCGCAGGTGGCCGATGCGATCGGTCTGATGGCCCAGCGACTGCAGGGTCTGGTCAATGGCCGAGACCGTAGCTTCGCTGTCCAGCTCGGCGGTCGCTTCATGGTCGTAGCCGAGTGCCAGATATTCGGAACGCAAGTCGTAAGTCAGCCCGATTTTCAAGTGAGCTTCCTGCAGCATTGGGGACGCGGACCACCGTCAGGCGGTGAAGTGTCGGAGGCTCGCTAACCTTATCCAAACCACCGGAAAGCTCAACCCTGCCGCTGCGAATTGCGAGGTGGCCATAGCGACATGGGGGCTGACCGGCAGTCTGGCGCGGTCGGCAAATTCTGCCGCTGCAGGGCGGTCCATGGATCAGCCCGAGCCTCAATCACAAGGAAAATCGCCGGCAAAAGCTGCGGAAACTACCCGATTTCCCTGACACGACCCGAAAAACAACTACATACGGAACAATCGTTACAGTTTCTCAAATTGCCTGACCGATACCCTCGATAATACCGTCATGAGTGCGCAGTCAGTGCAGGGTCCCTGCCAGCGGCTGCGACGTTCAGACGGAGACCATGCGAGAGCAGTGCACTACTGCAGCTTTTCCAGGGATGGATCAATGCGGATTCGGCATTCACTGAAGGCGTTCGTGCCCTTTCTTCTGATGCTGGCAGCCGGGCGTAACGCAGCGGCACAGCAGGGTGCTCCGCCGTCGAGCATTCCGGCCGGCTACATGCCCGCCTACGGATCGCCGTACACGGGCGGATCGCCGTACGATCCGATGTTCGAACAGACCTACAATGATAACGGGACGTGGTTCAGCGATCAGCGAAGCGGGTTCGGAGCCTTTTCGAAGCCCCGCAAGTTCTTCCTGAACATGGACTACACCAACACCAAGACTCGGAAGTTGCACGGCGTGTTCGGCAGTCCGACGTCGCAGTCCTACTACCAGCAAAACGATCCGGACAGCGATGAGATCATCGATGACCTGTCCTTCTACCGGTACTTCGATGCCGCCAGCGGCAACCTGATCCCGAACCTGACAAACCACGGTCTGCGGGCCAGTGGTGGATTCTGGAATGTGGACGGGACCGGTCTGTTGCTGGATTTCGGCTGGCAGGTCGATGATTCCGAGACGTTCGATGCCCGAGCGATCGAGACCTCGAGACGCATGGACACTGCAACAGCGCTCGCACTGAGTTCCAGCGGTGGCAGCGCCCTCAATCGACCCTTCATCACGAATGGTCAGACTGACTACGACATTACCGTTGGGCAGATTCTGGCCCCTGGGACGCCGTTTGACGATCAGGATGCCAACGACTACGGAGCTTTTGGCTCAACATTTGATGTACTGGATCGGGCCCTGCTAAACCTTTACAGCATTCCGATTGACGACGGCAGCCTGTTGGGAGCATCTGTTCCCTACGACATCCAGTTCCTGATGAAACACAGCCTCAGCACCATGGGGTCATCCGGTGCCATAGCCTTTGCACCTCTGTACGATCATGGTGGCATCCGAGTTAACCCGATCATCGGCGGCCGCTACCAGAAGGTCAAGGAGCAGTTTTCGTTCCTCGGTATCGACTCAGGTCTGGCCTATCTTGGCAGCGGCGATGATGATACTCCGGAAAACGCCAAGGTGGTGCCTCCTTACGACGGCGTTGACGACGACGATGACTTCATCGCAGACAATCTGGCAGAAGACGACGATCCCGATTTCGTGCAAATCAACTCGTTCGACCCTGTATTGGTGCGAGCGACTCATATGGCGGAAGTCACCAGCAACCTTGCTGGTCCGGAATTTGGCTTCCACTACACGCTCGGTGACAGCAAAGGCATCGCTCTGACTGGTGCATCCCGTCTGGCTGCCATGTTCAACAATGAGCAGATTCGCATCAGTGGTGACAACCTGTTCAATCACATGGCTGTGTCAGATACTCCGGACCCGGTTACCAGCCTGTTTCCGCCGACCGACGGCTTTGACACGAATAATCTGAACGGTCCGTCGGCAAACGCTTACTCCGGCAGCTACAGCACGGTGCACCTGTCACCGTTGTTTGAGCAGTCACTGGCGGCTGAAATCCCGCTGTTTTCCCGCGTGCCCGTGCTGTCGAACATGCGTTTGCTGGAAGATGCAAAGTTTCGCATCGGCTACACGTTCCTGTTTATCGGGGAAGTGGCAGATCCGATTCAGTCGGTGCAGTACACCTCCAATCCGCAGCTGAATATGTTCCCGTTTATTAAGCCTGATCGGCACAGCTTTACGCAGCATACGATCAGCGTCGGTGTGAACTGGAATTACTGAAGCCCCGCCAGGCCAGCAGGATTCACAGGCCCGGCTGGATTTTCCAGTCGGGCTTTTTTTGTCTGTTGAACTGTGCGCCGCATGCCTGCACTTCGGAAGAATTCCCATGACACTCGATGAACTGCAGCAGATGATTTCCCGGATGTATTCCCGCAAGGACAGTGCGCGGGGGATCGAAGGGACGTTCATGTGGCTGATGGAAGAGGTGGGCGAGCTGGCATCGGCGCTTCGCGAATCATCGTCGAAGGAAGAAACGGCGAAGGAATTTGCTGATGTGCTGGCATGGCTGGCCACAATCGCCAACGTCGCCGGCATCAGTCTGACCGAAGCCATCGAGCTGAAGTACGGGAAAGGCTGTCCCGGCTGCGGCCAGATGGTTTGTGCCTGCGCCGACAGCGAAAAGCCCTGAACCGCAGCACGTGCGATGGCAGCCCTATTCCAGCGGGGCCGAGATTTCCAGCAGGTCGATGGCCGGTGAACCGTTGCAGAAGATTGTCGCCAGGCGGCCCCACGTGACGGCATGCTGCGGCATCTGCAGCCAGTGTGCCAGTCCCGGGCCCGCAGTAAACTGCAATATGGCTCCCAGTTCAACGTGCCGAAATACGTTGTGCTGAATCAGAATGCGGCCCAGCGGAACTTTCTCTGCCAGGATCTCGCTGCGGACCTGTTCCGTGACAAGCTCCAGATTGAAGCGGACATAGCCGAACTGCACTGCACGACTGGTACCGCTTTTCAGCAGGCGAATTTTACGCAGGTAAAGCCCGTCCTGAAAACGCGACTCCAGCACCTCAACATCCACCGAACAGCGATGCCAGCTTTCCATGCTGATCGTCATGTGATGTTCGTGCACCAGCATGGTGCGGTAAGGTTCCGGAGTCGCTTCGCGGGCGACATGACGGGCCTGCAGAAACAAAGGAGCATCGGCAGGTTCGGGGAACAGGCCGGCGAGATCGTTCAGCTCTTTCAGAGGATTCACGGGCTGAAAGCTCCGTCAGGGGAAATCAATGGCAGGACAAAATCGGGGACCGTATGATAATCTGTCGACAGTGCTGAAGAAACTGTGCAAGGCTGTGCGGATTCTGCGATCCAGCCTGTGGCATCCGCGGCAAAATCTGCGATGATCTGCAGCCAGGCGGGCTTTCAGTCCGGACGCATGCTGACCGTGGAGTAAGGCTGTTATGGGCGTTTTACGCAGGATTCTGATTGCCGCGTGTCTGGTTCCTGGCCTGCTGTCGCAAACTGCCAGCGGCCTGCAGACGACGGAATCGCCGGCTGTGCCCCCGGCTGCTGCCGGTCCGCAAGACGCAGGCAAGCCCCCGGCTGCTCAGACTGCCGCCCCTGTCTGGCGACTGCAGGCCGGAGACAGCTTCGAAGTCCTGTCACAGCTGACTCGACGCACCCTCATCAGCTTTCCTGACCAGGAACCGGTCCCGCTGGAAACAACGGACGAACAACTGTTGCGGTACACCGCCGAAACCGTTTCGACCGCCGGTGACGTGGTGTTTGTTGTTGAGGTGCGGGGGGCACGACGGTCCGTCTCCGGACAGGCCTCGCGGTCCTGGAAAGCCAGCGTCGGTGATCTGCAAAAGCTGAAAGATTTCAGGCTGCGTGTGCAGGTGGATCCCGAAGGCCGGACGACTCTGCTGCCTGGCGACAACTATTCGAACAGTCTGCAAAAACTGGCATCCGGAGACGACTCGTACGCCAAATTCCTGCAGTTGGCCATCCCTGAGGAACTGCTGGCGGCGTGGTTTGAACGGCCGTTCTGGCTGCCTCGCAGGGACATGGTTCAGCCTGATATGGCTGAATTCACCGTGAACTTTCTGGAGAACGCCGGTCCGTTTGGACTGCTGCGATGTGAAGCAGTGCTGAAACTGCAGACGCAGCCGGCCAAACCGGATTCCAGTGATCAAACTCCGGTCACAACTTTGCAGATCACCGGTTCACCTCGCTACCTGCAGCTGCCGCTGAATGCCGCTGCCGTCAGTCCGGCCGAAAAACTGAGTCTGCCACTGAAGGACCTGAAAATTAACTCCGCCAGCCTGACCGGCAGCGTTCTTCCGGCAAACCGCTCTGCCAGCGCCAGGCCTCCGTTCGACCGCATTCTCACGCAGCTGTCAGCACAGGGTACGATCAGTTTGCCACAGTCCTCTGCTGCAAGTGCTGGTCAGTCCGAATTGCCCTTTGAACTGCAGCAGAGCCACCAGATTCAGGTCACAGGCTTCAGTTTTGCCGAAAACCGACGCGAACAGCTGCTGCGGCCGCCGGTGCTGCCAGCGGAACCGCAGTAAGCGTTCACACAAAAAACTCGGCTGGCCCGAATCTCAGACCGCCGCTCGTTCGCACGACTGAAATCCGCAGCCCTTGTGAGCACCATCGCAGAACGGGCGATTGGCAGATACACCGCACCGACACAGCGCGAATGTTTCCTTGCCCTTCAGGTCAAAGACATTGCCAGCTGCGTCGGTGACTTTGCAGGGGCCGGTGATCAGAAAGGGACCATTGTCACGGACCTGAATCAGCGTTTCGCTCATGACTGTTTCCTGAAGAGATCATTGTTGACTGCTGCGGCGGCTGCCGGCGGGCAGGATCATAAGGCAGTCCGAGCCAGGGGGCAAATGGGGGAACCGGGTTTTCGCAGCCGGTGGCAGGGCATTGGACTGGCTCAGCTTGTCTTCCCGACTGTTTGTTCATCCAGCAGCAGCCAGCACATCCACAACGCTCGCGGATGGTGGAAAAAGCTCTTCCACAGATTGCCTTTCAGAGTGGAAGAGCGAGTGCCGTCGCGATGCAGCCAGCCAAACCATTCCCCGTGTTCCGGGTCAGCAAATTTCTCACTGGCCCAGTTGAAAACGTCACAGTGGCGCTGCAGGAAACGCTGTTGCCCGGTCAGCCGCCAGGCCAGCAGAGTGGCAATCAGGGCTTCATCATGCGGCCACCAGAACTTCATTTCGTGCCAGTACTCCTGCACGGGTTTGTCAAAGACATCACGGAAGTAGAACAGTCCGCCGAACTGCGAATCCCAGCCGCGCTGCCACATGCAGTCCAGCATCTGACAACCCAGCTGAATCAAACGGTCATCGCCGCGGAATCGTCCCTCCTCCAGAATAAACCACGCACCTTCAATTGCATGTCCGGGATTCAGCAGTCGGCCGTCGAAGTGGTCAGAAATCTGGCCATCAGGCTGCACCGTTTCCAGCACGCAGTCCAGATCCGGACGCCAGAACAGGGTCTCGATTTCGTGAATGCAGCGGTCAATCCATTCGTGCAGCAGCGGATGCGGTCCCAGACGCCGCCGCATTTCCTGAGCGGTAACCAAAGTGATCATGCGGGGCGCCAGTCCGACGAGCGGTCGCGTTTCAGTAAACTTCGGCGGCATGGCTCCCGGCGTAAAGTTGACCCGAGTAAACGTGCGGAACAGATCCCAGGCGATGTGCGAGGATTCCTCGGACTGCGACCATTCGGCGTGAGCAGCGAAGGCGATGCAGGCGAAGGCTTCGCTGTAGACGTAGCGGCGACGGCGAATCGGGCGACCGTCACGAGTCACATGGAAATACATCTGGCCGGCAGGTTCATCAAAACAGTGGCGACGCAGAAAGTTCAGGCCGGATTCAGCCCAGCGTCGCCAGTCAGCACAGCGAGGATCAGACTGCAGCTGTGGCGTTGCGGCCAGCGCCTGCAGCATCCAGCTCATACGCCCCTGCGCCCAGACGGACTTGTCAGAATCCACCAGAGTACCGTCGCGATCGAGACAATGCAGGAAACCGCCGTGCTGCAGGTCGAGGCTGCGAGGAAACCAGAACGGCAGGCAGTCGTCAAGCAGCAGCGCGCGGTAGTGATCAGCCGCTGCGCGACGCCCGGCTGCGGTGCTGAGAAGTTCGGGGGACAGACCTTGTGGCAGTGGATTGACGGACATGTGCGAAGGATCCGGGAATCGTGTTTTTTTTGAACCACGAATGGACATGAATGGTTACAGGTGAATGAAGCTGGTGCTGTTAGTCTGCAGCTTCACGTGCCGGCTGTCGAGCGTCCCGCTGCTGCGCGGGCAATCCTGAGACAGGATCGCTCGCCGTTTGGCTCAGCGTTGTGCCCCGGAACTGTCGCCGCAGTGGTCCGTTGCAGACAGTTTTTGTCTCACGCGAAGCCGCGAAGCCGCGAAGGGGAACGCAGAGGGGTGAGGCTGTAACTGGCGGCCGTCCTGCCGCATCCGGTTCGCCCGGTGGCGATTCCGTAGCTCGGGCTTTCCAGCCCGAGATCTGTTACTTGCGTTTTTTGCACCGGTGATGAACGCTCATGAAGAGGTACAGTGGCGAGCCGCGGACGGGAGTCCGCGGGTGTGCGATTTGGCTGCCGGAGGTAGTTTTCGATTATGATTACGAGCACGAGCACGAATTTTTTTTGTAAACCGCTGATGAACGGTGCTTTCTGTAGCTCGGGCTTTCCAGCCCGAGATCTGTTCCTTGCGATTTTCTGCACCGCTGATGAACGCTGATACCGGGACTGGGCGGGCAGCGGATCCAGGGGGAGTAGCCCCCTCACCCCCGACCCCTCTCCCCCGTTTCACGGGGGCGAGGGGAGGATTTTGTGTTTTTTGAGTTGCGGAAAGCGCAATAGCACCCCTTGCCCCTGGAAGGGCAGAGGGGATGGGGGTGAGGGGTGAGGTCCCACCCTTGACCGTCGACGCATGAAGACTCGGCAGACTGTTTGCCTCACGCGAAGCCGCGAAGCCGCGAAGGGAAACGCAGCGGGCTGAAAGTGCATTCTGTGGTGTGGGTAAGCTGCTGGTTTTTGCACCGCTGATAAACGCAGATGGACGCTAATGAGGCAGGGTCGCGGTTCGACTCGTTCTTCGTTCTTCGTGCTCGTACTCGTGCTCGAATTTTTTTCGCGTTCTGCGGTTGCCGCCGTTGTCCGGGGCGTTCGAGTACGAGTACGAGGATATGTGGGTGAGGTCCTCCTTGACCGTCGCTGCATGAGGGCTCGTCGGGCCATTTGCCTTACGCGCGAAGCCACGAACCGCGACCGTGAAGGAGCCGCGACCGTGAGGGAGCGGGGAACGGGGCGGGCACCGCGTGCGACGCTGCCCCTGCGCTGCCGCTGCAGGCTCCTGATATTGTTCGGCTCGCGCTGCTTAGCGGGATTCTCCGCCTTCGTCGGTCAGCGGCAGGCCGCCGGCGAACCACGGATAAATTGCCGGCACAACCAGCGATGTCAGCAGCGTCGAAGTAATCAGCCCGCCAATCACAACGGTGGCCAGCGGTCGCTGCATTTCAGCACCGTCACTGGTTGACAGTGCCATCGGTAAAAAACCGAGGCTGGCTACGAAAGCCGTCATCAGCACCGGTCGCAGTCGCGATAATGCCGTCAGCAGCGTGGCTTCAGGCAGCGGCATGCCGGACTTGCGGTGGTTCTCAGCCGCACTGACCCACACCAGTCCGTTCAGCACGGCCACTCCAAACAAGGCAATAAAGCCAACCCCCGCTGAAATGCTGAATGGCATGCTCCGCAGCCACAGGGAAAAAATGCCGCCACTGGCCGCCATGGGCACCGCCAGAAAAATCAGCAGGGCCAGTCGGGTTGAACCGAATGATGTGTACAGCAGCAGGAAGATCAGCAGCAGCACCACCGGCGTAATCAGCATCAGTCGCAGGCTGGCCGACTGCAGGTTTTCAAAGTCCCCGCCCCAGCGAATTTCATAGCCGGTCGGCAATGTGACCTGCTCAGCCACCGCCGCCTGAGCCTCTGCGACGAATGTGGCCACGTCGCGACCGCGGACGTTCGCCGAAACGAAAGTTCGCCTGCGATTCGATTCGTGCTCGACCGATGGCGGAGTCTCTTCGATTCGCACATCCGCCAGCTCTTCCAGCGGGACCGGAATGCCGCCTGCTTCACCCACCGGCAGCTGTTTCAGACGCTCCACGTCGCTCCGCCACGATTCCGGAATACGGACCTGAATCGGATACCGGGCTCGGCCCTCAAACATCGTGCCGACAGTACGCCCGCCGAGAGCCTCGACAACGTTCATCACCTGCTGCGCACTGATGCCGTACTGCGCCATGGCCGCTCGATCCGGTACAATGGTCACCGTGGTCAAATTAGCCTGATAATCGGCCTTCACGTCCACAGCTCCGGCAATCCCCTTCAATGTCTGCTCAATCCTGCCGGAAATCTGTGCCAGCTGATCCAGATCGTCGCCGTACAGCAGCACAGCCACATCCGCCTTGACTCCCGCCACCAGCTCGTCGACTCGCATTTCAATCGGCTGAGTAAACCCGAAGGCAACTCCCGGAACTTCCCGATTCAGCTTCTCAGACATTTCCTCGATCAGCAGTTCACGAGTCATTCCGGGGCGCCATTCAGTGTGCGGTCTGAGCATCACCCAGACGTCAGTCTGGTGCACGCCCATCACATCGTTGGCAATTTCCGGTCGTCCTGTTTTGCAGAAGACCGTCAGTACTTCCGGAGTCGGTTTCAGCAGTGATTCAATCTGCTGAGACATCGTGATTGCACCCTCCAGCGATGCACTGGGCAGACGCACCGCTTCAATCAGCAGATCGCCCTCCTCCAGTCGCGGCATGAATTCGGCCCCCAGATACAGGGCTGTCGGAATACTGATGGCAAACACAGCAGCCGAAATCAGAGTGGTGATCCACGGGTGCCGGATTGTGCGAGTCACCACGGGGCGATAGAAGAACTTGATCCAGCGGACCAGAAATACGTCGTGATCCTGCATCTTCTTCGGCAGCGCCAGCGAGGCCATTGCCGGCATGAAGGTCATCGACAAAATCAGCGAACCGAACAGAGCAAACAGCACAGTCAGGGCCATCGGTCGGAACAGCTTGCCTTCCGTCCCCTGCAGCATCAGAATCGGCAAATAGACGATCGAAATGATCAGTTCGCCGAACATCGTAGGCTTTCGCACTTCAATCGCGGCATCCCGGATCACATCCGTGTGCGGTCGACCCTCATGATTGTGCGAAATGCGATGGATGCAGTTTTCAATCATGATCACGGACGAGTCGACAATCAGGCCGAAGTCGATCGCACCAAGGCTCATCAAACTGGCCGTCACCCCAAACGCCTGCATCAGCGAGGTGGCAAACAGCATGGACAGGGGAATTGCCAGAGCCGTGATCAGGCCGGCACGCAGACTGCCCAGCATGATCAGCAGCACAGCAATCACCAGCGTGCCGCCCTCCAGCAGATTCTTTTCAACCGTATGCAATGTTCTGCCGATCAGGGCCGATCGGTCGTAAGTCACCTCCAGAGTTACTCCCTCCGGCATCGTCGGCTGAATCTCCTCCAGCCGCTGTTTGACTCGCCCCACAACTTCGCGGGAATTTTCGCCGATCAGCATCATTACCAGCCCGGTGACGGCTTCGCCGCGGGCATCTCGGGTGACGGCGCCCTGCCGTGTCAGCTGGGCTTCACGCACCGTTGCGACATCGCGAATCAGGACAGGTGTGCCACCCGGTTCCCGGCGAATCACGATCTGCTCAAGATCTTCAAGTCCGTTAACCAGCGCCTGACCTCGCAAAAATCGCTGCTCGCCATGATGCACGACATAGCCACCACCCGCCGATACGTTGTTGCTTTCCAGTGCCGCAAAGACCTGCTCAAAGGTTAAAGAATACGAATTGAGCAGTTCCGGATCCGGCTGGATCTCCCACGCCTTGTAGTAGCCACCATGCGTGTTGATTTCTGTGACGCCAGGGACTTCCCGCAGCCGTGGTGCCACATCCCATTCCAGCATAGTCCGCAGCTGCGTTGGCGAATATTTTTCGCCGCGGACTTCAAACTGCAGAATCTCACCAAGCGCTGTCGTCAGCGGGCCCAGCTCCGGCGTCCCGTAGCCGTTGGGTATCAGTGACGCCGCGGCACTTAAACGTTCGGCCACCAGCTGCCGGGCACGATAAATGTCCGTGCCCTCACGAAACACGATCGTCACGACGGAAATCCCGAATCGCGAGATGCTGCGGAGCTCTTCAACTTTCGGCAGCCCGCCCATCGTTACTTCCACCGCCTGCGTCACATAACGCTCGACCTCGACCGGTGACAGCGAACCGGCACTGGTGATCACTGTCACCTGCACGTTGGTCATGTCGGGGACCGCGTCAATCGGCAGATGCAGGGCCGCGTTGATGCCCGCAGCTGCCATCAGCAATGTCCCGATGAGCACCAGAAAACGGTTTTCCAAAGTCAGCCTGATCAGTTGAGCCAGCATGGCAGAATTCCAGTCAGTCGCAATGGCCGCCGCAGCAGCCAGACAGGGCAAGGCGTTCGTACGAGTTCAGAGCCGGACTACTCCGATTCTCCCTGCAACAGCAGCTCGCTCTTCAGAAAAAATGCCCCTTCGGCGACAACCCGGTCGCCCTCACGCAACCCCTGCACGATCTCAACCAGACCATCAGTTCTGAGGCCCGGTTTCACGTCCACTCGCTCATACAGGTCCTGACCGGCCGGCACAAAGACAAACGGCTGCCGATCATGCTCCAGCACCGAAGATTCCGGAACTGCCAGCGTAGTCTTCGGCTCGGCAACCGGAATCGCAACTCGCACAAACATCCCCGGACGCAGGCGTCCGTCCGCATTGTCAATCACCGACACCAGCGGCACGGCGTTGGTGGCGGGATCCACTTCACGACCGGCAAAGTGAATCGCTGCCTCCCGCGGCTGCATACCCTCCAGAGCCGGAATGACTCGCACCTTGTCGCCCGGCTGCAGCTGCAGAGCCCGCCATTCCCGCTGACGCAGATCGGCCGCTACCCACAGCGTGGAGGTGTCAGCCAGAGTCAGCAGGGCGGCACTGGACTCAACACGTTCCGCATTCGAAATATTCAGCTGTTCAACGGTTCCGGCAAAAGGAGCACGCAGCTGAATGACCGACAGGGTTGCTTCTGAGTCACCGGAGTCGGCGGGGACCGCTTCGTCGTCGGCAGAACCCAGCAGAGTTCGCACGTGCTGACGAGCAATTCGCAGACGACGGTCAGCATCCTGCTGACGCGATGCGGTCTGCAGCTGCAGCTGCCGCGCTTCAAAAGTACGCTCTTCCAGCTGCGACGCCAGAGTTTCTTCGAGCTGATCGCAGGCCTGCCGCTTCTCAATCACCACTCGCCCCGGAATTACACCGGCCCGAGCGTTTTCTTCCGCTGTCTTCAGCTGCACTTCAGACAGCAACAGTTCAGAATAAGTGCTCAGCAGCACCTCACGCGACTTGCCCAGCACGACCGATCGAAACTGCTGGCGGATGGCGTCAATCGAAGCCCGCTCACGAATTGACTGCGACAGTGCTGCCAGTCCTTCGCAGGTTTCGCGAGCCCACTTGCTGCTTTCCTGCGCCACTTCAAGCTCAGAGGTTCGCTGCAGCACGTCCGCTCGCGCGTCACCCACTTCGGGACTGTTCAGTTCAAGCAGCACTTCACCTTTCTGCACCTGCTGACCAGGCCGGACCAGCAGACGAACGACAATCCCCGGAGTTGCCGAACGCACAACCACGTGACGACGGTCGTCGTACTGAATGCGTCCCGGGACCAGATGCTCGTGCTGCAGCGGCTGCGCTGCGGCTGTGGCCATCGCAAACCCGGCAGCCGCTGATTTTTGGGGAGTCAGCTGCACCCGCCGCAGCACTTCTGCAGGAGCGTCGGTCGAGTCACCGGCAGCCGAGGACGCAGCAGATGCGGCAGTGTTTGCAGGCGAGACATCGGCGGCGGAAAATGGTCGGGACCAGGCATACCAGCCAACACCACCCAGTACCGCCACAGCACCACAGGCTAAAGCCACACGTTTCATGGACATCGCTTTGCTTTCTGCAAGAATTTCAAACTGTTACACCGCCGTGCGGGATCAGGCTGAAATTGCGTCACAGCAGAAACGACATGCCCCTGAGCAGAATAGTGCGGCCGCCGGCGGAGCTGCCGGGTGACACTGCTGTACAGGTCAGTGACCAGGCGGAAGAGTCCGCCGACTGACCACCGGCCGAAAGAACAGAAGGCGGCAAAGCACTGAAGGTGTGACCGCAGGATAAAGCATCTGTGAAACGGCCAGACGTCGATGCCAGCCGGAACGCAGAAATGTCGTCGTCACCGGATTTCTGCGGCGGAGCATTTGGGTCAAGAACGTCACGCAGCGGAGCAAAATGCCAGTGCGACTGACAGGTCTGACCGCCCCCGGGGGCGGCAATGTCATAATCGTGATACTGCAGCAAATGGCGTATCAGGCCGGTGCCTTCTGCCAGTTCCGCATGATCGTGCAGCACGGGCATGGGCCCGCGCCACAGACTGCCAGTCAGCAGCAGGCAGAAGATCTGCCGCCACAATCGGCTGCGAAATGTGAGCACAGAATTCATAGGTGAAACACGCAGATGACGACCGAAAGTTATGCAGACTGCACGTCTGCTGCCAGCATCAGTATACAGTGTGGGCGGGGGAAAACTACTCTGGATTCTCGTGCGTTCCGCACACAGTTGCCAGAAAATCCGGGCTTGTTAAGGCCGAATTAAGATTCACGGGATGGAATTTCAGTCGCGGTCCGCTCGAGCAGACTGCCACTGTTCCATTGTGCAGATGACCTCCCGGGCATGCTGCCCGTTGTAATCCCCGACAACCCCGTCCGTCGCCATCCAGTCAATCATTCGCGCTGCCCGACCGTAACCAATTCCCAGTGCTCGCTGCAGCAGCGAAACGCTGCCGCGACCTTCCCGGATCACCACTTCCACCGCGGATTCATACAGATCGTCGTGCGGACGGTCAGCAGGATCAGTGCCCGACCCGCCGGATGCCTGGCCGGCCTGAGCCGTCAGTCGCAGCAGCTCAGCACTGAATTCCGGAGCAGTGTCATTGAAGTAGTCAATCACGGAGTTGATTTCATCATCACTGACGTAGGTGCCCTGTGCACGAGTCACGTGGCTGGTACCGGGGGCCAGATACAGCATGTCACCGCTGCCCAGCAGCCGCTCTGCTCCGGATTCGTCCAGCACCACGCGACTGTCCATCTTGCTGGCGACCTGGAACGAGATGCGAGCGGGCAGGTTGGATTTGATCAGTCCGGTAATCACATCGACCGTGGGTTTCTGAGTGGCGAGTACCAGGTGAATTCCGACAGCGCGGGATTTCTGAGCGAGGCGAATAATGTAAGCCTCGACTTCCTTCCCGGACGTCATCATCAGGTCGGCCATTTCGTCCGCGATGATCACGATGAACGGCAGTCGGTCGGGAACGGCCGAGGCTTCCGGGTCGTTCTCACCGATGCCCAGTCGCTCCAGAATTTCGGCTCGTCCCAGTTTGTTGAAGCTGTCGAGATGTCGTACTCCGGCGCGAGCCAGCAGGTCGTAACGCTCCTCCATGGTATCCACGGCCCATGCCAGCACTGCTTCCGCCTTTTTCATGTCGGTGATCACCGGGTGCATGAGGTGCGGGATGCGTTTGTACGGGCTAAGCTCGACCATTTTCGGGTCAATCATCAGCATGCGGACTTCGTCTGGTGTGCGAGTCATCAGGAGGGAGATGATTAGGGTATTGAGGCACACGCTTTTGCCGGTGCCGGTGCGTCCGGCAATCAGCAGGTGCGGCATCTTTGCGAGGTCCACGGCCAGGGGGCGACCACTGACGTCTTTGCCCAGGAACAGCGGCAGCCGCAGTGACTCGCAGCCCACACCTGTCGACTGCAGCAGCTCGCGGAGCCGGACCATCACCTGTTTGTCGTTGGGAACTTCGACCCCGACAGTGTTTTTGCCGGGGATCGGTGCGACAACTCGCACTGCCGGAACTCGCAGAGCGATCGCGAGGTCATCTTCGAGTGCCGTGACTTTGCTGAGTCGCAGTCCTTTTTCCAGTTCCAGTTCGAATTGTGTTACCACAGGACCGGTATCGATCTCGGAAACTCGTACGTTCAGGCCGAATTCAGCGAACGCCTGTTCCAGCGTATTGGCGGCGAGGCGTGCTTTTTTGGCCAGCTGTTCATAGGGAAATTCTTCCCCTTCCGTCAGCAGGTCGACGGCCGGCAGGCTGTAGCCAGGCCGTTCCGTTTTGGCCTGACCGGCCGGTGGGGCTGAGACAGCAGCGGGGGCGTTGATGCGAATATTGCGACTGGAAGCCGGCAGCACGGCGACCTTTGGCAGCGGCACAGAATCCTCGCTGTCAGCTTCGTCATCCTGAGCGGCGACGGGGACTGCCGGGCGACGGAACGGCAAAGTGGCCGGTTCGTCATCGGTTGTGACGCTGCTGCCGATCCCGCTGCTGCCGACGGATTTGTCGGAGGCGGTATCGGTCGGGGCAGCAGTTGTGGCGCTGGCAGCAGCGGCAGCTCGGCGACCACGTGTTTTGGGCGTCGGAACGGTGCCGGCCGCAGGTGTCTGAGCGGCTGCCGTTGCGGCGGCAGCGGTGGTCTCAGTGTTGGCAGCAGGACGCAGCGGCACGGTGGCCGAGCTGTCGCCGGTGCTGCGTGGGGCAGCTGTAACGACGGCAGTGCCACGGGATCCGCGGACCAGCCTTCGGAATGACGAGCCGGCCAGAGTAGCCGGCAGCAGGCTGAACCTGACTGCGGGCAGCAGCAGGTCGGACAGCGGAGTCAGCACAATGCCGGCTGCGAACAGGCTGCCGCAAAGAATCAGGATCCCGACGGGAGAAAACATCTGAGTGAGCAGCAGACCGAGCAGGGCACCGACCTGTCCGCCGCTGCCGTAGAGTGAACCTGTGGAAAGTTCGGGCATGACGAGCTGCAGCAGGACGCAGCCCGAAGCCACCAGCATGACCAGCCCGGTAAGTACCGGAGCTGTTCCGCGGGATGGTTCACGAGCAAACAGTTTCAGGTCCCAGGCCGCCAGTGTCAGCAGCACGATCCAGATTCCGGCTCCCAGTATTTGTCCGCCGTGGAATGCGAGTGCAGCTCCGGCATTGCCGCAGATGTTGACCGGGTTTGCGCGAACCGGGAATACGATCGTCGACGGTGGATCCGCCGGATCATAACTCAGCAGACTGAGTCCGGAGAACACGACCAGAGCCAGCAGGCCCAGAGCCAGCAGGTCAGTCTTCAGTCGATCGGAATCAAACATGGGGGAACCATCGGAAGCGAGCAGGAAGACAGAAGTCGTGAACGTCATCCGTGCTGACGGAAGCGGCAGGCCTTCCGCGTGGAATAACTCGTATGAAACCCTAGCACTGCCCGACTGGTCAGACGTTTGAAAAAAGCAGCGGTCGCTGCAATCGGGCAACGTACCGCCAGGCTCTGACGGATTTACGGAATGCTCGGAGCCTGCCGACTTTAGGGCTCTGGTGGCCTGGTCCGGCAAACGGTTCTGCCGGCATTGAGTCGGAGCAAACCCGCTCCATCGGATTTTTTTCTGCTTGACGTTCAAGTCGTGTGACACCGGCAAAAACTGCCGGCTGGATTGTCCTGGGCGGTTCGCAGTGGCTGATTTTGGGTTGTTTGTGTGTTCTGGGGGCTTTGTGCGGGTCGGGTGTTTCGGTCAGTGCGGGGAATTCTGCTGTTGCCGGGCGTGGCTTCGTTAGAATTCGGCGGGGCAGCGGGAGTCCCCGAGATGGCCGGTTATCGAGAACATATTACAGTCAGCGGGTTGCTGGGGATTGGCTGTGGCGCGGCAGCTTTTTTGTCGGCCGGATACAGCTTTGTCCAGGCGGCGATCGCTGCTGCGCTGACATGGGTTGCCGGGATGCTGCCTGATCTGGATGCGGAGGGCGGTCGTCCGATTCGCGAGCTGATGACTCTGCTGGCGGCCCTGACACCGCTGTTTTTGATGCAGCAGGTGCAGTCGCTGGGGATGAGCAGCGATCATACTCTGTTTTTTGCACTGCTGACGTACGCGGTGGTGCGTTATGGGGGCGCATTTTTGCTGGCGCGGCTGACGGTGCATCGGGGCATGTTTCACAGTATTCCGGCGCTGTTGATTTTTGCCGAGCTGACGTTTCTGACGTATCACAGTGACGACCTGCGTGTGCGAACGCTGATGGCAGTCAGTGTGGGGCTGGGTTTTCTGTCGCATCTGGTGCTGGACGAGATGTACAGTGTGCAGTGGGATGGTTCGAGGGTGCGTTTTGCGAAGTCTGCAGGCAGTGCCTTGAAGTTTTGGGGTGATGCGGCACTGCCGAATGGCGTGGCGCTGGGGCTGTTGATTTTCCTGACTTACGCGGTGCTTGTGGAACTGAATTACATTCGTGATCCTGCTAAGGTACCTGCACCTGAGGTGTTCGAGGTGACCAGCGAACTGCCGGATGCTCCGCTGTACCGATGACAGGAATGCTGTCCGCAGGCTGTGGCAAAGGACGGTAAGATGCGGCGTGGATGTGCAGTGTTGTTGTCGTTTGCTGGTGTGTGTGTCGAGCGGCTGCGGGGCTCCGCAGGCACCTCCCGAATTCGCTGGCATTGCTGAAACGCTGGACCAGCAGGCTCGACAGGGCGTGACTCCGGAAAACAATGCTGCTGCGCGACTGTCTGAGGTGGTTGAGCTGTATGCTGATTCGTTCAGGGTCAGATTGCGGGAGCGTCTGGAGTTTCATCGGCGGGCAGGGGTTCCGGCAGCCGGGCCTGAGACACCGCGGCTGCGGAACTTTTCCGAGTACGAGCGGGATTTTCGCGAGCTGGATCGGCTGCTGCGGGCGATTGATGTACGGTTTAATGTGCCGGAGTTGTTTCCCAGGTTCTTCGATCAGAATTTGCCCACATCGGGAGCACCGACAAATGTCGATTCATTTCCATGGACCGCCGAGCAGCATCCGGCGGTGGCTGCCTGGCTGCGGTCTCAGGAGCCTGTTCTGGAGGTGATTCGGGACGCGGCAGGGCGTTCACACTGGTACCTGCCAGTCATTGCCTCAAAAGGTTCCGGAGGTGTAAGTCCCGAGCTTTACAGAAGTCCTTCTCAAGGTGATTTGCTGGATGTTTTTACGATCCTGCGAACAGCCGCGATGTTGCGACTGGGTGAAGAGCAGGTGCAGGCAGCGTGGACAGAGCTTGGAACTTTGTTGCGTCTGAGTCGACTTCTGCAGTCCGCGCCGGATGCGGTGTTCACGACAGGGCTGATGATGGAAGGGCTGGCCACCGATCAATGTCAGGCACTGCTGTCTTTACCCGGGCTGAGTGAGTCTGACATCGATGGTTTCCTGCGGGATTTGCAGGCGTTGCCGGCACCGGGAGATCCGCTGTTGCACGCAGACAGGTACGGTCGTCCCGTCATGCTCGAGCTGCTCGAATATCTGCGCCGCGACGAAAAGTTCAGGCTGAAGTTTCTGACGGATTCATTTTTGGGTAACAGGGACGGGGACCGCGGGCTGGAACAGATTCTGCGTGAGCAGCCTGATATCGACTGGGATGCTGTGGCGCGGCGGGTCAACGAGGAGTACGATCGGGGGCAGCAGCTGTTTCAGTCTGGTGATATTCCGCGGGCGATGCAGTCGATCAGGCAGGCTGCTGATCGGTGGGAGAAATTGCTGGGGCAGGCGAAGGCTTCGCTGGAGACGGGGAAGTCGGGCAGTCGGGAGACAGTTACGGAATACGTGACGCTCAGTCTGCTTGTCAAAGGACCGCCGTGGATTGACGTGCTTGAGTTCCTGGCACTGGCAGCCAAAATCCGTCAGTCGCTGCTGCAGACGAGCTGCTGGCTGCGAAAGTACCAGCTTCGTACCGGTGACTGGCCGGAAAATCTGGTTGCGGTGGAGCAGTTGTTTGGTTGTCGTCTGCCGCCGGATCCCGTGGTCGGGCGGCCTTTGAACTATCGACGATCGGGGGCTGTGGTCCGGCTGTATTCCGTGGGCGAAAACGGCATTGATGACGGTGGTGTCCGGGAATCGGACGACAGATTTTTTCTGCTGCCGTTTAGTACGGCCCGTCCGCCCCTGCTGCCTCGCGGCCAGTGATCCTGCCTGCGGGGCAATGCAGCTCGCCAGGTATTTGATGTACGTGCGGCACGATTTTTTGCCCATCCGGTGGTTCTCTGGCCGCCATTGAGCGGTTGATAAATGGCGTAAGTATTTGTGATTATAAGACTTATGTTTTTTGATGTTCTTCGGTGCGCATATTGCTGTTCGGCCACATGGTTTGTTGGGAGGTAAGTTTTTCGAAGCTTCAGCAAGTCAATGGGGGGGCCTGGCGATGCGTGGATCAGAACTGGATTTTTTCGGCCTGTATCTTGGTTTTATTGGGTTTGCGGTGATGTTCCTGATTATGTCTGTCGCGGTGCCTGTGGTGCTGGCGGGGGTCGTGGCAGTGATGCATTTGCGTCTGCGAGCTGATCGGGAGCTGCTTGAGGGGACTCATACGGTCGCGGCTTACGGGTCGCGAGCCGGTGCGCGGCTGGGGATGTTTGCCGGATTATTGCTGTCCGGGGGCTGGGCTCTGGTGGCGCTGCTCAGCGTGGCAGGTGATCGGTCTTTCGGCTTTTACGGCACGCTGTTTTGTCTGGCTGGTGTGATTCCCAGTGCAGC